>JBBIOE010000046.1:0-39416 GCA_037443525.1 Archangiaceae bacterium | reverse complement strand
CTGCTGCCGCCTCTTCGAACATGCTCATCTGTTCAGACATGCCGGCCTTTTCCATTGCATTTCCCGACAGTTACGAGTGCTGAAGCAGGTGCTACAGCTCTGTGTCGCGCGGACCATACCAAGGGCCGATCGCGGAGCAAGGAAACCGACACCTTGGCCCGCCGCATCGGTCGAACGTCCGAGCGTGCAATCGGAGGACGTTGGGGTAGCGTCGCCACGTGCTCTCGCTCCTCGCCGTCGCGCTCGCGGCCGGTCCGGCTGCTGCCAGGCCGCTGCCCGACCGGGCGTTCCTGGTGGTGGTGCCGAAGGCCAACGCGACCACCTCGGCCGGCGTGGAGGCAGGGCTGAAGGCCGCGCTGGAGGCCGAGAAGGTGCCGCTCACCGACACCTCGTACCTCTTCCCGCCGGTGGTGCCCCACAGCAACACGGTCAACCTCATCGCCGAGGGCAAGAAGGCCTACGACGATCTCGATCTCGACGCCGCGTCGCAGAAGTTCACCGCGGCCCTGGCCTTCGCCACCCGAAAGCCCGGCGCGGTGGAGCCCGGTCAGCTCGCCGAATTGCACATGCTCCTCGCGGCGGTGGCGCTGCAGAACGCCGGCAAGAAGGGGCAGAAGATCGCCAGCGACGAGCTCGCGCTGGCGCTGACCCTCGCGCCCGACCTTCAGCTCGACACCAAGTTCTTCGCGCCCGACGCGAAGAAGCTCTTCGACAAGGTGAAGGCCGAGGCGCTCGGCAAGGGCACCGGCAAGCTCACCGCCTCGTCGACGCCGCCCTCCGACGCCTTCGTGCTCGGCCGCGCGGTCGGCCAAGGCACCGAGGTCATCGTGGGCCGGCACCTGGTCACCTTCAAGCGGCCCGGCTACCTGCAGGCGGGCGTGCTCCTGGACGTGTCAACGAAGGGCGCCGAGGCCAAGGCCACCCTCTCCCCCGCCCCGGAGTACGCGTCGGTGCTCGAGCAGGCCGCGGCCCTCGTCCCGGCGGCCTTCGGCGGCACCAAGCTCCCCCCTGAGGCGCAGTCCTTTGGCCAGCGCGTGCAGTCGCGCTTCCTGGTGCTGGTCAGCGCGGACGCTTCCGCCGGCGTGCTCGAGGTGTGGGACCTCGAGAGCGGCAACCGCCTGAAGGACGTGGCCTTCGACGGCGACGCCGGCCTCAGGGCCTGCGCGCAGAGAGTGAAGATGTTCCTCGACGCGCCGTCTCCGGTGGTGGCGACCAAGAGCGAGCCCAAGGCCGAGCGCTCGACGCGGACCATCGCCGCGGTGAAGGCGGACCAGACGCGCGGCGGCGCGGCGTCGGTGGAACAGCCGGGCAAAGTCCCGGTGTACCAGCAGAAGTGGTTCTGGCCCGCGGTAGGCGGCGTGGTGGCGGCGGCGGCGATCACGACGGGCGTAGTCTTGGTGGCCAGCTCGGCACCCTCCTTCAACCCGGTGCTGAGCTACTAGCGCTCGGCGGAGAATCACGAATGCGAGCCGCTCCCCTCCTCACCGCGTTGATCGCGTCCGCCGCGTTCGCGGCCGCCCCGCCCTCCTCGCGCCGCCACGCGGCCCTCATCGTGCCGATGGACAAGGCGTCCGAGGCCCTGGCGCTCAAGGCCGAGGGCTTCGTCGTCGACTCGCTGCGCGAGTTCGGCGGCATCGACGTGAAGACCTCCGACGACCTCTTCGGCGTCAGCCCCGACGAAGACGCCCAGGCGTCGCTCAAGCGCGCCGAGCAGGGTTTCGACGAGAGCCGTGCCGCCTTCGAGGAGAAGGCCTTCGACGACGCCGAGCGGAAGCTCCGCGCGACGATGAAGGAGTTCGGCAAGGCCGCGCCGGCGCTGAAGGCCTGCGGGCACCTGTGCGACGCGGTGGCCATGTACGCGGCGGTGCTGCAGGCCCGCGGCGACGTCGAGGAGTCGAAGATCGCCATCCTCGATCTCATCTCGCTGAACCCGAAGTTCGAGCTCGACAAGAAGCGCTACAGCCAGGACTTCGTCACCCTGAAGACACAGGTGCAGTCGAGCCGCAACGCGATGATGCGTGGCGGGGTGGCGCTGAAGACGCGGCCCGCCGGCGCCCGCGTGTACCTGAACGGCGAGTTCCAGGGCTACACCCCGTACACGCTGCAGACCCTGCCGGTGGGCAAGAGCCTGGTGCGCCTCGAGCGGCCGGGCTTCAAGCAGGTCGGCGCGCTGGTCGAGGTGACGCCGGAAGATCAGGAGCTGTCCTTCGACCTTTCGCCCACCAGCGCCTACCGCGCCTACGACGGCCTGATGGACCGCATCGCCACCGAGGCGTTGAAGAACAAGTCGGGCTCGGCGCTGCAGTCGGTGTCGAGCTCGATGAAGCTCGACCGCGCCATCGTCGGGGTCTTGAAGGAGCTCGAGCCCGGCGGCGCCATGGAGCTGACCCTCTGCTACATGGACTTGAAGCGCCAGGAGCGCCTCACCCAGAAGCGCGCCAGCTTCCAGGGCGACGAGTACGGCCAGCTCAAGGGCGAGGTGGGGCGCATGGTGAACGCGCTCATCAACAACGCCGAGGCGCCGAGCGAGGCCAAGAGCCGCTCGTCGGACCCGCTCGAGAACCGCGCCGGCACCGAGGACTGGTCGGGCGAGGACAAGGGCGGGAAGACCACTCAGGCCGGAAAGAAGAAGAAGAAGGCCAAGGATCCGCTCGAGGGCATGAGCGGCACCGAAGACTGGTGACGGACCCGGGCGCCCGGGCTAGGTCCCGCGCATGCCCGTGCGCCACGCCCTCGTCGCTGCCACGCTGCTCTCCCTCTTCTCTCTCTCCGCGCGGGCCCAGACCGCCGCCATCGCGAGCGCCGATCCCTCCCGCGGCGCGGCGCTGCTCCCCGGCTCCTCGGCGTGGGCCGACGACGCCACCGCCCTCGTCTTCAACCCCGCGGGCCTCGGGCGCCAGGGCAGCCTCACCGCGCTCTACCAGCACACCCGGCAGAACATCGCCCCGCTCGACGGCGACGGCCTGTGGCTCGGCACCGCCATCGCCGACAACCTGGGCCTCGGCCTGGGCCTGGAGTGGCTCACGCCCAAGGGCGAGCTGACGCGGAGCCGCACCACCTTCGGCTTCTCGCTCGGCCCAGAAGCCTTCTCGCTCGGCCTCGGCTTCACCTGGAACGGCGGCGGCCTCGCCAACGGCCTCACCACCGTCGACCTGGGCGTGCAGTCCCGGCCCTTCCGCGGGCTCTCGCTGGGCCTCGTGGTGCGCAACGCCAACGCCCCCGCCCGGGCCGACCTGGCGCTCAGCCGCGAGGTGGTGCTGGCGATGGGCATTCGCCCGCTGGGAGAGCGCTTCACCTTCGGCGTCGACTGGCTCGCCCAGGACAAGGCACCCCTGTCGGAGAGCCGCCTCCAGTACACCGCCCAGGGCCGCGTCATCGACGGCGTCAGGCTCCTCGCCGGCGTGAGCCACGGCCTGTCGCCGAGCCAGCCGTTGATGGTGCAGCTGGGCCTCGGCCTCGACCTCGAGCACCTGGGCTACGCGCAGGGCGTCGGCTCGGCGGGCAACGCGGGCGACCTGCAGTTCGTGGTGCGCTACTCGGCCGAGACGATGCCGCACCTGTTCCCGGCGAAGAAGCTCGCCGTCGTCTCCCTGGGCGGCATCGGGGAGACCTCCCAGAACACCTTCGGCGCGCTCCTGGGCACGGTGCCGGAGGATCGCTTCCTCAAGCTGTTGCGCTCGCTTGACGCCGCCGCGCGCGATCCCGAGCTCGCGGGCCTGGTGCTCAAGATCGAGACCGCCAACATCGGCCTCGCCCGCGCCGACGAGCTGAGAGCCGCGGTGCTCGAGCTGCGCGCCGCCGGCAAGAAGGTCTACGCCTTCATCCTCTCCGCCAACGACGCCGAGTACCTGGTGGCCAGCGCCTGCGACGCCATCTACGCCGCGCCGGAGTCGATGTTCCTGGTCGACGGCCTGCGCTCCACCGTCACCTTCTTCGGCGGCGCGGCGGAGAAGCTCGGCGTCGGCGTCGACGTGGCCCGGGTCGGGGCCTACAAAAGCTTCCCCGAGCAGTTCACCCGCAGCTCCATGAGCGCCGAGCAGAAGGAGGCGATCTCCGCCTACCTCGACACCTCGGCCCGCGTGCTCGAGGCGCGCGTGCTCTCTGGGCGCCCCGCGATCACCAGCGAGGCGTGGCGGGCCGCCGTCGACGAGGGCCTCAAGTCCACCGCCCGCGCCAAGGCGCTCCACCAGGTCGACGAGCTGCTCACCCCCAAGGGTCTCGACGACCTGCTCCGCGCCGAGCTGCCTGGCGCCAGCGTCGAGCGCCGCTACTCGCCCCTCGCCACCCACGAGAGCAAGTGGGGCAGCTCGAAGCAGATCGCCATCATCCCCGTGCTGGGCAGCATCGCCGGCGGCCGGAACCAGTCGTCGCCTTTGGGCAACGAGCTCATCGCCGGCGCCGAGAGCTTCATCGAGTCCATCACCCAGGCGGCGGAGGACGACGACGTGAAGGCCATCGTGGTGCGGGTGGACTCCGGCGGCGGCGACGGCCTCGCCTCCTACCTGATGGAGCAGGCGGTGCTGGAGGCGAAGAAGAAGAAGCCGGTGATCGCCTCGATGGGCGACGTGGCGGCGTCCGGCGGCTACTACGTCGCCACCGCGGCCGACGAGGTCTGGGCCTCGCCCGCCACGCTCACCGGCAGCATCGGCGTCTTCTTCGCCAAGCCCGCCGTGCAGGGCCTCGCCGAGAAGCTCGGCGTCACCCAGGAGTCGATCGCCCGCGGCAAGCTCGCCGGCATCACCGATCTCTACACGCCGTGGACCGACGAGCAGAAGAAGGCCGCGCAGGCCTGGGTCGACACCTTCTACGACACCTTCATCACCGAGGTGGCGGCCACCCGCGGCCTCTCCAAGGAGGCCGTCGACGCCGTGGCGCGCGGGCGCATCTGGAGCGGCGAGGACGCCAAGGCCCGTGGCCTGGTGAACCGGCTGGGAGGGTTGATGGACGCGGTGGCCGCCGCGAGGACGCGCGCCGGCCTCGCCAAGGACGATCCCGACGTGGAGCTGGTGGTCTGGCACTCCACCAGGAGCGTCACTGCCTCGCTCCTCGGCGCCTCGGTGCCCGAGGGCGTCCGCGAGACCGCCCTGCCCGGGCAGCGCCTGCCCAAGGCCCTCGAGGAGCTCACCCGCCGCTTGGGCCCCGACGCCTGGCTCTTCGAGTCGCCCGGCCCCCAGGCCCGCCTGGAGCACGGCATCTCGGTGGAGTGACGCAAGACCTCGGCTCGGGCCGCCCGCTTCGCGACGCGGTGGATCGTCCGGTTGCGGCTCGGCAACCCATCGGCCCTGGAGGCTCTCTGAAGCTTGACCGAGTGGAACGATGACATGCAGCATCGCGCCCGGCATGGGGCGAACGGGCTCGGTTCATCTGGCAGGCGCGGCGCTGGCGCTGCTGCTGAGCAGCGGCTGCACCACCGCCGTCTACCACCCGCTCACCGGCTTCCACCGCCCCGTGGCCCTCGAGCCCCGCGCCGACACGTTCAAGGGCCTGACGCTGGAGATCACCTGCCTCCCCGGCGACGTGCTGGAGCGCGCCGACGCCGAGCGCCTGTGCCGCCACGCGCGGCGCCTCTTCGCCGATCAAGGCGCCACGGTCGAGACCAAGACGCGCCTGGGCGCCAGCGCCATGGGTGACGCCGGCGGCGCGAAGGCCCCCCCCACGGGCCCGGTGCTCAAGCTCGACCTCTCCGGCCGAACGACGCGCGTGGAGGCGAACGCCGTCTCGTGGGTCTTGTTCATCTACACCCTCACCCTGGTGCCGGCGGTCAGCGAGCAGACCTTCGTCCAGGAAGTGGTGGTGCGCGACGACGCCGGCTTCCTCCTCGCGTCCGACACCTGGGCGGGGCGCATCGTCGAGTACGTCGGCGCCGGGTACTGGACCGCCAACTTCGCGCTCGATCACACGGTGCGCGCGCCCGAGGACGTGGTGACGGGCGACGCGTGCGAGAAGAACTTTTCGCGGGACTTCGACCGCCAGCTGACGCAGATCGTCTTCAACGCCCGGGCCCGGTGGGCGCTCCTGCAGGAGAGCTCCGGGCCGCCGCCACCCCGCCCCAGCGACCCGGCCAAGGCCGTGAACTAGGAGCCGCGGTGCCCCCGTTTCTCTACCTCCTCCTGATTCCCATTCCCTTCCCAGAGGTCGCGGCCATCGCCGACGATCCGTCGCCGGGCATCCTGCGCACCAACACCGAGGCGCGGGGGGTCGACTGCGAGGCGCTGTCCGCCGAAGCCGCGCGCGCGCTCCACCCGGGCCAGGTCGAGGAGGCGCAGCCGCGAGGCGCTTTCATCGAGAGCCAGGCGATGACCTGCCGGCACCGCTTCTTCAAGAACGGCGAGCGCTCGCCGCGCGACGAGGCGATCCTCTCCCGGCTCTCGGCCATCACCGCCCAGCTCGCCAGCACGGTGGCCGCGACGGCGCCGCCCAAGCTCACCTGGCAGGTGGAGTCGTATTACCCAGACTCGGCGGTGGCCTCGAAGATCGCCTTCGCGGCCAAGGTCGCGCTCGTCTCGCGGGGGCAGACGGTGAGCGATCGCGTGCCGGTGCTGGCGGCCGGCGACCTGCTCGTGCTGGGCCAGCAGCCGCCCTCCAAGGCCTACCCGCTGGCCTGCGCGCGCGCCTTCGCCGAGGGCGCGCTTCGCGACGACGAGGCGCTCATGGGCGTGGCCCTGATCGACTCGCGGGAGACGACGCTGCACGCCGGCATCTGCCACCGGGGGAGCTGGCGGTGGGTCGAGTGAGGGTCTCCCGCGCGAGCTGGCTTCTTTGGGGCCTCGCCGCCTTGGCCGCCTTGGCGCCCTCGCGCGCCCGCGCGGCCGGAAGCCCCGGCCCGGTCGTCGACGAGGCGCAGGCCGCCGAGCTCGAGAAGCTGCGCGGCGAGCTGGGCGCGCAGGTTCAGCTCCAGGCGTACGATCTCCTCGACGAGCTCGTCTTCGAGTGGACGCAGCACCCGCTCTTCGGCGTCGAGACGCCCGTCATCCTCGCCGACGTGACGGTGCCGGTGAGCCTGGGCACGGGCCTGAAGGCCCTGGTGGAGAACCACTTCGCCGCGCTCGTCGTCAACCACCGGCAGACCCGGCTCGTGCTGACCCACTGCCCCGAGTGCTCGGCCTACGTGGTGCGATCGGGCGCCAAAGGCACGGTGGTGGCCCGCGGCTACGACTCGCCCGAGGTGCTGAGCGCCGCCGCCTCCGCCTCCGGCAGCCGGCACGCCATCTTCCTCGACTTCGAGGCGGAGGGGACCTCGCTGGTCTTGCGCGCGCGCGTCACCCGGCTGACGCCCGAGCTGCCCATCGTCTTCGCCACCTCGCTCTCCAGCGCGACCTCGGGCCCGCCGCTCTTGCGCTCCGAGGAGGCCCTGGTCAGCGCGGCGGCCGCTCGCAAGGAGCACCTCGAGGCCCTGGAGAACCGCGGCCTGCTGACGGTGCCCATCCACGTCGGCGTACGAAACTACGCCACCAGCCCCTCGGCGTCGGTGGCGGCCTCGCCCTACGTCTGGCTCCAGGGCGGCGTGGAGGTCGCCTTCACCCAGGCGCGGGTGTGGGCCGCGAGCTTCTCCATCGGCTACACGTGGCTGCCCGAGGTGCACGACGGGTGGATGGCGCAGGCCCGCATCTCGCGCCTGCTCACCGGCCGCGCCCGCTCGCTGACCCTGCCCGACCTGTACTTCTTCTTCGGCGCCTCGGTGACGAGCGTTCAGGGCGCCGACTCGACGCTCTTCGACAAGGAGGTGGTCGACTCGGCGTCGATCCTCGCGGCCGCGCGTGGGACCTTGCCGCGGGCGACCTTCGGCGCCTTTCACCTGGGCCTCGAGCTGCGCGTGAAGAACCGCATCGGGGTGAGCGCCTTCCTCGAGGCCTTGCCCACGCTCGGCGACGCGCCCGCGCTCGGCAGCTTCGTCGACTTGGGGTTCGTGAAGTTCCAGGGCTTCGGCGCGGAGGCGAGCTTTTGCTTCTGAACCGCCCCCGCGCAGCTGGCCGCTCGATGCCTTGGGCCCTCCTCGCCGCGGCGAGCCTCGCGCTCGCGCCGAGCGCGTGGGCCGGCCGGGAGGCGACGCAGGAGTCGCTCGATCGCCTGCAGGAGACCTTCGCCACGCGGGCCGAGGAGGCCGGCGTCCACGTGAAGGACCTGCTCCCCGCGATCGTGGTGAGCGTCGCCCCGGCCTACGAGCAGACGCGCGCCTGGTACCCCACGGCGGCGTTGAACGCGATCTCCCGGGTGCTGGGCGCGGCGGCGGTGCGCTGGTGCGCGGCCTGCGAGGCGCCTCGCACCGACGTCGCAAAGGGGCGCCTGGAGCAGAGCTCGGGGCCGGTGGCGCTCGCGGAGATCGCCCGCCTCGACGAGGGCATGCGCGGCAGCTCGCCCCCGGCGCGCTCCGCCATCTGGCTCGACGAGACGCCCCAGGGCGTGTCGCTGCGGGTGGTCGACCTGCGCACCGGGCGCATCGCAATGGCCGAGCTCCTCGATCCACGCCTGTCGCGGCGGGCCCGCACCGAGGTGAACTTCAACCTCTCGCGCGAGCTCGATCGCCGGGCGAGGGGCGACAGCCTCACGCAGCTCTTCGTCGATCTCGTGCTCTTCCCCGGCCAGCACATCTCGCTCGACTGGACGGAGCAGTGGGGAGACACCAACGCCAACCTCTCCGGCCTGACGCTGTCCCTCGTCGACCCGTTCCTGGGCGTGGGTGGCGTCTACTACCGGGCCATCCCCGAGGCCTTCAACCTGCTCGTGGGCGCGCAGCTCAGCGTCAGCATTCCCATCGCCCTGGTGCAGGCCTTCAGCAAGTCCGACCAGACCCTCCTGGGCGACAACCTGGTGACTCTGACCGGCATGGTCCGCATTCCCATCGGCCGCTCGAACTACGGCATCGTCGCCAGCCTCTCCACCAACGGGCGCTTCGGCGTCGGAATCTCGCTCATGAACGTCTCGATCCTGCCGGTGCTGCCATGAGGCTCGTGCTCGTCGCGCTGGTCGCCGTGCTCACTCCCGCCTGCGTGGCGCGCAACTACACGCACTACCTCATCGACGTGCCGGTGAAGAAGAACCCCACCCTGCAGGAGGAGGGCACGCTCTCGCGCCCCTTCGGCTTCGGCTCGACCACCACCATGAAGGTGCGGTGGAACGACGGGGCGCTGATGACCGAGGTCGAGGTGCCCTTGCTCGCGTCGGGGCAGCGCGTGGTCATCGAGCACGGCGCGGGCTCGGGCGAGGTGAAGACGCTGCCCGCCACGCGCCTGGTGCCGCCGCCGCCGACCCGCGCCGACGAGTCGCTGATTCAGGCCTACCGCGAGCGCGGCCTGTCGGTCGACGACTCGGCCGCCGAGGTCAGCCTCACCCGCGCCCGCACCATGGTCCACGACGCGATGAAGGAAGGGAACTACCAGCTCGCGCTCGAGTGGTGCGAGCTCGTGCTGGCCCGCTACAAGTCGCACCCCGAGTTCCTCAGAGCCAAGGCGTCGATCCTCCTCATGCTCGGGGAGAAGGAGAAGGCCGTGCAGATCTACGAGCAGGCCGAAGAGATCGAAACCGACCCTCAAGTCCGGAAGAAGCTCGAGGAGCTTCAACGGCAGAAGAAGTAGCGGAGCCTCCCATGCAAGTCTTCGGTGTCATCCTGTTGGCCTTCGTCGTCTGGTTCGGCTTCCGCGACCGCGGCATGACGCAGGTCTCCCCCTTCGACGCCCACGCGCTCTTCATGGTGCTGGTCGGCTCCATCGCCGCGACGCTGGTGAGCTCGAACAGCCGCACCGCGCTGCGCACCATCGCGTGCCTGCGCGAGCTGATTCCGGGCCTGCGCGTCTTCTCCCGGCAGACCAGGGACATGGAGGCCGAGCGCGAGCAGCTCTGCGCGCTGTGGGGCGAGGGCAAGCGCGGCCGGGCGCTGGAGCTGGCGGAAAAGAGCCGGTTCGCGGCCGTGCGCGAGATGGTGAAGCTGTTGCTCAACCGCGCGCCCGACGCGGCCAGCGCCAAGACCTTCCTCGAGCTGCGGCACGAGGAGATCGCCGTCTGGCAGCCCGCCATTCACAACTGGGAGATGCTCTCCAAGCTCGGCCCCTCGTTCGGCATGGTCGGCACCATCACCGGCATGATCCAGCTCTTCCGCAACATGAGCGCGGAGAACCTGAACATCGGGGCGGCGATGTCCCTGGCCCTCTTGGCGACGCTCTACGGCGTGGCCTTCGGCGCCGGCGTGGCGGGGCCCATCGGGCACTTCTTGAACGGCCTCCTCGACGAGCGGCTCGGCTTCCTCGAGCGCTGCGAGAAGAGCGTCAACGAGATCGTCTCCCGGCAGGTGAGCTGAACATGCAGCGGCGCGCCAAAGGTCACGAAGAGGGGTGGCTGCTCAGCTACGCCGACCTCGTCACCAACCTGCTCATGTTCTTCGTCCTCCTCTTGTCGGCCTCGGCGCTCTCGAAGAGCCGCATGCAGCAGATCGCCAAAGCCGTGTCCGGCGCCGAGAGCCCGGCGAGCCTGGAGTCGATTCAGCGGGAGATCGACAAGGAGATCGCCCAGAAGAAGCTCGAGAAGCTGGTGCGCACCGATCTCACGCCCGACGGGCTCGAGCTCTCGATGAACTCCGGCGTGGTCTTCGACTCCGGCAGCGCGACGGTGCGCCCCGAGCTCGAGCCGACGGTGAAGGCCATGCTGCAGGTGCTGACGCCCTACGCCGCCAAGTACTCGTTCGCGGTGGAGGGCCACTCGGACTCGACCCCGCTCGTGCACGGCGCGGTGTTCGCCACCAACTGGGAGCTCTCCAGCGCCCGCGCCATCACCGTGCGCCAGCGCCTGGAGGACGTGGGCATCGATCGCGGCAAGGTGCGCGTCGAGGGCTACGCCGACACCAAGGCGCTCCCCAAGGAGGCGCTCGAGGGGCTGACCCCCGAGGAGCGGCTCTCCCGTCACCGCCGCGTGGTCGTGAGGATCTACTGATGCGCGCTTCTCGTCGCCCCTTCGTCTTCGCCGTGCTGGGCCTTTCGGTGCACGCGGCGCTCGCCGCCGCTCCGGCGGCCGTCCCGGCCACGCACATCCCCCCGCCGGTGCTCGCCGAGCTCGCCCGCCTGGAGAGCCAGTTCGACGTCGCCCTCGCCCAGGACTGCGGCACCAACCGCTGCTTCTCCAAGGGCTGCGTCTACGTCGAGCATGTGGTGGTGGATCAGCCCCGCCAGACCTCGCTGCCCGGGCTCCCCGCCACCGAGGGCCCCGGCGCCGGCCCGCCCCAGGAGTACCTCACCCAGGCGCGCTGCGACTTCGCCTACGAGAACACCGTGCCCGCGAAGGACGTGCTCGCGCTCACCCGCCGCCTCAAGCAGAAGCTCACCCACGGGTGGCTCGTCGTCACCGTGCACCAGGAGCCCCTCGAGCCCGCGCCCGCGCCGGAGCCCACGACCGCGAAGGCCGAGCCGGCCCCGGCGCCCCCGCCTCCCGCGCCCAAGCCCAAGCTGGAGCTGGACACCGCCGTGCGCGAGCTCTGGCTCACGCTCCTGCCCCACTTCTGGTGGATGATCGGCTTCGTCCTCGCGACCTTCACCGCCATGACCCTCATCTGGTCGTCGCGGCGGCTGGGGCGCGAGTCGGCCGAGGAGCAGGCGCTGCTCGCCCAGCTCGGCGCCGAGCGCTCGGGCGAGAGGCCAGTGGAGCCCCAGACGACCGAGGCCACCGTCGCCCCGCCCGAGCAGGCCCTCGCCCAGCGCACCGAGGAGGCCGACCGGGCCTTCGTGGAGAGCCAGCGCGTCGTGTGGAACACCCGCATCGCCGGCGCCCGGCTGAGCGAGGGCGACGGCGTGCTCACCGACCTGGTGCGCGAGTGGCTCCTCGCCCGCGAGTTCGGCCTGCTCGCCAAGGCGGTGTTCTTCTTCAGCGATCGCGTGTCGCTCGCCTTCCCCACCGAGGGCGATCTCGCCATGCGCAAGCTCGAGTTCGCCGACTACATGCGCACCGTCGACGAGTCGAAGCTGCCCTCCGACGCCGAGTTCCTGCGCACGCTCAACAACCACGCCGTCTCCTCGACGGTGCTCGCCCAGTCGGACACCGAGGTCTACCGCTCGCTGCGAGAGGAGTTCGGCTCGGCCGGCATCGCCAGGCTCGTCGCCGAGCTCCCGGCCCGGCAGGGCGCGCTGCTCTTCGCCCTCATCCCGCCGGACTACCAGATGGAGGTCGGGCGAGTCCTCTCCGCGGACCTCAAGAGCCAGGTCGCCGAGCAGCTGCTGATGTCGAACCGCGTGGCGAAGGACGAGATCGCGAGGCTCCTGGGGGTGCTCAAGGCCGCGCGCGCCGGCCAGCCCATGCCTCCGCAGGAGCTGCCCAGCGGGGTCGCCGATCGCGGGCGCGAGTTCGACGCGGCGGGCGCGCTGTCGAACCTCTTCCCGCACATCGATCCGGCCACGCGCTCGGTGCTCTTCATGGCCGCGCTCGAGCGCTCCAACGGCGCCTTCCCGCTCTGGTACGAGGAGATCCTCCACGCCGACATGCTGCTCAAGGTGCCCGACGAGCTCCGCGCCGAGGTGCTGCTCGACGTCGACATCCGCGAGCTGGCCGGCTGGTTCTCGATGCAGCTCCAGCCCTGGCAGGACTCGTTCATGCCCAAGCTCGCGCCCTCGATGCAGAACGCCTTGCGCGCCAGCCTGTCCTTCCCCTCGCGCGCGCAGCAGCTCGTGCTGGCGAGGCGGGGCCGGGCCTCGCTCGCGGCCTCGCTCCAGCGGCAGGTGGCGCGCGGCAAGGTCTCCTTCACCGACGTGGCCGTCTGAGCGTGCCCGTGGCGCGGCGGCCTCGAGCGCGCTGTGGGTGGCTCGTGGGGTGGCTCGCCATGGCCGCCTGCACGAAGGTGCCGCTCGTCGACGTCGGCGCCGGCTTCACCATCGCCGACGCGTCGTGGTTCGAGGCCGAGCAGACGCTCTTCGTCTTCTACTCGGCCCACGCCGATCAGGGCATCGGGCCCGAGAGCGTGGTCGAGGTCACCTACACCACCGACGACGTCAAGCTGCCCTGGTCCGACGTGGCGACCCTGCCGACCGTGCACACCCACGTCAGCGTCGACTGCGGCCCCGGCACGCGCTGCGGCTCCTTGAGCCTCGCGGTCCAGAAGCTCCCCCGGCAGGTGGGCGTGCGGCTTCGCTACGCGAAGGGCGGCGAGCTCGCCCTCGACGGCAACGCCGTGCTGAACGTCGTCGCCCGAGGGCCCGCGGCGACGAACCGCAGCCTCCTCGTCTACGGGGTCTTCACCCAGGCGAACGATCGCGTGCAGTGGCGCGCCCGGCACGTCTTCCCCACCATTCGCAACGAGCAGGCGACCGAGCTGGGCCTGCGCCGCCAGCTCACCGTCGACGGCGAGTCCTTCGGGACGCTCCCGGCGCTCGAGCTCCCCGGTCCGGACAACCCCTACGGCTACGACTTCGCCCAGGCCTGCCCCCCGGCCTTCGTGCCCACCGGCGCCGCAGCCGTCGAGACGGTGGAGCGCGCAGCGTTCGACGCCCAGGCGCTGCCGCTGCCGAGCTCGCCGGAGACCGACGTCTGCGCGCGGTCGACCGTCACCGACGCCACCGGCACCTTCACCGCGGTGGCGCTGGCCCGGAAGAACCCGGAGGTCCGCGACGCCTTCCCCGCGCTGAGGAGCCCGATCCGCGCCGACACGCCGCTGCGCTTCCTGCTCGCTCCCTGCGGCCGCGTCATCTCCGACGCGCACCTCGCCATGCAGAAGCAGCGGCTGGGGTGGGTCGACTCCGACGAGACCGTCTGCCTCGACGACTGGGCCCAGGCGAGCTTCGAGGACACGCTGGTCGCGCGGCTCTCGGCGCGCGTCGACGCCGTGCGACCCCAGGGCGAAGACATGGTCCTGTCCCTCGCGCTGCACCACGATGACCAGACCGGGGCGCTCTCGGCGAAGGTCGAGGCGGCGCTGGCGCGGGTGCTGGCCCCGGAGATGGTGAAGAGCTCGCCGCGGGCCGTCGGCGCGTTCGTGCTCGACAGCTACGGCCACGCGCTGGGCACGGCGGGGCTCGAGCGGGCGGTGCTGTGGTGCCCGGCGAGGCCGGGCTCGAGCTCCACGGCGGCCCACACCTGTGCCCTGCAGCTCGACTTCCCCGACCTGTCGCTCGGCCCGCTCACCGTCGGCTTGCCGCTGCCCATCTTGCCCACGCGCGCGCAGTACCTGGACTTCATCGCCCGCTACTCCAGCGCCCAGGCCGGCGAGATGCAGTCGCTCACCTTTCGCGCGCCGGAGCGCACCCCGGCGTCCTCCGACCTGCCCCTCGGCGACTTCGGCGTCGGCACCTTCTTCAACGGCGAGCTCATCACCGCCGCGCCCGACGACGCCTTCACCTTCTGCCCGACGGCCGACTCGCCGCCGGCCATCTTCCGCGTCACCGCGAGCGACCCGCCGGCGCCGCTGAGCGTGCTCCCCGAGACCCACCGCCTCGCGCCGCGGCCGAGCTACCAGCTCGGGCTCGCCTGGGCCTTCCCCTTCTACCTGCGCCTCGACTACTCGTCGGTGGTCGCGGGCAAGCTCACCGCCTTCTCCCTGTCGGTGCCCTTCGGCGTGGCCTCCGACTCCACGGCTTTCGAGGGCGCGGACCTGTGGAAGAAGGACACCTTCCCGCTCGCCGAGGTGCTCGGACAGTGCCGCCGTTTCTGCGACGAGCCGACCTTCGACTCGGCCGGCGTGTACCAGGTGCGCGCGCCCTTCCGCGCGACCTACGAGACGCTCTGCTACCGGCCCGTCTTCCCCACGCCCGACGGCGGAGGCTTCCCCAGTGATCCGTGAGCGCGCCCCTCGGCTCGCCGGGCTCGTGTGCGTGGCGCTCGCCACCATCGCGCGCGCGGAGGCGCCGCCGCCCGCCGCCCCGCCCGACCAGCCCCTCGAGCACTTCCGGACGCCCCTCGACGTGCTCACCGAGCGCGCGATCGGCACCACCACCAGGCCCGTGCGCTTCGACTGGCGCCGGTCGGCGGTGGGCTTCGGCGTCACCGGCAGCCAGCTCGTCGAGCTGAACACCTTCTGGAGCTGGGCCGTGGGCGTCGTGGTGCGCAAGCCCTTCGCGGGCGTGCTCGGCCAGCTCACCGTGCGCCGCGTCGAGACCTCGGAGACGGACAGCAGCCAGAAGCTCGCGCTCACGCCCTACCGCCAGTACGGCCGCCCCAGCCGCTTCGAGCTCGAGGTGGGCGTCGACCTCCCCCTCGCCGAGGGCGTGGTGACGGCGTGGCCACGCTTCTTCCCCGCCGCCGAGGTCGTGCTGTCGGCGACCGGCGCGCTGAGCTACTCGCTCTACCTCGAGTCCTTCCACGGCGCGAAGTGGACCAACACCGCCGACTTCTTCGCGCCCACGCTCGTCACCCGCGAGAAGGACAACCTCCTCTCGACGCGGCCGCCGGGCATGGAGGTCGACTCCGCGCGCTACGCCCTCTTCGTCGGGCTCTCGACGGACGTCTACTTCCAGAGCGGCTTCTTCGTGTCGTTGCGGACGATGGTGGCGCTGCCGCTTCCGCTCGAGGGTTCCCGCCTGGGGTGGTGGTGGGCGCCGTCGCTCTCCCTGGGGCTGGCGCTCTGACATGCCGCCGCTCGCGCTCGTCCTCCTGACCGCGCTGTCGGCCACGGCCCCCGAGCCGCCGCTGCAGACGCTCGTCTTCTACAACGCCCGCCTCGCCGCGCGGGACGGCCGCCCCAAGGACGTCCTCAAGCTCTGGCTCCTGCGCAACGCCGTGGCCCAGGGCCGCGCTCTCGCGGGCCTGCACGACCCCGACTTCCTCTCGCTGGTGTGGCTGGCGCTCGGCGACACCGGCCTGTGTCCCGACGGGCTGTTCGACGACGCGGGCGGTGCCGGCGTGCGCCCCCTGGCGCTCCACAACTGGTTCGTGAAGACGCTGGCGCTCTCGGAGCCGGAGGAGCGGCCGTCGGCCTTCGAGGCCTTCGACGTGGGCCTCCAGGCGCGCGACGTCTCGCTCAAGGACGTGCTCTCGGCGGCCGAGCTGGGCTCGGTCACCTTCTCCCGCGGGCTGTGCGTCGAGCCGTGGCTGAGGCTCTTCGAGCCGAGCACCTACCGCCTGCCCGACTTCAAGGACCGGCTCTCGGTCGCCCGCCTGATGCGGCAGCTCCTCAGGGAGTCGCGGCGCACGCTGGCGCCCACCAAGGTCCTTCACCAGGCGGCGGTCGAGGCGCGCATCTTCGATCTCGATCTGATGATCACCGAGCTCGAGACCCGCGAGGCACGGCAGGCGGCGCGCGAGCGCAACGAGGCCCTGACGGCGCTGGCGCTCCCGCCGCTGGCGGCGCGGACCTTCGTGCCCTCGAGCGCTTCGGAGGAGGGCGCCATCTTGCGGCGAACGCTGGCCTGGTCGCCGGCCGACTGGCTGACCCTCACGCCCGAGCGCCGACTCTACCTGTTCTCGAAGACCCTCCCGCTCCAGGAGGACCGCGCGGCGCTCAACGCCCGCCTCGGGGCGATCATCGACGCCCTCGTCGAGAGGAGAGCGGGCGCGGAGATCGAGCAGTGGATCGGCTGGCTCGGCCCCAAGGACGCGCCGGCGACGCGCGAGCTGTTGAGCGCGGGCGCGCGGGGGCAGCGGCTCCTCTCGCTCGATCGCTCCACCGGCTTCCGCGAGCGCGGCGTCATCGCGCTCTTGCGCGGAGTGACGGCGCTGGAGACCGGCGACCTCACCGAGTCGATGCGCTCCTTCGCCTTCGCCGTCGCGCGCGCCGACGAGTCGCGCCAGGGCGAGCGGGTGCTGGCGCTCGCCCGGCGGTGGCTCGCCTTCGTGCTCTCCCGCCACGAGACCACCGACGACGTGCTCGCCACCCTCGCCGCGCTCCTGCCCCGCCACGAGGCCCGCGAGGTCGTGGCCGAGCTGGTCTGGGCGGCCGCGCTCAACGCCGATCTCCCCTCCTTCGAGCGCGGCGCCAGAGCGATTCAGGGGAACGGCGCCATGGACGCGCGGGTGGTGCGGCTGAAGCCCCTGGCGGCGGGCAAGCTCACCGACTTCGCCAACGCCCTGCGCGCCTCGCTCGAGGCCGAGCCCTACGCCACGCTGCGCTTCCTGAGGCAGCTCGTGGAGAAGCTCGAGGCGTCGGAGGACGGCGTGCGCCGGGCGCAGGCCCCGACCGTCGCGGTGCTGCTCAAGCTGCTCGGGCCGCTCTCCATCGACAAGGCCGGCGGGAGCGCCCAGGTGCGCGTCGCCCAAGAGCTCACCGACCGGCTCCAGGCCGTGCTCGACGGCCTCGACGATCGCGCCGCCACGCTCACGGGCCCGGGCGCGCTGTCGCCCAAGCGAGAGACCTTCGTCGGCAGCGTGCGCCTGGCGCCCGTCGATCCCCTGCCGTGGCCGTTCTCCGCCCCCGAGCCACAGGCGCCGTCGGTCTTCACGCCTCTGTCTGTCGTTCCCGTGGAGTGGACCGGGGCCGACGGCTCCCTCGTCATGGGCTTCAGGGTCGGTGATTGAGCGCGGCCGATCGCAAGAAGGAGCTCCGCCGGCGCCAGAAGGCCCTCCGAGCCACCGCGGCCGCGCGACGCGCCGAGCTCCGAAGGCGGCTCTTGGCGACGCCCGCGTTCCAGCGCCGGGCGCGGCGGCGCCGGCTGCGCCAGCTCCTGACCGCCGTCGCGCTCCTCCTCCTCGTGCTCGCGTGCTGCGATCGGTGCGGCCGTGAAGCGCCTGCCGCCAAGAAGAGCGCACCGCCGCCTCCTCCTCCGGTGGAGGCCTCGAGGCGCCCGGACGCCGGAGCCTCGAAGCCCGTACGCGCGGCCCTGGTCGCTCCGAAGCTCGAGCCCACCCGCCGCGGGCGCTACGAGCTCGACGAGACGCGAGCGCCGACCTGGCTGGAGCGCTTCCGCATGCAGGTGTCGTCGCGCAGCCTGAAGCTCGCCTCCTGTTTCCAAGGCGCCGAGCGCCCCGGAGCGCTGCGCTGGTCGGCCGCCCTCACCCCCGAGAGCGGGCTCGTCGGCGACCAGCTCTTCGAGCGCCTCGGGCCCGGTGACGACGTCTCGCCGGCGCAGCGCGAGTGCCTTTCGCGCGTGCTCGCGTCGCCGCCGTACCAGCTCGGGGGCCGCACCGCCGACGGCGGGGCGCCTCCCTCCACGCCGACCCGCGTCGGCCTGGTGCTGGAGTTCTAGGCACTGGGGCCTTTCGAGGTGCAATCGCCCGCTGGCTTGGCTATGACAGCTCGGTCGCGTCGATAGGGCTCCTCACCGGGCCCCGGCGTGATTCAGGTCACGCGCGGTTCGGTGTTGGCTGAAAAGCCCCACCCCGCGGTCAGCGACCTGCCCCAACCTGAATGGACACGGCCGCCAAACGGTCGCGTGCGTGCGCATGAGCAGCGAGCAGGATCCCGACCCGCAGGACCCCACCACTCCGGCCCCGCCGGCTCCGCCCTCCTCCTCCGGAGGCGACGGCGGCGAGGACGACGGCGGCGATGACGAGGGTGGCGACGAAGGCCCCGACGAGGGCGAAGGCGCCGGCCCCGGCGGCCCCGCGCCCGCGGGCCAACCTGGTCAGCCGGGCCAACCCGGCCAGCCGGGTCAGGGGGGAGGCCGCCGCAAGCGCCGCCGCCGCCGCCGCAAGGGCAGCCCCATCTTCTTCACCGAGGACGGCCAGGCCTACCGCAAGGTCATTCAACCCGACGGCCAGGTGGTGAACGTCTTCCTCACCGCGCAGGAGCTCGAGCAGTACAAGCAGCGCCAGCAGCAGCAGCAGGCCCAGGCGCAGCAGCAGCAGGTGATGCGCCAGCAGCAGGCCCAGGGTCAGCCGGTGCAGGTGCCGGTGCAGACCGTCGAGGGCGTGCTCGACCTGGACGTGAAGGGCCAGAACGCCGCGCTCCGCTCGCTCAAGCACAACCTCCTCCCCCGCCCCGACGACCCGGAGATCCCCAAGAACCTGGTGCAGAAGCTCCGCCTCCGCGCCGGCCAGTACCTCACCGCCAAGGCGCAGATGAAGGGCCTCAAGGGGCTCATCGTCAGCGTCGACACGGTGGAGGGCATGTCCGTCGAGCAGGCCACCAGGCTGCCGCACTTCTCCGATCTCACCTCCGTCGACCCGGTGGAGCGCATCAAGCTCGAGCACAGCCCGAAGGAGATGGTGACCCGGGTGCTCGACCTCATCGCCCCGCTCGGCAAGGGCCAGCGCGCGCTGATCAACGCGCCCCCGAAGACGGGCAAGACGATCATGCTCCAGCGCATCGCCCAGGCGGTGCTCACCAACCACCCCGAGTGCCACGTCATCGTGCTGCTCATCGACGAGCGCCCCGAGGAAGTGACGGACATGCGGCGCAACATCAAGGCCGAGGTGCTGGCCTCGTCGTCCGATCAGAACACCGCCGCGCACATCAAGATCGCCGAGATCGCCCTGGAGCGCGCCCGCCGCATGGTGGAGCGCGGCAAGGACGTGGTGCTCTTGCTCGACTCGATCACCCGCCTCGCCCGCACCTACAACAAGGAGCAGGAGTCCAGCGGCCGCACCATGTCGGGCGGCGTCGACTCCCGGGCGCTGGAGAAGCCCAAGCGCATCTTCGGCGCCGCGCGCGCGACCGAGGAGGCCGGCACCCTCACCATCATCGGCACCTCGCTCATCGACACCGGCAGCCGCATGGACGAGGTGATCTTCGAGGAGTTCAAGGGCACCGGGAACAGCGAGGTCACCCTCGACCGCCTGCTCGCCGAGAAGCGCATCTGGCCGGCCATCAACATCGCCCAGTCCGGCACGCGCAAGGAGGAGAAGCTCTTCAGCCTCAAGGAATACGAGAAGGTGAAGAAGCTCCGCGGCATGCTCTTCGCCGTGAAGCCCGTCGAGGCCATGGACGCCTTGCAGAAGCGGCTCGCCCGCTACACCTACAACGACGAGTTCCTCGAAGAGCTGTGACGACCCGCCGTTCGCCCTGAGCGGAGTCGAAGGGTGCCGAATTCCGTTTCACCGGGGGGGCCAAGGGCTAACCTTCCCCCTCGATGACGCTCGCGTCGGGACGTTGTCACTACCACCCTGAACGTCCCGGCCTCGGCATCTGCGTCGAGTGCCGCAACGTCATCTGCACCGAGTGCACGACGCAATTCGAAGGCATCAACCGCTGCGCCAGGTGCCTCGCCGCCCGCCTGCAGAAGTCGCGCGCCCTGGTGGAGCGCGCCGAGTGGGGCTTCGTCAACGTGGCGCTCGCGCTGGTCTCCGTGGGAGTGCTGTTCGGCGGCGTCTGGGTCCTCTCCAGCCTGGTGGCCCGCTGACCTCATGGCCGTCGACGCGCTCGAGCTCAGGCCTCGCAACGCCGTGATGCTGGTGGACGCGGCGATCCGCCTCTGCGCCACCTCCACCGGCGTGTGGGCCATCACCCTGCCCGCGGGCGGCGCCATCCTCGCCGCGCTCTTCCACCTCGCCGAGGCGGTGCAGCGGCATCGCGACCTCGTCGGGCCCGCCGCGCTCTTCACCGCCGCGTGGGTCTTCCGCGCCGTGAGCCAGGGCGCCGCCTGCCACTACGTCGACCGCCAGCTCCTCGCCAAGGAAGACCCGTCGGTGCGGCAGAGCTTCCTCGCGGCGCTCCGGCGCCTGCCGAGCCTCGTCTCCGCCGCCGCCTTCGTCGCGGTGCTCGACGCCGTCCTCGTGCTCTTCACCGCCGGCCTGGGCCTGCTCTTCGCCGGCGCCCACCAGGTGGCCTACGCCGCCGCCATGCGCGGCCAGGGTCACGCCCTCGGGCTCTACGGCACCTGCTCGAAGCTGCTCGGCCCCGCGCGCCACTCCGCGCCCTGGGTGCGCCTCGCCGGGCTCGCCCAGCTGGTGCTCTTCGCGAACCTGCACCTCGCCACCATGGAGGCGTTGAGCCTCGGCTCCTCGGTCATGGGCCTCGACGTCGCCTTCCTGGCGCGCTTCACCTCCCTCGACAACGGCGTCTGGTTCGCCACCGTCGCCTCGGTCACCTTCGCCCTCTTCGAGCCCATTCGCGCCACCACCGCGGCGCTCCTGCTCATCGACGGGCGCGTGCGCCAGGAAGGCCTCGATCTCGTCGCCGGCGTGGAGCAGCTCCCCTCGCGCAAGAGGCCGCGGGTGCCGGCCATCGCGGTGACGGCGCTCGTGCTCCTCGTCTCCGGCGCGGCCTTCGCGGAGCCGTCCGCCGCCCGCGAACGCCTCCAGCGCGTGGTGGAGCAGTGCGAGCTCGAAGATCGCGTCCCCAAGCGCTCGCTCGACGACGTCGATCGCCTCGACGCCAAGGAGCAGTCGGCGCTCTCCCGCTTCCTCATTCGCGTGGAGCGGGACGCCTTCGACGCCGAGGACTGCGAGTCGGCGGAGGACGACCTCAAACAGGGCCTCGAGCAGATCCGCGCCGTGGTGGAGGGCGGAGAGGCGAGCGCCGAGCAGAGCCGCGACGACGCCGCGTCGATCTTGAAGCGCCCCGAGTTCGAGGCCGTGCCGCCCGCCGCCGAGCAGGAGAAGCCCCCCGACTCGCCCGACGGCCCCTCGTGGTGGGACCGCTTCATGGAGTGGCTGGCCACCTGGCTGAAGAACCTCTTCAAGGACCGCCAGCAACGGGAGGAGCCCCTCGAGCCGGGCGGCTTCAACGGCCCCATGGCCGGCGCCAACGCCGTCGTCATCGGCGTCCTCGCCGTCATCGTCGCCGTCGTCCTCTGGCTCGTCCTCCGTGGGCTGGCCCGGAAGAAGCCCGACGCGACGCAGGCCGAGTCCGAGAGCCTCGACTCGTCGCCGCTCACCACTGATCCGATGTCGGCCCTCGCCCGCCCGCCGGAGGGCTGGGCCAGCCTCGCCGACGAGCTCGCCGCCAAGGGCGCCTTCCGCGACGCCACGCGGCACCTCTACCTCGCCACCCTCTCGCGCCTGCACCGCGACGGCGCCATCGACTACGACCCCACCCACAGCAACTGGGACTACCTGGTCGGCTTCAAGGGCGAGCGCGACACCAAGCACCGCTTCAAGGAGCTCACCAGCCGCTTCGACTTCGCCTGGTACGGCCACCTCGAGGTGACGCGGTCCGCCTACCTCGACTTCCGCGGGCTCACCGAGCCCCTGCTCGTGCCTGCGCCGCCGCCAGGGGGCGATCGTGCGTGACCGGTTCCCCCTCGTGCTCATCGGCGGCCTCGTGCTGCTCGGGGCCCTGGGCTCCGCGCTGATGCAGGGCGCCAAGCGCGGCGCCTTCGCCGATCAGCTCTCCACCTACCGCTCCGAGAGGAACGGCGCGCGCGCCCTCTACCTCCTGCTCGAGCAGGGCGGCGCCGGCGTCGGCCGCACCCAGCAGAGCTTCGAGGCCATCGAGCACGGGCAGAACCTCTTCCTCCTCGGCACGTCCTTCGCGGAGTCGCACGAGGGCCTGAAGAGCAAGACCGGCTTCACGACGCCGAAGGACGGCGGCAGCGAGGACGACGAAGACGAGGCGCTCTCCGACGAGGAGAAGGAGGACCTGAAGACGCGCGGCCTCAACGCCATGCGCGCCCCGCCCATCAGCGAGGACGAGACCGAGAAGCTGCTCGAGCACATCCAAGACGGCGCCACGGTGGTCTACCTGCCCCGCCGCGCCACCTCGAACGAGCTCTTGCGCGCGACCGGCGTCAGCCTCACCACGGTCGAGAAGGAGCTCGACCTGCGCACCCTCGTGCCCGCCCAGCCCGGCCCCTTCACCCGGGGCGTGGAGCGCGTGGAGGCTCGCGTCACCAGCTTCCTCGACCTGCCGGAGCGCGCCTTCCCCCTGCTCGTCGACGAGCGGCTCGACCTGGTGGCGGCGGCGGTCGTGCCCTACGGCCAGGGCAGGCTCATCGTGATCGGTGCCCCGGAGCTGGCGATGAACCAGGCCCTCGCCCGCGCCGACAACGCCCAGCTCTGGCGCGCGCTGGTGCGCCAGGTCAACCGCACCGGCATCGCGTCCTTCGACGAGTACCACCACGGCTTCTCCGGCGAGCGCTCGATGGGCGCCTTCGCCGCGCGCTACGGCCTGCAGTACGCCGTCGCGCAGCTGCTCCTCGGCGTCATCCTCTGGGCCGCGTCGCTCAGGCGCTTCGGGCGGCCGCGCGCCCCGAAGGAGGAGCTGCGCATCGGCGCCACCGACGCGCTCTCCGCCACCAGCCGCCTCTACCGCGAGGGCAAGCACTTCGCCCACGCCGCCCAGTGCATCGTCAAGGAGCTCGCCGCCGAGCTCGCGCCGCTGGTGGGCGCGAGCCCACGCGCCAGCCCCGCGGAGCTCGGCGCCGCCCTCGAGCTCCACGGCCGCAAGGAGCTCTCCACCGCCCTGCTCTCCCTCGCCTCCTCGGCCCAGGCCGCGCAGCGCGACGCCGACGTCTTCGAGGTGGCGAGCCGCGCCGCCCTCGTCCGTTCCACCCTGCAGCACCACCGGAAGAAAAGGATCGTCCGATGACCCCCACCGGAGGCCCCATCGCTCCCCCGCCGCCCATGGCCCCGCCGCCGCCCGCCGCCGCGCCCCCGGCCACGCCCGCCGCCGTTCAGCTCGCGAGCCGGGTGCGCGACCTGGCCCTCGCCGAGGTCCGCAAGGCGGTGGTCGGCCAGGACGAGGCGCTCGAGCTCATGCTCTGCGGCCTCATCGCCGGCGGCCACGTGCTGCTCGAGGGCGTGCCCGGCACCGCCAAGACGCTCATGGCCCGCGCGCTGGCTCGCAGCGTCTCGGCGGAGTTCAAGCGCATTCAGTTCACCCCCGACTTGATGCCCGCCGACATCCTCGGCACCAGCATCTTCGACTTGAAGACGCAGTCCTTCGTGCTCGTGCGCGGGCCGATCTTCACCGACCTGTTGCTCGCCGACGAGATCAACCGCGCCCCGGCCAAGACGCAGTCGGCGCTGCTCGAGGCCATGCAGGAGCGCACCGTCTCCCTGGAGGGCAAGCTCATCACCCTCTCGCCGCTGTTCACGGTGTTCGCCACCCAGAACCCCGTCGAGTCCGAGGGCACCTACCCCTTGCCCGAGGCGCAGCTCGATCGCTTCCTCTTCAAGATCGACGTCGGCTACCCCTCGGCGAGCGAGGAAGACGCCATCCTCCAGTCGGTGCACAACGGCTTCGACGCCGGCGACCTCGGGCGGGCGGGCGTGCAGGCGGCGGTCACCCAGGAGCAGCTCCTCTCGGCGCGTCAGGCCATGGCGCAGGTCACCATCGAGCCCGCCGTGCTGACCTACGTGCGCAAGCTGGTGGGCGCGACGCGGACTTCGCCCCGCATTCGCCTCGGGGCCGGCCCGCGCGCGGCCGTCCACCTGCTCCTCGCCTCGAAGGCCATCGCCGTCCTGCGCGGTCGCGGCTTCGTGACCCCCGACGACGTGCGCTCCCTCGCCGGGCCGGTGCTCAAGCACCGCCTCCTCCTCTCGCCCGACGCCGAGCTCGACGGCGCGACGCCGGCCGACGTCTTGAAGGAAGTGGTCAACTCCGTCGAGGTCCCGAGATAGCGGTGATCCCCTCCGGCCGCCTCTGGGTGACCCTGGCGCTGCTCGCGCTGCCCTCGATGGCGGCGGGCTTCGTTGCGGGCCTGTGGCCGCTGGTGCTGCTCCTCGACGGGGCGCTGCTCGCCTTCGCCGCGGCCGACGCGTTCCTCGCCCGCCGCGTGCCCCTGAAGGTCTGGCGCGAGCTCCCGGTGCGCCTGCAGGTGGGCATCGAGAACACCGTCTCCATCCACGTGGTGCACCCGGGGACGCGACCGGTGCGGGTGCAGCTTCGCGACGACGCGCCCGACGAGTTCGACGCCCGCCCCTCCAAGCTCGAGGCGGTGCTCGCGCCGAGGAGCCGCGCCCGCGTGCACTGGCTGGCCACGCCTCGCACCCGCGGCCGCTTCGGGTTCGGCGACCTCTGGGTGCGCGTCAAAGGGCCTTTCGGCTTCGTCTGGCACGAGCGGCGGGTGAAGGCCGGCGTCGCCGCCTCGGTCTTCCCCGACATGCGCGGAGCGAGCCGCCTCTTACTCTCCGACGCGGCGCTCGACTTCGTGAACCTGGGCTTGAGGCAGCTCCGCCGCGACGGCCGCGGCTCGGAGTTCGCGCGCCTGCGCGACTACGCCCAGGGCGACTCGGTGCGCGACGTCGACTGGAAGGCCACCGCCCGCCGCACCCGCCCCGTCACCCGGGTGATGGAGTCGGAGCGCTCGCAGACCGTCATCATCGGCGTCGACGCCGGCCGCACCATGGCCGCGCACGTCGATGGCCTCACCAAGCTCGATCACGCGGTGAACGCCGCGCTCTTCCTCGCCTTCGTGGCGATTCGCAACGGCGATCGCGTGGGCTTGGTGGTGTTCGCCGACGGCGTGAAGAGCTTCCTCGCGCCGGCCGCCGGCCGCCTGCAGTACCGGAAGATCGTCGACGCGCTCTACTCGGCCAAGCCGCACCTGACGCTGGTCGACTACCTGGCGCTCTTCAAGGAGCTCTCGGTGCGCCTGCGCAAGCGCTCGCTCCTCGCGGTCTTCACCGACTTCATCGACGAGGACCAGGCGTCGACGATGGCCGACCCCATGCGCCGCCTCGCCCGCCGCCACGTGCCGGTCTGCCTCACCGTGAAGGACGCCGCCCTCACCCGCCTGTTGACGAGCGCGCCGGCGGATCCGGAAGGCGCCTTCCAGCACGCGGTGGCGAGTGAGCTGCTCCTCGAGCGAGAGGCGGTCAAGCGGCACATCGGCCAGGACGGCGTGGCGATCGTCGACGTCGACGCGCACGATCTCTCGCTCGCCGCGGTGAACAAGTACTTGGAGATCAAAGCCCGCGGGACGTTGTAGGAGGCACCCATGCGCGTCTTCTGTCCGAACTGCGGCAGCGACAACGAGGGTCCCCCGGGAGGCCGCGTCACCTGCCGCGCCTGCGCCGCCACCTTCGAGGTTCCAGGCGAGGCCGCCCCTCCGGCGTCCCAGCCGGTCTCGAGCGCCCCGCCCCAGGCCCCGGGCGCCCCGGGCTGGAACCCTCCGTCGCCGATGAACCAGGCGCGGCCGTGGGTCCCCCCGCAGGCCTCTGACGGCGCGCCGGTCACCAACACGCTGGCCATCGTCTCGCTGGTCGCCGGCCTCTCGTCCTGCGGGTGCGGCTGCATCGGCGGCATCGCGGCCATCGTCACGGGCATCATCGCCCACAGCCAGATCAACGCCTCCGGCGGCGCGCAGACCGGCAAGGGCCTCGCCACCGCCGGCATCATCATCGGCGTCCTCGGAACCGTGGTCGTCACGCTGTTCGGCCTGCTGGCGGCCATCGGCGGCGCGAACCAGTAGGGCGGGCTTTCGTTGGGGCCGCGCGCCTCGAAGCCCGGCCCGACCGCCCCCTGCCTCACTCCAGGCGCTTCGGCGCCTGCTCCACCGGCCGCACGAAGACCGCCGCGGCCCCGACGAGCCCCAGCCCCGCGCCGACCCACAGCCACGCGGCGATCTCCCCACCGGTCGCCGCCGCGATCGCGCACGCCACCAACAGCGGCAGGAAGAAGAACACCAGCGAGGCCAGCGCCCAAGCCCGCCCCGCCGCGCCCTCCGGCCGGAAGTAGGCCGACACCAGATAGGCCCACACCGCCGCGCCGGTGACGTCGGCGAAGGTGAGCTTGAAGCCGTAGGAGAGCCTGGGCGGGTGGATCTGCGAGATCGTGCCCTCGATGGAAGCCGCCAGGAGGAACAGCGCGACCGTCCCCAGCACCAGCTTCACGGCCGTCGCCGCCTCACGCTTCACCGCCGCGCGCCGCGACTCTCCCTTAGGCGCGATGAGCCCGCGCGCGATGACCAGCCCCGCCGCGCCGCCGATGCAGATGGCGCTGATCTCCGGAATGCCGTGCGGAAGAATCCACGCCCAGAACCAGGTCAGCAGCCCCTTCGACGCGTACACCCACGCCAGCGCGCCCAGGAGGATGCCGTTCCAGAACAGCACGTAGACCGTGCCGACCCCGGCGGTGATGCCCAGCGCGAAGGCGAAGAACGCCACCGAGATGTTGTTGTTGGCGAGCTGCGAGGCGAACTGCGTCTGCTGCTGCGCCGTGGCCCCCTTCGCGTCGGCCTCCTCGGCGACCCGCTTGGTCGGGTCGACCCGCAGGTGCTGCTTGGGCACCAGGTACGGCGCCGCGTCGGGCACGAAGACCATGCCGATCCACCCGAAGCCGAAGCCGGCCCAGAAGATGAGCAGCGCGGCCAGCACCATGCGCATCTCGGCCCTCATCAGGGCGGGGAAGCCGATGGAGAGGAAGCGCCAGACGTCGCTCCAGCGCGCCCGCTTGCCCGGGTACGTCAGCGCATAGGCCCGCCCGACGAGATCGTTCAGGTAGCCGCTCACGTCCGCGGAGCCCGCGCGCGACCGCACCCACAACAGGTCCGACGAGGCGCCGCGGTAGAGCCGCGAGAGGCTCCGCGCGTCGTCGAGAGAGAGCTGGCCCAGGCCCTTCGCCTCGGCGAGATCCAGAAGCCGCTCGAGCGTGTCCCACTTCGGCCGCTTGAGATCGACGAACTCCGCGAGCTCCATTTCGCGCGAGTGTAGACGGGCTAAGGTTCGGCTTCCATGCCGGCCGAGGCGAACACGCAGCTCGACGCCACGCACCGCGTGCTGACACCGGAGTACGTCGAGTTCACCTTCGTCGTCGCGGGCCTGCTCAGCCGCTTCCTCGCCTGGGTCGTCGACACCGCCGTCACCGTCGCCATCGCCATCGCGCTGGCGGTCTTCGTGCAGATCCTCGCCGCGCTCGAGTTCCTCGCTTCGCACTCGGTAGGCTTCGCCCCCGCCGCGATGGTCATCCTCTGGTTCCTGATCGACTGGGGCTACTTCATCCTCCTGGAGTCGGTGTGGAGCGGCCAGACCGTCGGCAAGCGCGTCATGGGCCTGCGCGTCATTCAGGAGAGCGGCGTCCGCGTCGGCTTCTACCAGTCGGTCATCAGGAACCTCCTGCGCCCCGTCGACCGGCTCCCGTTCTTCTACTTCGTGGGCGGCCTCGCGGCGCTCTTCACCCAGTCGCAGCAGCGGCTGGGCGATCTCCTCGCCGGCACCATCGTGGTCCGCGAGCGGCGCCTCAAGATCCCCTCCTCGCTCGCGCAGCCGGAAGGAGACCTGTCGCTGCTCCAGGACCCCGAGTTCCGCGCCAAGGTCTCCAAGCTCACCGCCGACGAGGAGACGGTGCTCTTCTCCGCCGCCCTGCGCCGCGAGGAGCTCGGCATGGAGGCCCGCCTCCACCTCTTCGCCACCCTCTCCACGCGCCTGCAGGACGAGGTCGGCTTCTTCAAGCCGCCGCACCTGTCCGACGAGAAGCTGTGCCTGCTGGTGACCGCCGCGCTGGCCGCCAAGAAGGGCGAGAAGCTCCGGGCTCGCCCGTCGGCTCCCGTCAGAAGTGCGCCGTGGCGTTGAGCCCGCCGCCGTAGCTCAGGCGAAGCGGCTCGTTCAGCGTGATGAACAGATCGAAGAACACCTGAGCGCCGATCGAGACGCTGTCCGACGCGAAGTAGTCGAGGCCCACCCTCGCCCCAGGCCCACCCATGCCCGCCGCGCCGGCCACCGCGGAGTCACGGAAGATGTACAGGCCCGCGATCTCCAGCCCCGCCCACGGCCTCACCGACTCCTCGCTGAAGAAATAGCGCAGGCCGAGGTTGCCGCCGGTGCCCAGCACCCACCCCGGCCCGTTGTTCGCCGTGACGAAGGCCCGCTGCCACATCAACATCAGGGGGACCTGTAGGTAGATGTCGAAGCCGTTGTCGACGTACAGCGACGTCTGCAGCGTCAGCGGCACCGCCCCGTCGATGAGCTCGTTGTCCGCCTGCAGCTTCAGGTACGACAGGCCGACGCCAATGCTGCGGTTCGAGAACTGCGCGCGCGCCGGGAAGCCCACCAACACGACCGCCAGAACGAGGAGCAGCGGGAGCGTCTTCATCATGGACGCATCGTACCGTTTGCGGCCCCAACTTCCATTCTCTACACTCGCGCCCGTGATGAAGCGCCTCATCCTCCTGTCGGCCGCGCTCGGCCTCTTTGCTTGCCAGTCCGTGCCACCGCCGACTCCGCGCGCCCTCGAGTGCAACGAGCTGTGTACCGACTACATCACCAAGGACGACCTCGTTCACGCCGAGGTGCAGTGCGACCTGGGCCTGCAGTTCTCGCCCATGTACGCCGATCTCTGGGTGAACAAGGGGCTCATCGCTCTCAAGCGCGGCCAGGACGACAAGGCGAAGGAGTTCTTCATCAAGGGCCTTCGCTACAACCAGGAGCACGCGAGCGGCTACAACAACCTCGGCTACGTCTATTACAAGCACCACGAGTACGGGAAAGCGCACGACAACTTCCAGCGCGCGCTCCGCGTGAACCCCGACTACCTCGAGGCGCGCTTCAACCTCGCCCTCACCTTCAAGGAGATGAAGGACATCGACAAGGCGAAGAAGGAGTTCCGCACCATCATCGAGGTGAACAACCAGCTCGCCGACCCGCACGCCAAGCTCGGCGAGATGCTCTTCGAGGAGGGCTCCAACGAGGAGGCCTCCGAGGAGCTCCAGAAGGCCGTGCAGCTCGACCCCAAGTACGTCGACGCCTGGAACATGCTCGGCAACGTCTTCATGGAGATGGGCAAGCCCTGCGAGGCGAAGGACTCCTTCAGCTCCTGCATCGAGAGCGACGCCGAGAACCCGCAGTGCCGGAACAACATCATCGTCGCCGAGAAGAAGTGCCGCCTGCAGGACAAGGCGATGCAGGACGTGAAGGACCGCCAGTCCGGCGCCAAGACCGCCGACACCGAGTACGCGGCCGCGCGCGAGTACCACGACAAGGGGCTGATGAACGACGAAGAGCGCGCCTACAAGCGCTGCCTCAAGTTCGACCCGAAGTACGTGCGCTGCCACTTCGGCCTCTACGAGCTCTTCCGCAGCCGGGGTGACGACAAGAACGCCACCACCGCCTGCCGGAACTTCATCAAGTTCGCGAACGAAGGCGACAAGGAGCTCGAGGCCAACCTCGACACCTGCAAGTCGTACGTGAGGGACTAGGCAGCGCGCCGCATGGGTATTCGGCTCACCATCAAGATGAAGGGCGAGGAAGGGGGCCCGGCGAAGCCGCAGGTCCTCATGCTCAATGACGACGTCATCACGATGGGTCGTGATGCCAACTGCCAGGTCGTGCTCGCACAGACCGCCGTCTCCAGGAACCACGCCAAGATCTCCCGCGACGGCACCCTCTACTTCGTCGAAGACCTGGGCTCGTCCTTCGGCACCCTCATCAACGGCGCCAAGCTCCCCAAGGGCGAGAAGCGCCTCTTGCGCAACGGCGACGTGATCGCCATCGCCCAGTTCGACGTGGCCTTCGATCGCGTGGCCGACGTCGGCAGCGACGAGGAGGGCGGCGGCAAGACGAGCTTCATCTCACGCAAGGTCGTCAAGGACGTGATGAAGGGCCTGGGCTCTGCCGGCGAGCAGCCCTACCTGAGGGTGATGAACGGCCCCGCCGAAGGGCACAAGGTCGAGATCGCCGACGCCTCCGAGTACATCCTGGGCCGCGACGAGAGCGCCGACATTCAGCTCCAGGACGACCTGGTCTCGCGCCGCCACGTGAAGATTCGCCGCGACTGGGACGGCACCCACGCCGAAGACCTGGGCAGCCGCAACGGGTTCAAGGTGAACAAGAAGCGGGTGCAGAAGGTCACCCTGAAGGACCGCGACGAGGTGGAGATCGGCGGGGTGCGAATGCTCTACATCGACCCCACCGAGGTCCGGGAGACGCCCCTGGTGCTCCCCGACGAAGACGACGACGGCGATCACACCAACGTGAACGCCCCGGAGAACGAGCCCGAGCCGGAACCCGCGCCCGCTGAGAAGTCTCCGCCCGCGCGCAAGACCACCACCGGCACCGCGTCGCGGAAGGCCGTCGCCTCGGCCGAGCCGGAGCCGGAATCGGTCCCCGAGCCGGCGCCGTCGGACACCGAGTCCGAGGGCGACGCCTCCGCCGACGAGCCGCCACCGGAGTCGCCGTCGATGCCGAACCCGCTGCCCGTCGCCGAGGAGCCCAGCGAGGCCTCGCGCGTGCCCCGCCTCGACTTGAAGAACAAGCAGACCCTCATCGTGCTCGCCGTGGTCGGCGTCACGGTGCTGATCGCGCTGGTCCTGATCGTGCTGCTCCTGGTCGGGGCCTGACCTCCCGTTCTGGCTGAGCGGAGTCGAAGCCTGCCGAACACCGCGCCCTGACTTCGGCCCCCTTCGACGAGCTCAGGGTGAGCGGCAGTCCGCGTCGCTCGACCGAGGGGAGCTCACCCGATGCTGATGCGCGCCACGGGCTGAATGTTCAGCTCCGGCGACAGCTCCTGGTAGCTCACCACCGAGAACGGCGGGTTGAACTCGTACTCCAGCAGCTTCCGCACGTACCGGCGAATGTCCATCGCGGTGAGAATCACCGGGCGCTGCGCGGTGGGCGGAAGGTGACCGCACTCGTTCTTCACCGCCTGCACGATCTCCTGGGCGATGTCGGGCTCGAGAGCCAGGTGCGTGCCCGCCGAGGTGCGCTTGATGCTGCCGCGAATGGCCTCTTCGATCTGCGGGTCGAGCAGGTACACCACCAGCGTGTTCGTCCCCCGGGCGTACTTGTGCGAGACGTACCGCTTCATCGCGCTGCGCACGTGCTCGGTCAGCATCACCGAGTCGGCCTCGGTCTGCCCCTGCTCGGCGATGGCCTGCAGAATGCCGCGCAGGTCGCGCACCGAGATCTCCTCCTCCACCAGGCGCCCCAAAATGTCGGTGAGCTTCAGCACCGGCACCACCTTGGGAATGACCTCCTTCACGATCGCCGGGAAGGCCTTCTCCAGCTGATCGAGCATCGTCTGCACTTCCTGGACGCCGATGAACTCGCGCGCGTAGCGCCGCAGCACGCTCGCCAGGTGCAGAATGATGTAGCCCGGCACGTCCCAGGTGGTGAGGCCCGCCGCCTCCAGCATCTCCTTGTGCTGCTCGGGCACCCAGGCCGCCGGCTGGCGCGTGGCTGGGTTCACCGCCTCGAAGCCCTCCACGTTCATCAGCCGCAGGCGATCGGCGGTGTCGTTGACCAGAATGTGCCCCAGCGTGGCCTGCCCGGTGACCACCGGCACCTCGTTGATCTGAATCTGGTAGGCGCCGGGCGGTAGGCCCGGGTTCCCTCTCGCGCGCACGCCGGGGTAACGCACGCCCAGCTCCACGAAGAGGCCATCGCGCATGAACGGCACCAGCTCGTAGAGGAACTTGCCGCCGTCCTGCCGCGAGTCGACCCACGGCACGAGCGCGTCCGACACCTCGAGCACGATGGGCGTGACGACGGGGATGAAGAGCTCGGAGTCGGGGTTGATGGGCTCCTTGGGTGCCGGCTCCGCCGCGGCGGGCACCTTGTCCTCGCCCTCCTCGCCATCGGCTCCCTCCTCGATCTCCCCGCTCACCAGCTTCTTCTGCCGCTTGAGCAGGTAGTAGGCGCCGGTGCCCGCCCCCGCGCCCAACAGGAAGAACGGCACCTTCGGCAGGCCCGGCACCAGGCCCAGCGCCACCAGCATGCCCGACGCGATGGCGATGGCGCGGGGGAAGGCGGTCAACTGCTGGCTGATGTCCTTGCCGAGGTGGGCCCCCTCTTCCTCGCCGCCGACGCGCGTCACGATGATGCCCGCGGCCGTGGAGATGAGGATGGCAGGGATCATCTCCACCAGGCCGTCGCCGATGGTGAGCAGCGAGTACTTCTTCGCCGCGCTGGCGACGTCGAGGCCCTTCTGCATCACGCCGATGGTGAGGCCGCCGACGATGTTGATGACGGTGATGATGATCGACGCGATGGCGTCGCCCTTCACGAACTTCATCGCGCCGTCCATGGCGCCGAAGAGCTGGCTCTCGCGCTCGAGGTCGCGGCGCTTCTTCTTGCCGACCTCCATGTCGATGCTGCCAGCGCGCAGGTCGGCGTCGATGGACATCTGCTTGCCGGGCATGGCGTCCAACGTGAATCGCGCGGCCACCTCGGCAACGCGCTCCGAGCCCTTGGCGATGACGATGAAGTTCACCACCACCAGAATGACGAAGACGATGCCACCGACCACGAAGTTGCCGCGGGCCACGAAGTTGCCGAACGCGAGCACGACCTCGCCGGCGTCACCGGTGGAGAGAATGAGGCGCGTGGTCGAGATGGCCAGCGCCAGCCGGTAGATGGTGGAGATGAGCAGCACCGTCGGGAACACCGTCAGGTGCAGCGCCGCCGGGATGTAGAGCGAGATGAGGAGAATCACCACCGACAGGCTGATGTTCAGCGTCAGCAAGATGTCGAGCAGAAAGGTCGGCAGCGGCACCAGCATCATGCCGACGATCGCGATGACCACGATCGCCAGGACGATGTCGGAGTATTTGTCGATGAACGAACTGGAGTTCGAGGCCATTCGGAGCGCGAAAGGCTACTCGAAAAGCCCTGCCTTGGGGGTGTTCAGCGACGCTCGCCCTTCCGGGCGAGCTTGAGCAGCCGCTGGGCACGCTCCACGAACGGGTCGCCCGGGTCTCCCAGCTCCGTGGCCCGCTCGAAGTCGCCCACCGCCGCCTTGATCTTCTTCCGCTCCAGCCTCAGCTCTCCCCGGTAGACCAGGGCGGGCACGTCGCAGGGATCGAGCTCCAGCGCCTGCTCGAAGAGCCCGAGCGCGCGATCGAAATCGCCCAGCGACAGGCAGATCGTGCCGAGCATGGTGCGCGCGAAGGCGTCCTCCGGAGAGCTCACCACCAGCCCCTCGAAGATCGCCTTCGACTCCGAGACCCGGCCGCGGCTGAACAACTCGTGCCCCAGCACCGCCAGGTCCGACAGCCCGTGGCCCCCCTCCGAGGCGTGGCGCTCGTCGGACAAGGTCACCCGCCCGATCCCGGGCGAGCTCTGGGTGCGCCGCTTCTTTCGCTCGGCACCCTTCTTGGGTACCACCTCCACCTCCACCTCGGTGACTGGCTCCTCGACCTGCGAGAGCTTCACCTCGGGGATGCTCTGGGTGGTCCGCGGCGCGGGCTGGGGCCGAGGCCTCGACTTGGGGAAGTAGACGACCTGCACCGGCGTCGGCTTCCGGCCAGGGCTCTCGGCGGCCACGACGGGTCAGCTCACTTCTTCTTGCCGGTCGACTTGCCCGCCGCCTTCGCAGCCGGCTTCGCGGAGGGCTTGGCCGCGGGCGCCTTGGCGCCCTTCTTCTCGCCACCGCCAGCGTCGGCCTGGGCCTGCTCGATGGTCTCCAGCGCCGCCGCCGCGAGCACCCGCGCGCGCGAGGTCAGCGGGTCCTTGCCCTGGGGGTCGAGGTCGACGGCCTTCTTGAAGTCCTGCGCCGCCTCCAGCACCAGGCCCTTGCGCAGGTAGACCTCGCCCCGGTTGACGTAGCTGGCGATCTCCTTGCCGTTGAGCCCAATGGCCTGATTGCAGAAGCGCTCCGCCTGCTCGAGGTCGTCGAGCGCCAGGTACACCGCGCCGAGCGCCGACTGGTAGTACGACTCCTTGGGGTCGAGCGTGACGAGGCCGTGGAAGATCGTCTTGGCCTCCTCGTACTTGCCCTCCTCGTAGAAGCGAAAGCCGATCAGGGCGAGCTGCAGCATCTCCGGGCCGGTGACCGCGTTCAGCTCACGGAGCGTCATCTCGCCGTGGAGCCACTTCTCCACGCGATCAGGTGAGTACAGGATCGCTTCCCAGTTCTCGGTGACCTGCGGCTTCGCATCTCTCTTGTCTGCGGCCATTGGCTCTCCTGACGGGTTTGAAAATCGTGCGGAGCTTGACGCGGTTGCCCGTCACCCGTCGACAAAAAAGAGCCCGCTCCTCGTTTCCGAGGAGCGGGCGGAAATTCGAGTCTTGGCTCGGGCTCAGCCGCGGATATTGCCGACGATGGTGCTCGAGATGCCGGCCATCGTCTTCGAGATGTTCGAGAACATCTCCATCATCTGCTTCAGATTCTCCATCTGGAACTGGAGCTGCATCTGCGCGATCTGCTGATCGCTGGCGTTGTTGTCCCGGGCCATCTGAATCATGTTTTCCTGCGCCTTGGAGAGACTCGGGTTGGCTGCCCTGGCGATCGTCTCACGCAGTGCCGGCGGGAAGCCGCTGGCCGAAGCCGCGGTCAGGGCCGCGGTCGCGGCGTGCGAAGTCTGCGAGACCGCCGTTCCGCCGCGGTTGGCGAGCGTCGGGGTAGTGACGGTCTGACCGTTGATGGTCTGCGGGCTCAGCTGGTTGACCAGCTGGCCGACGAGCTTGTCGATGCCGCCGAAGGCCATGCCCTTGAGCTGCTCGGCACCCTGGCCAAGCAGCTTCGAGGCGAGGTCGCCGATGAAGGGCAGCCGGCTCACGTAGCCCTGGGCCGCCTTGAGGATGCCGTCGAAGCCCGAGCCGACGATGCTCTTCAGCATGTTGGTCGCGGCGGGCGCGATGCCCTGGATCGCGGCCTGCGCCAGCGGCTTGACGATGTTGCCGATGCCCTTGAACGCGTTGCCAATCGAACCGATGAAGCCCATGTGTTTGCTCCTGGTATGCGGTGGGAGCCAGTTCCCGCCGCGGATATGGACATTATCGTGAGCGCCCACGCGGTGTTGCGTGTTCTCGCTCAGCGCCGCGACAGACCTTGCAACATCGCGGAAACCTTGGACTTCAGGGCTTCGTCGTCGGCCGAAAAGGCCTGAGCCCGGCGCAGGTCGTCGATGGCCTGGGCCTTCTGGCCCATGGCGATCTTCACCTCGGCGCGCCCAGCGAAGGCCGTGGCGTCCTGCGGCGCGATCTTCAGCGCCACGTCGTAGGCGGCCAGCGCCCCCGGCGGGTTCCCCGCCGCCATCTCCACCACGCCCAGCGCCTTGGCGAAGTAGGGGTCCATCGGGTTCACCGCATAGAGACCCTGGAACAGGGTGCGCGCCTCCTGCACCTTGCCCTGGTAGAAGTAGAAATACGCCATGCGCGCGATCGAGTAGAGTTCCTCATCGGAATACCCGCGCACGTCTTTGAGCGTGGCCTTGCCGTCGGCCCATCTCTGGAGGCGCTGCGCCAGCGCGGCGTCGGACTCTTCGGCGGCCATGCTCAGTAGCCCTCTTCGGTCTGCTCTTCGCGGCGGCGACGCTCGACGTCCGCCATCTCGGTGGAGAGCTTGCCGACCAGCTCCAGCATCTGCGATTCGCGCTGCAGCAGCGAGCGCAGCCGATCGACGCGGTCGGGCGGCGCCTTGATGGAGGCGATGCCACGCTCCAGCGCCGCCTTGCGCAGCTCGTTCATGCGCTCGGCCACGCTGGAGAGGTGGGGCCGGTCGCTGTAGCCCTCGAGATCGGCGTCGTGGCCCATCGGGGTGGGCGGCATCGGCAGCCGCAGCTCGTCGGCGGAGTGGGCGGGACTGATGGAGTCGATCAACGCCGCCGAGGCGAGGGCCGGGTTCTTGGGGTCGCCCTTCTTGCGAACGTTCTTCTTCTCGACCTGGGCCTTGTCGACGAGCTTGTCGCGGACGGCGCGGGGACCGCCCCACGGCCACTGCGGTGCGCGCTGTTGGATCTTCGACATGGGTTAGGCGCTCCTCACTTCTTCCCCTGCTCCTGGGCCATGGCGTAGACGAAGTTCAGCACCTCCGCCACGGCGTCGTAGAGTTCCTCGGGGATCTCCTGCCCGACGTCGACGCGGTAGAGCGCCGAGGCGAGCGTGGTGTTCTTCATGAACGGAACGCCGTTGGCCTTGGCGATCTCGCGGATCTTCTCGGCCTTCAGCCGCATGCCCTTGGCGATGACGCGCGGCGCACCGTCCTTCTGGGTGTCGTACTTGAGCGCGATCGCGATGTCGGGATCTTCGGGCACTTCCGGCAAGGTTAGCAGAAAGCTTCGCCGTCACGCGCGGGCACCACCCGGCTCGGCCTGCGCCTGCAGCTGGTAGACGAAGTTCAGCACCTCGGCCACCGCGTCGTAGAGCTCCTCGGGGACCTCCTGGTTGACGTCCACCCGGTAGAGCGCGTGGGCCAAGGGCACGTTGCGCAGCATCGGCACGTCCGAGTGCTTGGCCAGCTCGCGCATCTTCTCGGCCCGGGCGTCGATGCCCTTGCACACCACCCGGGGCGCGCCGTCCTTCGACTGATCGTACTTGAGCGCCACCGCCATGTGGTCTGGGTTGGTGACGATGACGTCGGCGTCGGCGACGGCCTCCATCTGGGCGCCCTCGAGCAGCTCCATGGCCATCTCCTTGCGCTTGGCCTTGTGGTGCGGGTCGCCCTCCGACTCCTTGTATTCCTTCTTGACGTCGTCCTTCGACATCATCTGGTCCTTCATGTAGCTCGTGCGCTGCCACCACACGTCGAAGATGGCGAAGGCCACGAAGAGCAAGACGACCTTCTTCACCACCCGCGAGACGAGCTCCCCCATCACCATCATGGTGACGTTCACGTCGCCGTGAATGGTCGCGACCACGAGCCCCATCGAGTCGCGCACCACGCCGTAGACGACGAAGCCGGTGACGGCGAGCTTGAACATCGACTTCACCATCTCGATGAGCTGCTTCTTGCCGACGAGGTTCTTGAAGCCGTCGATGGGGTTGAGCTTCTCGAACTTGGGCGAGAGCACGTCCATCGTGAAGAGCGGCCCCACGAGCAAGAAGTCGATGATCGAGCCGGCGAGGGCGGCGCCGAACGCGATGGGCACGCACAGGATCAACAGGTCGGTCACCGCCATCTGCATGAGCTGGCGGGTGGCGAGGGCCAGGTCCTCGGGGTGCGCGATGTGATCGATGGAGAAGGCGAACAGCTCGCGAATGGTGTCCTCGAAGCTGCCCCAGGTGGCCTTCACCACGCCCATGGCGACGGCGAAGGCGACCACGCCGGTCAGGTCCTTGCTCTTCCAGACGTTGCCCTGCTTGCGCGCGTCCTGGATCTTCTTTTCGCTGGGTTCCTCGGTCTTGTCGCCGCCCTCGGACATGAGGCCTCCTGGCTACGACAAGAGCCGCAGGGCGGCGTGGAGCCAGCGAAACATCACGCCGAACTCCGTCACCATGCGCTGCATGATGAGGTGAATGGCGGTGAACATGACGAGCACCGACACCGCCGGCTTGATCTGCATGGACACGAAGAAGACCTGCACCTGGGGCGCCACGCGGTTGATCATGCCCAGCGCGAGATCGGTCATGAAGGTGGCGAGCAGCACTGGCGACGAGAGCGCCAGCGCGATGCGCATCATGTCGCCGAAGACGCGCACGATGAGGTCGAAGAAGGGCCAGAAGCCCGCGTGGAAATGAGGGTACTGATCGAGGGGAATGAGCTGCAGGCTCTCTGCCAACGCCTGGATCACGAGGTGGTGGCCGCCCAGGGTGAGGAAGACCACCACGGTGAGCTGCAGCTTCAGGTTCGCGAACAGCGTCACCTGCTGCTGGAGCGAGGGCACCATCAGCTGCGCCTGGTTGGTGCCCGACATGAAGTCGATGAGCTGGCCGGCGGAGTTCGCGGCCTGGAAGACCAGGTCGACGATGAAGGACATGGCGAGCCCCAGGAAGAGCTCCTTCAGCATCATCGCCACGAAGAGCACCGGGGTGGTGGGCACCGTCTGCACCTGCTCCATCATCAGCGGGTACAGGATGAGGCCCATCAGCACGCCGAGGCCGAGCCGCACCTCGCTGGGCACCGCCTCGCCGCCCAAGAAGGGCGTGAGCAGGACCACCGGTAGCACGCGCGCCTCGAGCAGGGCGAACGCGAGCATCACCTGGGAGAAGTCGGTGGTGATGCCGAGCTGATCTCGAACGGCCTGGAGGAGACCCGCGGTGTCCATCGTCTCGTCAGTGCCCGATCAGCGCCGGGAAGCGATCGTAGATGTGGAAGGTGAAGCGCAACAGCTGAGTGCCCATCCACGAGCCGGCGAGGCCGAGCACGCCGAAGACGATGACCAGCTTGGGAGCGAAGGAGAGCGTCTGCTCCTGGATCTGGGTGGTGGCCTGGAAGACCGAGACCGCGAAGCCGACGACGAGGCTCAGGACGATCGGCGGGCCCGAGCACACCAGCACCAAGATCAGCGCCTGCTGGGTGATGTAGGTCAGTTGGTGCATGCGCTCACCTCAGAGGTAGCCGACGACCAGGCCCTTCGCGATGAGGTACCAGCCGTCGACCATCACGAAGAGGAGCAGCTTGAATGGCATGGAGATGGTGGTGGGCGAGAGCATCTGCATGCCCAGCGCGAGGAGGATGTTCGCGACCACCATGTCGATGACCAGAAACGGCACGAAGAGGAGGAAGCCGATCTGGAACGCCTCCTTGAGCTCGGAGACCACGAAGGCCGGCGTGAGGATGAGGAAGTCCTTGTCGCCCACGCCCACCCGGTCCTCCGGCTTCCGCAGCTTGAGGGCCAGGTTGTAGAAGAGCGAGCGGTCCTTGATCGTGACCTTCTTGAGCAAGAAGTCGCGCAGGGGCTCTTTGGCGCGGCTCGCGGCGGCGATGAGCGCGTCGACGGACTTCGCCGACATCAGCCCCTCGGCCTGGGTGACGTCTCCGGCGTCGGCGGCGTGGTACATCTCCTGGCCGACGGGGGCCATGATGTAAACGGTCAGGATGATGGCGAGTCCGGTGATGACCTGCGTCGGCGGGATCTGCTGGGTTCCCAGGGCCGAGCGCACCA
>JBBIOE010000045.1:0-40204 GCA_037443525.1 Archangiaceae bacterium | reverse complement strand
GAGAAGCCCTTGCCCACCACCAGGCCGATGCCCAGGCCCACGTGCGCGCGGATGAAGGCCGGGTCGCCGAAGATGAACCACGCGCCGCCGGCCGGCTCGAGCCAGAGGCGGTCGATGTGGAAGCGGAAGCCCACGTCGAGCTGCGCGCCGAGCTGCGAGCTGGAGGCGGTGTTGATGAAGGCGCCCGCCCTCAGGCCGATGCCCACGCGCTGGCTCAAGCCCTGGCCCACGCGCGCGGTGAGGCTGAACTGCGGCGTGTGATCGAACCAGGCGCCGCCGGCGGCCTCGATGGCCACGCCCGCGGCCTGCGACGCGGTGGGCAGCAGGCAGAGCGAGGCGAGCACGGCGGCGCGAAGCACGGTCGAGGGGCGCATGACCGCGCATCATGCCATCACCACGCGCGGTGGGCCCTCGAACTTCACTCGCGCTGAACCCACCGAATCCGCCCGGGCTGGACGGGGCCTCAGGCCGCGACCAGCCGCAAGATCGCCCCGGGGATGCGCTCCAGCGGCACCACCTGCTCCGCCGCGCCGCGCGCCGCCGCTTCCTTCGGCATGCCGAACACCACCGAGCTCGCCTCATCCTGCGCGAGGGTCGCGCCGCCCGCCTGGCGCAGCTCGAGCAGCCCTTGCGCGCCGTCGTCGCCCATGCCGGTGAGCACGCAACCCACCGCCTCCGCTCCTGCCGCGGCGGCCACCGAGCGGAAGAGCACGTCCACGCTGGGGCGGTGCCGCGAGACCAGGGGCCCGGCGTCGAGGGTCACCGTGAGCTCGCCCCCCTCGCTGGCGAGGCGCAGGTGCCGGTCCCCCGGCGCGATCAGGGCCACTCCGGGCACCACGCGGTCCCCGTGCCGCGCCTCGCGCACCTCCATCCGCGCGCAGGCGTCGAGGCGGCGGGCGAAGGCGGCGGTGAAGCCCGCGGGCATGTGCTGCACCACCAGCACGCCGGGCGCGTCCCTGGGCAGCGCGCTCAAGATGCGTTCCAGCGCCTCGGTGCCGCCGGTCGACGCGCCCAGCGCCACCACCCGGCGGCGCCGGCGCAGGCCGAGCAAGGGCGACGTCGAGAGCGGCGGCTGTGGCGGGCGCCTCCTCGGCGCCGCCACCCGCGCGCAGGCCGCCGCCCGCACCGCGTCGAGCAGCAGCAGCGCCGACTCGCCCGCGCTCTTCGCGTCGAGCCTCGGCTTGTCCACGATCTCCACCGCGCCCGCCTCGAGCGCGCGCAGGGCGAGCTCGCTGCCCTTGCCCGCCACCGCCGAGCAGACCACCACCGGCAGGGGCTGCTCCTCCATCACCCGCTTCAAGAGCGTCAGCCCGTCGATGCCGGGGAGCTGGAGGTCGAGCACCAGCACGTCGGGCGGGCGGCGGTGGATCTTGCCCAGCGCGATGGACGCGTCGGCGGCCACCTCCACCACCACGTCCGGGGCCGAGCCCAGCACCGCCTTGAGCGCCTCTCGCACCACCGCCGAGTCGTCCACCGCCAGCACCCGCAAGGGCTCGTTCCCCGAGCGCCGCTTCACCGGGCGCGCGCTCCGTCGCCGGGCTCGGGCCGGGAGTAGGCCGTGGGGGCGATGGTGTGGAGGCCGGGCGCGACGTGGTGGAGGCTCTCGGCGTGCCCGACGAAGAAGGCGCCGCCGGGCGCGAGCCGCGACAAGAGCTGCCCCACCACCCGCTCCCGGGTCGGGCGATCGAAGTAGATGAGCACGTTGCGGCAGAAGATGAAGTCGAAGGGGGCTCCGGTGAGCGGCAGCTCCTCGTTCAGGTTGATGCGCTCGAAGCGCACCACCCGCCGCAGCTCGGGGGCCGCGCGCATCTTGCCCTCCTGCGAGCCGGTGCCCTTGCGCATGAAGCGGCTCAGGTACCCGTCGGGGATCTCGCTCGCCTTGGACAGCGGCCAGATGGCGTTCCTCGCCACTTGGAGCACCTGGGTCGACAGATCGCTGGCGAGGATCTCCACCGTCCACGGCGCGTCGCCGCCGAGCTTGTCGAGCAGCACCATGGCGATGGAGTAGGGCTCCTGGCCGGTGGAGCACGCGGCGCTCCACACCCGCACCCGCTTCTCGCGTTCGCCGCGCTCGGCCTGGGCCACGAGCCTCGGCACCAGCTCCTCCTCGAGCAGGCGGAAGTGCTGCGGCTCGCGGAAGAAGCGCGTCTCGTTGGTGGAGATGCGATCGAGCATGTGCACCAGCTCGGGCTCCGAGGCGGCCACCACCTCGAGGTAGTCCTCGAAGGACGACAGGCCCAGCTCCCGCACCCGCCGCGAGAGCCGGCCGACCAACAGGGCCTGCTTGTGCTCGGGCAGCGAGATGCCCGCCACCTCGCCCACCAGCGCCTGGAAGCGGGCGAAGGCCCGCGGGCTGATGTCCAGCGGGGAGCAGCCGTGCTCGCTCATGGGGCCGGCTCGGCCGGCGCGCTCGGGGCGGCCGCCTCGGGGGCCGCCGGGGCGAGGGCGGGCTCGGGCGCGCTCGCCGGCGCGGGCTCGGCGGCGACGGGCTCCGGCACCTGCTCGCCGATGAGCCGGTCGACGTCGAGCAGCATCACGAACTTCTTGGCCTGCTGGCTGACGCCGTGGAGGTACGCCGCGCGCGCGGTGGTGCCGAAGCGCGGCGGCGGCTCGATGTCGCCGTCCTTCAGCTCGATGACCTGGTGCACGCTGTCCGCGAGCAGGCCGACCAGCCCCGCCTCGCCGTCCTCGGCCTGGGTCTCGAACATCACCACGCAGGTCCACTTGGTGACCGTGGTCTCGCCCACGCCCAGGCGGAGCGCGACGTCGAGCACCGGCACCACGCGCCCGCGCAGGTTGAGCACGCCGGAGAAGCCGGGCGGCAAGGACGGCATCTTGGTGACCGGGGCGTATTGAATGAGCTCCTTCACCCTCAAGATGTTGAGCGCGTACTCTTCGCCAGCGATGAAGAAGCTCAGGTACTGGCCGGCCTGGATGGTGGGCGCGGGGGCCATGGGCTCTCCTCAGAACTGCCGGAACTCGTGGTCGAGGGCGTCGGCGCCGTTGCTCTGGGCGCCGTTGGGGTGCGCCCCGTTGGCCTGCGCGCCGCCGGCGTGGGTGCCGTTGGCGGGCGTCTTGGGCGCGGGGGTGCGCGGGGGCGCCTTGATGGCGTGCTCGGCTTGGGCGCTCTTCCGCCGCGCGCCGTTCCCGCTCCGGCCTTGCTGATCGAGCTGGAAGAAGGCCATCACCTGCTGGAGCGATTCGGCCTGGGCGGAGAGCTCCTCGGCGGTGCTGGAGAGCTCCTCGGCGCTGGAGGCGTTGCGCTGGGTGACCTGGTCCACCATCTCCATCGCGGTGTTCATCTGCTTCACGCCGGTCGACTGCTCGCGCGAGGCCGCCGCCACCTCCTGCACCAGGGCCGAGGTCTTGCGAATCGCGGGCACCAGGTCCTTGATGCGCGCGCCGGAGTCCTCGGCGACCTTGACGCTGGTGGCCGCCACCCCGCTGATCTCCCGCGCCGCCACCTGGCTGCGCTCGGCGAGCTTGCGCACCTCGGTGGCCACCACCGCGAAGCCGCGCCCGTGCTCGCCGGCCCGCGCCGCCTCGATGGCCGCGTTCAGGGCCAAGAGGTTCGTCTGGTAGGCGATCTCCTCGATGATCGAGGTGCGCTCGGCGATGGCCTTCATCGCGTCCACCGTCTGGGCCACGATGCGGCCCGAGTCCTCCGCGTCCTGGGCGCCCTTCATCGCCAGCTGCTCGGTCTGGCGGCTGTTGTCGGCGTTCTGCGAGATGGAGGCGCTCATCTCCTCCAGGCTGGCGGTGGTCTCCTCGACGCTACTGGCCTGCTCGCTGGTGCCCTGGGAGAGCGACTGCGCCGAGGCGGCCACCTGGCTGGCGGCGGCGGAGAGCGCGTCGGCCCCGCTGCGGACCTCGCCGATGATCTCCCCCAGCCGCGACACCATCTGGCCCATCGAGCCCTGCAGCCGGCCCACCTCGTCGCCACGGTCGGACTCGGCCACCGCCTTGAGCTCGCCCTCGGCGATGCGCTCCGAGAGCGCCACCGCCTCGGCGAGGGGCCCGGTGATGCTGCGGGTGATGAACAGGGCCAGCGCCGCGGCGAAGAGGGCGGCCAGGGCGATGACGGTGATCACCAGGGACCGCGCGTTGGTGTACTGCACCGCGCTCGCCTGGCGGGTCTGGGTGAGCAGCTCGCCCTGGAAGACGAGGAAGGCCTCCCAAGCGCGCATCAGATCCTTCAGCCGGGGAATGGTCTCGACGCCGGCGGTCTGAACGGCCTCCTCGCGCTTCTCCTGCATCAGCAGGCTCTTGACCCGGGTGAACGAGTCCACGAAGCGGACGCGGTGCTCCTTCACCTGCGCCAGGAGGGTGCGGCCCTTGTCCGTCACCAGCATCGGCTCGATGCGCTCGATCAGCGCGGAGATCTCCCGCCGGTTGTCGTCCAGCTCGCCGAAGAGCCGCTCCAGGGTCGCCCGGTCCTGGCCCGCCAGCAGGGCGGTCAGGGTGATCTGGGCGTTGGCGTTGTTCTTCGCGATGGCCTGCTCCGCGAGGCGCACCTTCACCCAGAGGTGGTCGCCCACCTCCTCCATGTTGTGGTTCGACTCGGCGAGCTGACCGAGCTCGACCCAGCCGACACTGACCATGCCCGCGATGATGATGCCGAACGCCAGGGCCAGGCGCGCGCCGATGGAAAAGTTCTTCATGGGGTGACTTCCTCCAGGTGTGGAACGGGGGGGTGGGGTGAGAGCTCGGGCGCGTCTTGGGACAGCTCGGGTCCGAGCAGGGCTTCGACGTCGAGGATGAGCGCGACCCGGCCGTCGCCGAGCACGGTGGCCCCGGCCACGCCCGGCGCCTGGCGCACGTGCGCGGGGATGGGCTTCACCGCCACCTGCGCGGTGCCGCGCAAGCGATCGACCGCCAGGCCCGCCTTCCCGGCCGGCGTCTTCACCACCACCACGCTCTCGCGCTCGTCGCTCTTGGCGACCTCGAGGCGCTGGTGGAGCCGCAGGTAGGGGAGGGCCTCGCCGCGCAGCTCGAGGATGCCCTTCACCGCGGCGCTCTGGCGCTGGGCCTTCGGCAGCTCGACGCACTCCTCCACCACCTCGAGCGGCAAGACGTAGACCTGCTCGCCGACCTGCACCGCGAACCCGTCGATGAGGGCGAGGGTGAGCGGCAGGCGAATGGTGAAGGTGGTGCCGTGGCCGGGCCGGCTCTCGATGCGCAGGCTCCCGCGGAGCTTCTCGATGGCGCCCCGCACCACGTCGAGGCCGACGCCGCGGCCGGACACGGTGGAGGCCGCCTCGCGGGTGGAGAAGCCCGGCGCGCAGATGAGCCGGTGCAGCTCCTCGTCCGAGGGCTCGCCCGGGCCGGCGAGCAAGCCCTTCTCGCGCGCCTTCTCGACGATGGCCTGGCGATCGAGCCCCTGGCCGTCGTCCTGGACGCGCACCACCACCCGGCCGGCCTCGGACCAGGCGGTGATGGTCACCCGCCCCACCGCCGGTTTGCCCTTGGCCGTGCGCGCGGCGGGCGCCTCGATGCCGTGATCGACCGCGTTGCGCACCAGGTGCATCAAGGGCGCGCGCAAGGACTCGGCGAGCGCGGTGTCGACCTCCACCGCCTCGCCCTCCACGAAGGCCTCCACTTGCTTGTCCGAGGCCTGGGCCACGTCGCGCACCGTGCGCAGCTGCTGGCGGAGCACCGGGCCCATCGGCACCAGGCGCAGCTGCATCAGGCGCTCCTGGAGCTCCTGCACCAGCTGCTCGGAGTCGCGGTGGGCGTTCTTGAGCGCCGCCAGCGAGACGCCGTCGCGCTCCAGCATGGCCCCCAGGTGAGAGCGGGAGATGGACAGCTCCCCCATCAGGTCGAGGAGGCGATCGAGCTTGGAGATGTCGACCCTCAGGCCCCGGCGCGGCACCACCACCGGGCCTCTGGGCGCGCCGGCGGGCGCGTCGGCCTGGGCGGGGAGGGCGCGGTCGCCCTGGGCGACGTTGGCGTCGACCCAGCGCACCAGGGCGTCCCTCATGGTGGAGTCGGTGGGCTTGTTGGCCAGGCTCGCCGCCACCAGCCGCCGCAGCTCGTCGGCGGCCTCGAGCAGGAGGCTCACCAGCTCGCCGCTGGGCAGCGCGGCCTTGTCGAGGAGCCGCTCCAGCACGTCCTCCACCACGTGGGCCAGCGCCATCACCGCGTCGAAGCCGACGATGTGGGCGTTGCCCTTCAAGTTGTGCACGGTGCGGAAGAGCGAGCGCAGGCGCTCCGCCTCCTCCGGGTGCTCCTCCAGCACCAGCAGGTCCTGCACGAGGGCGTCGAGCTGCTCGTCGGACTCGCTGGCGAACTCCCGCACCAGGGCGTCGCGATCGATCTCCGGCGCGCCCGTGGGGGCCGCCTTCGCCCCGTTCCCGTCGTCGTGCTCGCCGCTCACCGGTGCCCTCCCTCGAGGTACTTGACCCAGGCGACGCCGTCGTCGGTCTGGAAGACCAGCTTCCGCGCCGAGGGCCCGCCGTGATCCGCGGCCACCACCGGCACGCCCGCGCGCTCGAGCAGCTCGTAGGCCAGCGCGACGTTGCGCCGCCCCAGCTCGTTCGCGCCCGACGGCGTGGTCCCCTGGGCGCCGCCGAAGATCTTGGCCCGGAGCCTCGGCTTCGACGCGCCCAGCTCGACGACCCGCGAGAGGAGCTGCTCCATGGCGCCCTCTCCGAAGCGGGGGCCGCCGCCGCCGAGCTCCACGCGGTTGGGGAGCAGGTAGTGGTTGAGCCCGCCGATCTTCGACTGCGCGTCGAACAGGCACACCGCGACGCAGGTGTTGAGGATGGTGGTCACCAGGTGCGGGTCGGCCGAGGCGAACAGCTGCCCCGGGTGGACATAGTGGGGCTTGCGGTTCGCCGCGGCCGAAGCCGGCGGGTCGGTGAGGTGCAGGGCGCGGACGGTCACGGAGTGGGGGCGCTCCGGCTGTGGTGCAGGGCGACGCCCGCCTCGGCCGACAGCAGGCGCAACAGCCGCAGGTCGCGCTCCTCGAGGCCGCTCTTCTGCGGCAGCAGGCCGAAGATGGCCACCGCGCCCACGGTGCGCCCGCGGATGCGCAGGGGCACGCAGGCGGTCAGCCCGGCCCGGTCGGTGCCGCCGCCGATGTAGGTGGTGCCGTGGGCCGCCGCCTCGCCGATGGCGCCCTCGCCGACGGTCACCCGCTTGAGCGGCGCCTCGGGCACGCCCTGCGAGGAGAGCAGGGTCAGGCTCTTCCCGTCGCCGGAGATCTCCAGCACGGCCAGCTCCTCCGAGCCGATGAGGCCGTTGACGATCTCCTCGATGGCGCGCACCACGTCTTCGCGATCGGGCGCCTCGTGCAGCCGCGTCACCACGGTGAGCTGGGCGGAGAGGTCGGCCACCTCCTGCTCGAGGGCCAGGGTGCGGCCCACCAGCGTCTCGTTCTGCTGCTCGAGCTGGGCGAGGCGCTTCTCCAGGGTCTGCATGGTCGGGGGCGTGGGGTCGCTCACGTCAGGCCCCCAGGTAGTGCTTGAGCTTCTCGAGCAGCTCGGCGCCGTCGAAGGGCTTGGTCATGTAGTCGGTGCAGCCCGCCTGGTAGCCGGCCTCGACGTTGTGCGGCTCGCCGCGGGTGGTGACCATGATGATGGGCGTTTCCTGGGTGGTGGCCTGCGCCCGGAGCTGCTTGCAGGCCTCGATGCCCGTCATGCGCGGCATCACCACGTCGAGGAGGATGAGGTCCGGGCGCTCCTTCAGGGCCTTCTCCACCGCCTCCTGGCCGTCGCGCGCGGTGACGAGCTCGTAGCCCGTGGACTTGAGCGTCATGCGGTGCAACAGCAGCACCGTGTTCGAATCATCTGCGACCAGCACCTTCCGCTGCGACACGACTCCTCCTTCGGTGGACTTCGACGGCTCGGCGCTCACGCGGCGCTCACCTGCTCGCGGCACAGCTCGATGAGGCTGGCCAGGCGGCGGGAGATGGGCGGCCCCAGGAACTGCACGCCCATGCCCACCGGGTACGAATAGACGCGCCGGCCCGGGTAGCGGTTCGCCCAGGCCACTACCCCGGTGACGGGGAACTCCTCGCGGGTGGTGGTGACGCGAATCCGCATCTCCAGCGCCACGCCCGCGCGCGGCGGCACCAGGGTGCGCACGAAGACGCCGCCGGAGGTGACGTTGAAGGTGTAGCCAGAGCGCCAGGGCGGCGGCGCCGACGAGCCGCCCTCGCGGAACTCCACCGGGCAGAAGAAGGGCACCCGGGCGTTGGCCCGCAGGTCGTACGGCCCGCGATCCACCAGGCGGTCGATGCGCCCCACCAGGGCCTCGATGTGGGCCGAGCGGTCGAGCAGCTCGAGCCCCGGGGCGCTCTCGTGCGCGTGGGCCGCGACGCCGGGGGCGATGACGGCGCGGGGCACGTCCTTCGAGGCGAGCGGGCCGAGCAGGGTGCCGACGCGCCGCAGCTCCGCGACGCCGGCGCGGAAGCTCGAGCCGGCCACCACCAACAGGTGCACCCGGCCCTCGGTCGGCAGCACGGCGGGCGGCTCTCCGCCCACGTCGAGCACGTGGTAGCCGCTGTGCTCGAGCAGGTCGGCCAGGCGGGTCCTCAAGCCGGCGTCGTCGCCGGAGACCACGATGGCGCGGGGCGCCCGGCGGGCGTTGGCGCCGAGCACCGCCGGCTCCTTGGCCACCGCGTCGAGCCGCTCCGCCACCTGCGCCGGGCTCAGCGGCAGGAAGATGCAGTCGTCGACGCCCGCCCGCCACCCGGCCTCGATGAGCTCGACCGGCGCGTCGCGGGAGGCGAGCAGCACCACCGGCACGCGGTGCTTCCCCGCGCGCGCCGCGAAGGTCTCGCGCACGCGCCCCTCCTCGGCCTCCAGGACGTCGGCGTGGAGGACCACCAGCGCCGGCCGGGCCGCCTCGAGCTGCGCCAGCGCCTCGGGCAGGGTCTCGACGCGGAGGAAGCGGATCGACGCCTGCTCCAGCAGCTGGCCGGTGGGCGACGCTTCGCGGCCAATGATCAAGACGGGAGACGGCGACATCGCGCAAGCCCAGGTGCAAACCGTGCGCCCCGATGTTTCCGGAGCACTTCTCCCATGAGCCGGCGGATGTGATGGCCATTCCGGCCACCTGGATCGGCGGAATCGGACAGCGAGCCGTCGGCTGCGGCCAGGGGTCCTTTCCACCCGGATGTGGAGTTGACCCAGGTCAATCGGGAGAGCGCGATGGCGAACCCGTGCGGACTCGCCCCGGGAGTCGATCCGAGTGGCCGCCGCGGTCAGAGCATGCCGAGCCGGCGGAGCTTGGCCCGAAGCGTGGTGCGGGGAATGCCCAGCGCGCGGGCGGCGCGGCTCAAGTTGCCGTCGGCCTCGCGGAAGGCGTCGCTGATCAGGTCCCGCTCCAGGTCCTTGAGGTTCCGGGCGCCGGCGGGGGCGGAAGCGGCCAACGGAGGGCTGGCGCGGGGAGGCGTCGCCGCCGTCGCCACCGTCGACAAGGGACCGCAGTCCAACGCCGCGTGGACCTGCTCGACGCCGAGGCGCGGGCCGGAGGCGGTCATGGCGCAGCGCTCCACGATGGCCTTGAGCTCCCGCACGTTGCCCGGCCAGGGCCAGGCCTTGAGCTCGTCGAGCGCCTCGGGCTCGAAGCCGCGGGAGGGCAGCCGGTGCCGGGTGGCGAAGCGCTTGAGGAAGGCCGCGCTCAACAGGCCGAGGTCGTCGAGGCGCTCGCGCAACGGCGGCAGGGTGAGGGTGACGCCGGCGAGGCGGAAGTAGAGGTCGGGCCGGAGCGCGGCGTCGGCGGCCGAGGCCACGGCCCGGTTGGTCGCGCTGATGACGCGGGCGCGGAAGGGCGTGGAGTGGTTGCCGCCCACGCGCCGGAACTCCTTCGACTCGAGCGCGCGCAGCAGCTTCGCCTGGAGCGGCGGCGGCATCTCGCCCACCTCGTCGAGGAAGAGCGTGCCGTCGGCCGCGGCCTCGAGGAGCCCGGCCCGCGCCCTCGACGCCCCGGTGTAGGCGCCGTGCTCGTGTCCGAACAGCTCGCTCTCGAACAACGCCTCGGGGATCGCCGCGCAGTTGACGGGCACGAAGGGCCGGTCGGGCCCGCAGGAGATGTCGTGAATGGCCCGGGCCACCAGCTCCTTCCCGGTCCCGGTCTCGCCCAGCACCAGCACCGGCACGTCCTTGAAGCGGGCCACCGAGACGATCTCGGCGCGGATCTTCTGGATCTGCGGCGTCGCGCCCAAGATCAGCCCGATGCCCTCCCCCTCGCGCCGTACCGGCGGCAGGAGCGCCCGCAGCTCGTCGAGCAGCTCCACCGACGAGTGCTCCTCGTAGACGGCGACCCGCATCGGCCCGAGCGGTCGGTGGGCCTGGTGGCCGCTCCCGGAGACGAGGAGGATTCGGTCGCAGCCCGGCCCCGCGCACACCGCCCGGCGGCAGAGGGTGTCGGTGCCGTCCCAGGCGGGGCACGGCCGCTCGGGGAAGAGGAGGAAGTCGGACGCCGACTGCGCGCAGACCAGCCGGCTGCGGTAGTCGATGACCCGGTAGCGAAAGCCGGGCGAGGTGAGGATGCTCTCCGCGCTCGCCGAGTCGTTGGCGATGGACACGCCGGTCTCGGCGGCGCGCGCGACGACCGCGATTCGATCGCAGAGGTTCGCGTCGAGAGAAATCACACCCAACATCGTTTTGATCCAGACCCGGAAACTGCGCTTGAAGGTGCGGTTGGCTTACCTAATCCCCGAGCGCCGACATTACACCTGCTCCTGAGTCGCCGGCTGCCCCCGGTCAACCGTTGCCAGATGTCGCTCCTTGCTCTAGCTCAAGACTCCTCGGACGACCGGGGAGGCTCCCTTCAGGGCGCCGATCGCACTTGACTGGCGCGCGGGGCTGTCAGTCCCCGCTGCTACAAGCTCGGCGCAAGGGGACGGGAGGCGTGCATGGCGAAGGCGAAGACGCATTTTTCATGTCAGGCGTGCGGCGCGCAGGCGCCCAAGTGGCTCGGGCGCTGCACCGACTGCGGCGCGTGGGGCTCAATGGTGGAAGAGGCCGAGCTGTCCACGGCCTCCCAGTCGCGGCCGGCGTGGGGCGCGGCGAGCGGGCAGGCCAGGCCGTTGCCCCTTTCGCAGGTGGAATCGACCAGCGAGGCACGGCAGAAGACCGGCATCGCCGAGCTCGACCGGGTGCTCGGGGGCGGGGTGGTGCAGGGCTCGCTGGTGCTGTTGGGCGGCGACCCGGGCATCGGGAAGTCGACCTTGCTCTTGATGGCGGTGGAGCACCTGGCGCGCGCGCGGCCGGCGCTCTACGTCTCGGGTGAGGAGTCGCTCAAGCAGACGAAGCTCCGGGCCGAGCGGCTCGAGGTGAGCGCCGCGGGGCTGCACCTCTTCGCGGAGACGGATTTGGAGAAAATTCTGGCGGCGGCGGAAAAGCTCGCCCCGGGGACCCTGGTCATCGACTCGATTCAGACCATGTTCCTCGCCGACTTGGGGAGCGCGCCGGGGAGCGTCTCGCAGGTGCGCGAGTGCGCCGGGCGCCTGATGGCGTGGGCCAAGCGGACCGGGGTGCCGACCTTCATCGTGGGACACGTGACCAAGGAGGGCTCCATCGCAGGCCCGCGGGTGCTCGAGCACATGGTGGACACGGTGCTCTACTTCGAGGGCGAGCGGGGGCACCCGTTCCGCGTCCTTCGGGCGCACAAGAACCGCTTCGGGTCGACCAACGAGATCGGCGTGTTCGAGATGAAGGGGACCGGGCTGAAGGAGGTGCCCGACCCGTCGTCGCTGTTCCTCTCCGAGCGGCCGAAGCACGCCTCGGGCAGCGTGGTGACGTCGACCTTGAACGGCACCCGGCCGATTCTGGTGGAGGTGCAGGCCCTGGTGGCGCCGACGGGCTACGGCACCGCGCGGCGGACCGCGATGGGGGTGGACTCCAACCGGGTGGCCCTGCTCGCGGCGGTGCTGGAGAAGAAGGAGGGCGTGCAGCTGCTCGGCTGCGACATCTTCGTCAACGTGGCCGGCGGGCTCGAGCTCACCGAGCCGGCGAGCGACCTGGCGGTGTGCGCGGCGCTGGTGTCCTCCTTGCGGAACGTGCCGGTGCCGCCCCAGACGTTGATTCTGGGAGAGGTGGGGCTGGCGGGCGAGGTGCGCGCGGTGGCCCAGATGGAGCCGAGGCTCGCGGAGGCCGCGAAGATGGGCTTCAAGAAGGTGGTGCTCCCCGCCGGGAGCGCGCGGCGCATGGAGAAGTCGTCGCTCGAGGTGGTGGCGGTGGAGACCCTGGGCCAGGCGCTGGAGGCGGTGCTGGGGTAGGCCAGCGGGTCCATCGCGCTGGCGACTCCGTTCAGCCCGAAGCGCGTGTGGATGGGCTCACCGCCGACCCGTCACTGGCAGGGCGTGGGCGCGAACAGGTCGAGCACCGGGTGGGCCGCGCTCGAGCCCGAGCCGCTCTTCAGGCAGGTGTCGGCCGAGAACTCGCGCGGCGTCTGCCCGGCCTGAGACGAGGCGAGCCGCAGCACGCCGGAGAGAATCTTGGTGCTGCTGGAGGTGGTGCCGGTGGAGGGCGTCACCTGCAGCGACGCCGGCCCGCTCGAGGCCTTGAACGAGCCCGTGTAGGTCGCGTCGAGGAAGTTCGCGTTCGCGTTGGCCTGAGAGGGTAGCGCCGCGAAGCCCGTGTAGACGACGGCCTCCACGCCGGGGCTGAAGTCGAGGCGCATTCCCGAGCCCACCGTCTTGCCGGTGACGTCGAACTGGTGACCCATCGACGCGTTGAGGTCGACCGCGAGCAGCTTCTTGCCGTCGTAGGTGATGGTGCTCTGCTTCGACCCCAGACCCAGGCGGGTGAGCGTCGGGCTCTTGCCGTCCTGGAGGTTGAGCTGTGCCGACAGGCCGCCGAGGAAGAACGACATGGGCACGGAGGGCAAGGCCTGGGAGCTGCTGCCGCCGCTGCCGCTCGTGTAATACGTGTAGCCGAAGTCGCTCGACGGGCCGCTGACCTCGAGCGAGCCCTCGTCGAGCAGCGCGGTCAGCTTCTTCGCCAGGCCCTCCACGCGCACCGACGCCACCGGCGACTTCGCCTCGGCGTTCCAGGTGCGCACGTGGCCCGAGGCGTCCGAGTACCTCGCGCTGATGGCGGCCAGGTTCGAGTAGCTCAGGGTGAAGTCGTGGTCGCCGTTGCGCTGGAGCTTGATCTCGACCTTGCCCTTCGACACCAGCGTCTGCCCGTTGGTCGGGGAGGCCTGGCCCAGGGCGCCGTTCACGTAGACGAACGAGCGCTGCATGGCATCGAGATCGACCTCGACCGAGAGGCTGTCCTTGCCGTGCACGCGCAGCACCACCGGCTCGAGGTGCTCCGGGCCGACCTGCACGGTGAAGTCGAGGTTGCCGGTGACCTTGATGCGCAGCTGCATCGCGTTGGTGTTCTTGATGCACTCCGGCGAGCCCGGCTGGGTGCCGTCGGGGCTCGAGCAGACGATGGCCCCGGGGACGGCGAAGACGAGGCCGCCGAAGGGCCGCTCCACCACGTTCGAGTCGTCGAAGAGGCGGTCGCTGTACTTGGAGAGCGTGTCGAGCGAGGCGTCGTAGATCGTCGCCTCGGGCATGTGCGGGCGGCTCGCGGCGCTGCTGGCCATGCCGGTGTTCACCGTGACCTCGTCGATGGACGACCAGGTGTTGGTCAGCTGGCCCGTCTCGAGCGCCTCGCGGATCAGGCTGCGCGAGTCGGCGGCGGTCTGCGCGGCCACCTCCTTCGGCGACGGAACTCCACAGCCCAGAAAGGCCAGCGTGACGACGACGGCGGTGAGGCGGTTCATGGTGGCTCCCGAGGAGGTGACGGCGGCGCGCACCCTGCCCAAGTCGCGCCGTGGACGCAACGGGGCTCCGGCCTTCCCGCGGCGAAAGGAGCTCGAGTCCTGGCGCGGAGTCCGGGCCTGATGGTAGTGGCCCGCCCATGCGAACCTCCATGGCGGTCGGGGCGTCGATCTGGCTGGTGGCTGCCGCGAGCGGCTGCGGCGCGATCCTCCACCCCTGCAACGAGTCGACCTGCACCGGCTGCTGCGCCGATGGCCTCTGCCACGCGGGCACCCAGCCCAGCGCCTGCGGCGTCTCAGGCGCCGCGTGTCAGGTGTGCTCGGGCGCCACCAGCGAGTGCGGGAGCGCGGGCACCTGCCAGGCGCGGGGCACCGGCAGCTCCGGCACCGGCGGCTCGGGCGGAGGCCTGGGGAGCGGCGGCGGCGTGGGGACCGGTGGCTCGAGCTCGAGCGGCCCGTCGTGCTCGGTCAGCACCGATTGCGCCTACTGGTACTGCGACTGCGCGAGCGGCCCTCCGGTGAACACGCGCCACTGCACCAACGGGCGCTGCGAAGACGGCGCGACCGCCTGCCCCAGCTCCTGCGCCTCGTTTGGGACCTGCTGGCTGGGCACCTCGAGCGGTGGGTTCGTCGGCGGCAGCAACGCCGGGCCGTCGACCTGCGGCTCCTCGGGCACCGGGGGCGGCTCGGGCTCGACGTGCACCTTCTCGGACCTCGGCAAGGGCTGCTCCGCGTCGTCCGGGTGCCAGTCGGGCCTGTGCTACGGCGTGAGCCCCTCGTTCATCTGCACCAAGGCGTGCGTCACGGCGAACGACTGCCCGAGGAACTGGGTGTGCTCGACGGTCTCCTCGGGTGGGAAGGTGTGCCTCAGTGGCTTGACCTCGGGGACGCCGTCGACGGCGAGCACCTGCACCCCGTACCAGTACAACGACACCGGCGGCCCGTGCACGACCGCGTGCGCCTCCGGCTACTGCGTCTCGAGCATGTGCAGCCACCGGTGCGACGTGAACTCCGACTGCCCCTCGCCTTGGACCTGCCAGACGGGCGGCTCGACCTTCAAGAGCTGCCGCCCCTGACCCTGAGGTTGCCGAGCGCCGCCGGCGTCGCCCTCGTTCGACGTCGTCCAGAACGAGGCGCCGTCGGTGAGCACGAGAGCGCGCGAGCTCAGGGCGCCGGTGCGGGGCGAGCCTCCTGCGCGCGCCGGTGCTCGCGCACCCGCGGGCACCCCGGATCCGGCTGCCACCAGTCGCCCTTCGCCTCGGCCACCACCCGGCAGCCGCCCTTGCACAGGCTCAGGTACTCGCAGCCGTGGCACGGCTCGCTCGCGCGCGCGGCGTAGCCGCGGAAGGCCTCGAAGCCCGAGTCGAACGCCCGCCGCGTCGCTGCCTCGTCGAAGGCGCTCGCCTCCTTGGGGCCTCCGAAGCTGCAGCCCACCAGCGCGCCGTCGGGCATCACGCTCGCGAGCAGGTTGCCGCCCTCGCAGCCCACCACGCCGAAGAAGCGCGCCACCGCGAGCGACGGCCGGTGCCAGAACACCATCGGCGCGAAGCTGCAGTCGAGCTTCACCCGCACCCGGTGCAGGAGCATCAGCCGCTTCGCGAGCGGGAAGATGGCCTTGGCCTGCGCCTCGGTGAGGTCCTCGTCTTCGAAGCGCGCCCGGCCGCGCCCGGAGGGCTTGAAGCGCAGCAGCTCCACCTCGTTGAGGCGCAGCCGCTTCGCCAGCCGCGCCACCGCGTCGAGCCCATCGAAGCTCGAGCGCGACACCACGCAGTTGATGCCCACCTCCTGCTTCACCGCGCGCAGCAGCTCCAGCGCCTGGCTTGCGGCGCGGAAGCCGTCGAAGCCGCGCGCCCGCCGGTACGCCTCGCCCACGCCGTCCACGCTCACGTTGATCTGCCCGAAGATCCGGCAGCGCTCGGCCTGCGCCCTGGTGAGCCCCAGGCCGCTGGTGGTGAGGTTCGGGACCAGGCCGACCGAGCGCGCGTGGCTCGCGACCTCGAAGAGATAGTCCAAGTCCATCGCCTCGCCGCCGCCGAGCGCGACGTGGAAGACGCCCAGCCGCGCCAGCCGGTCGAGCACCGCCTTGGCCTCCTCGAGGGAGAGCGCCGGTCCCTTGGGCGTCGCGTCGACGTAGCAGCCCGAGCAGCCGGCGCTGCAGCGCTTGGAGAGCACGACGTGCACCTCGGTCGGCGCGGAGAGGTGGCCGGGATCGGCGCCGCTCCAGCGCGGCGTCTCCTGCACGCCGAGCCGCCGGGCGAGGGCGCGGTTCACCGAGACCAGCGCCCGCGGCCACTCGAGCTCCACCAGCGCGCCGAACCACTCGGGGCGGAGCTTCACGGCGTCTTCTCCTCTTCCGCGCCCGGCTCGGCGCCGTGGGTCGCGACCGGGCCGAGGAGCGCCGCGCGCGCCCGGAGCAGGGCCGACAGCGCGAGGGAAGCCGCCAGCGCCGCCGCTCCGCCAAAGAGGAGGAAGGTCACGTCGACCCCCAGCGAGCTGGAGTTCGGGTTCACGCCGAAGCGCACGCCGAGCACGCGGGGGCGGGAGTCAGGGTCGGTCATGGGGTGCCTCGGGAGTGAGGGTGCGCGGCGGGCGCGCGCGACGGAGGACGAAACCCTTCGGGCTCAGGGTCGACCGAACTCCGGAACCCGGCACCGTTCAGTCCGAGCCCTTCGGCTTCGCTCAGGACAGGCTCCGTCGAGGACCTCGGCTGAGCCGATTTGATTCCGGACGCCCCAAGGCCCTCGACGCCGCTCGGGCTGAACGGATTCGCCATTCCGATCGACCCTCTCACGGTGAACGGCGGGCGTCTCACTGCGCCCCCTGCGCGAAGGTGTCGACGAGCCGGTTCCACAGACGGGACGACTCCACGGCGATGAAGAGCACGCCGGCCGCCTGCGCGACGGCGAGGCCGAGCTCGACGAAGCGCCAGGCGCCCCGGGGCGGCCTGGCTCGCCACGCCGCGCCCGTCACCCAGCTCAACGCGAAGCCCAGCGCGCTCAAGGTGAGCACGGCCTGGCGCTCGGCCTCGGGCTGCCCCAACGACGCCAGGGCGAGGAGGAGCGCCACCGGCAGGGCCCGCCACGCCTCCTCGGGCAGCGGCCAGAGGGTGCGGCCACCGAGCGCCCGGCGGACGCGCCACGCGGCCACCAGCCCGAGCAGCCCGCCGACGGCCCAGGCGACGATGAAGCGGAGGCGCGCCGCGGAGGCCTCTCGGCGGTGCTCCGAGGCGAGGTAGCGCAGGCGCTCGTCGCCGGTCGCCTCCACCGCGTCGTAGCGCGCGAGGCCCCGGGCGAAGTCGTGGCGCTCGACCTCCAGGTCGGCGAGGAGGAGCTGCGCGTCCGGCGCGCTCGCCCCCTCCGGCGCCGACGCCAGCAAGCGCTCGAGCGTGGCCCGCGCGCCGGTGCGGTCGCGCCCCCGCAGCCGCTGCTGCGCCGACCACAAGAGCGCCTGCCCCACCCGCGCGTCGCCTTCGTGCGCGCCCGCCCACGCCTCCATGCGCGCCGCCGCCTCGAGGGGCGAGGTCTTCCCCACCGAGCGGATGATGCCCTCGAAGTCGTCCGGCGCGGCCGAGACGAGGAGCGCCAGCGCGAGGCAGAGCGAGGCCGAGCTCATCGGCGCGCTCCCGCCCGCGGCGTCGGGCTCGCCCAGCTCGGCACGCTTCGACTTCGCTCAACGGGGCGGCCGAGCCGCGCTCCGCGCCAGTGGAGCGCTTCGACGAGCTCCGAGGGTTGGCCGAAACGCGGATCCTGGCACCGTTCAGTCCGAGCGACGTCGAGGACCTCGGCTGAACCGATCGGATTCCGGAGACTCGCCGGCCCTCGACGGAGCCTGTCCTGAGCGAAGCCGAAGGGCCGGGGCTGAGCGGAGTCGCCATCGCGATCGACCCTCTTTGGGGGAACGGTGCGGCTGTCCGGCACGAGCGAGGGCGAGCGCATGGTCAGTCCTCGGCCTCGGGAGGCGGTGGCGGGCGCTCGGGGTGCGCGGCCGGCAGCGCGATCGGCGCCCGGCGCGAGAGCACCACCACCTCCATCGTCGCGCACCAGAAGAGCAACGTCAGCGCCCACGTCCACCCGCGCGCCCGCCACCTCGCCCGCGCCGCCGCCGAGCTCCGCCGCTCGAAGAACCACCCCGCCGCGAACCCCGCCACGCCGCCGGCCGCCGCGATCGCCACCTTGGCGTAGAAGTCCATGCCCACGCTCAGCGGTGGAACCTTCATCGCCACCGTCCGCTCCAGCGGCAGGTACCACGGCAGCCGTGGATGCAGCGCCGCCACCAGGAACCAGGCCGCGTAGAACGCCGTCGCGCCGAAGGAGCGGGCCACCGTCACACTCCCTTCGTCGCGGTCACGATCATTCCCAAGGCGAAGGCGAAGACGATCAACGCCGCCAGCGCCACCGCCTGCGCGGCGAACGCGCCTCTCGCCGCCGCGCCGTTCTCGCGGCTGGCCAGGAAGAGGCCCGCCACCAGCGGCATCGCCAGCGCGGCCAGCCCCTCCTTCATGTCGAACAGGTTCGAGGCCCACGGCGCCTCGCGATCGAGCACCAGCCCGCGCACGTGCACCCGGAAGTGCGGGTACAGAAGCAGCCCCAGCGCGAACGCGAGCCCGTAGCTGAAGGCCGTCACCCGGCCCCAGGTGCGGATCGCCGCGGCGTCCACCTCGGCGCCGCGCCACCAGCGCACGCCCAGCACCGCCTGCCGCGCCGACGCGAACAGCAAGGCCGACGAGAAGAGCGTGTGCACCACCAGCAGCGGGAGGCCGAAGCCCTCGAGGAAGACCGGCTTCACCGTCTTTGCTCCATCGCGCTCAGGGCGGTGCTCGCCTGCATTGATCTCCGCCGAAGTTCTCGTTCAGGGTGAGCGGGGTCGACCCGAGCGACCACCGCCATCAGTTCGGCCCGACGCTCCACGAGTCCATCACCATGTTGCCGGCGAGGTTGTAGACGTCGACGGTGAAGGTCCCGTCCGCCTGCTGATCGATCATCGCGTAGCCGTTGAAGTCCGAGGAGAGCTTCAGCGGCGCGCCGCCGGTGCCGAGGATCACCGTTCGCCCGCCGTGGCCCGTGGGGTGCGAGTAGGTGTGCGAGTGACCGGTGAGGAAGAGCGCGAACTTGTGCTGGAAGATGACGGTCTCCTCCGGCGAGGAGCCGGGCGCCGAGGTGTCTCCGACCGGGTGGTGCCGCGCGATGATGGTCGCCACCGAGTGAAGGTCCGCGTCGGCGAGGGTGCTCTCGAGCCACGTCGACTGGGCGCTGTCCCACGCGTTGTCCGCCACCACCACGAAGGTCACCCGGCCCTTCGAGGTGTCCACGTGGAAGGCGTAGTACGGCAGGCTGGAGAGCGGCGAGAGCGCGCTCATGTACGCCTTGTAGTTGGCGCTCCCCGAGCTCGGCAGGCAGGTGCCCCCGCCGCCGGTGCACTCGTGGTTGCCCATGGTCATGAACCAGGTGCCGCTGAAGCGCTGCACCGCGCCCATGTAGAGGTTCATCTGCTTGGTGGCGGTGGCGAGGCTGCCGAAGCACTCGAACATGTGGTCGCCCAGGTCCAGCGCGAACTGCGCCCCGCGCGCCTCGGCCTGGTCGGCGATGCCGTTGATGATGGCGGTCGGGTAGTGCGCCGTGTCCTCGCAGATGGGCGGGCGCGTGTCCCCGGTGATGAGGAAGTGCAACAGGTTCACCGAGCCGCCCGAGGGAGTCACCGGCACCACCGCCGCCCCGCCGGTGCCTCCGCCGGTCGCGCTGCCGCCGCCCGTGGCGCTCCCGCCGGAGCCGCCGCCCGACGCGCTGCCGCCGCCGGTCGCGTTGGAGCCGCCCGCGCCGCCACCTTGGCCGGAGCCCTGAGGCGGAGTCGTCCCGCACGCCGCGAACACCAGCGCGAGGGCACTGCCGAGGAAGACGATCGAGGTCGAACGATGCACGGGGCGCCTGCCTTGCGCGCGGCATGCCGGCCTGGCCGCGCTTCAACCGGGCACCTTTACAGAGATGTCAGGCTTCGTGACAGGGGCGTTGTGCCCCCGGTGCTCGTCACCGATGCAAGGCGATCGAGAGCAGGGCGTGTACCCGCGGCCACCACCAGGGCCAGGTCGCGCCGGCCGCGCAGGCCGTCGAGCCGGCGAGGAGCAGGGTGGGCCAGGTGCTCTTCCTCGACTTGGGGCGCAGCACGGCCAGGGCGGTGAGCTCGGTCTGCGACAGCCGCGCCAGGGCCTCGGTCTCGGTGAGCTTGCCGCGCGTGAGCAGGAAGGCCACCAGGGCCGGCGCGGCCGCCACGTCGAGGGTCTCGTCGACGTAGATCTCGAGCGCGCGCCGCAGCTCGGAGGCGTTCTTGTAGCGCTGCGAAGGCTTGACCTTCATCGCCTTGGCGACGACCGCCGCGAGGGGCTTGGGCACGGACGCGACGGAGCGCAGGGGCGCCACCTTCCCCTGGGTGATGCGCGCGAAGACCTCGCCGGTGCTGCCGCCGGTGAAGGCCTTCTGCCCGCTGAGCGCCTCGTAGAGCACCACGCCCAGGGAGTAGACGTCGCTGCGGCCGTCGACCTCCTCGCCGGCGATCTGCTCCGGAGACATGTACGAGGGCGTGCCGACCGCGAGGCCGGTCTGGGTGAGGCGGTCGAGATCGCCGGCCTGGGCGATGCCGAAGTCCATCAGCTTGGTGTCGCCCCACTTCGACACCATGATGTTCGCGGGCTTCAGGTCCCGGTGCACCAGGCGGTGAAAGTGGGCGTGCTCCAGCGCCGAGGCGACCTGCAGGCCGATGAGCGCCGCCACCGGGGCCGGGAGGGGGCCGTCCTTCAAGAGCTCACCGAGCGTGGGCCCGTCGACGAGCTCCATCACCAGGTACCAGCCGTCGTTCTTCTCGATGAGGTCGTAGCAGGTGACGATGTGCTGGTGGTGGAAGGTGGCGAGCGCCATGCCCTCGCGCAGGAAGCGGGAGCGGGCCTCCTTGTTCTTGGCCACGTCGGAGGGGAGCTCCTTGATGGCCACCTCGCGCTGCAGGGGCTCGTGGAGCGCCCGGTAGACGGTCGCCATGCCGCCCTCGCCGAGCTGATCCAGGATGCGGCAGTCGCCGACCTTCTTGAGTCTCACCGGCCGACCTCACACACGAGGCGGCAGCATATACGCGATCGACGGACGCGACGCCTCACTCGATCAGCAGGAGGCCGGAAGTTCGCTCGGCCTCGGCCACGGAGCACTTCTCGAGGTGCGCGCCGCACGCCTGGTCCAGCTCGCTCCGGGTGAGGCAGCCGGGGGCGAGGCCCTCGCAGGTGTCCGGCAGGAAGGCCCACACGAACTGCAGGAGCGAGCGCCGGTCCCTGGGCAGCGCCGCGAGGATGTCGGCCTCCTCGTCGTGGAAGGCGGGCGAGAGGCGCACCACCTTCCCGTCGAGCGACGCGTTCTCGGGGCGGCGCACGAAGCGCTGGGTGGCCTCGTTGAGCTGGTGATCGAGCGCGGCGGAGAAGAAGGGCTCTCGCGCGGGGACGCCGCCGCTCCTGGCGCCGGTGAACACGGAGAGCGGCACGCGCGGATCGGTGGTGCCCTCGAGGAAGCGGCGCTCCAGCGCGCCGAGGGTCAGGCGCTTGCCGCCCACCGGCCAGGTCTCGAGCCAGCGGGTGGAGAGCGCGGTGGGGTCCTTGCCCCGGCTCAGCGCGTCGAAGGTGAGCGCGGCGCGGGCGTTGAGCCAATAGGCGAGGCGATCGACCGGGGTGGGGAAGCGCTCGGGCGCGTCGAGCGGCGAGAGGGCAGCGAGGCTCGCCGTGGCCTTGGCGAGCGCCGCGGCGTGGGTGCCGAGGCAGGCGCGCGAGACGGTGCCGCGCGAGGAGACGCAGTCGAAGAGCTCGACCAGCGAGGTCTCGAGGGGCTCGGTGCTGGTGCCCAAAGGAGCGCTGAAGTGGCCGTCGACGTAGAGCGCCGCCGCGCTCGAGAGGGCGATGAGAAGCGAGAGGGAGAAGCTCGCGAGGCGGAGGCGGCGGCTCATGACGGTCGCCTCGTACCATGTCCGGCCGGGCTCACCGGCCTGGAGTGACGCCGCGCTCGATGATCAGCGAGACGCGGATGACGCCGGTCTCCGGCAGCGCCTGCCCCGTGTGCCCGGCCATGCAGCGCTCGAGGTTCTTGTTCCGGAGCGGGTTGTCGGTTGCGCGGAAGCCTTCCTTGGTCAGGTTGGCGGAGATCGACACCAGCGTGCCTGCGCGCCGCCGCATGAAGCCGTTGTCGTAGCTCGCCTCCACCAGCGCGCAGCGGGCCATCATCGACAGCCGCGAGCGCAGGCTCTCGACCTGCGGGCTGCCCTCGGGGGCCCCCGAGACCCGCAGCGTGACCAGGCCGATGAACGCCATCGCGTCGAGGTTCTGGTTGGGCGCGCTGACCGCGGGGATGTCGATCGACCCCGGAGGCGTCTTCAGCTGCGCGCGCGCGGGCTTCGGCGGCGCCGGCTTCGGAGGCGCGGGCGGCTCCGGGGCCGGTGCGGGGTCGGGGGTGGGGATGGTGATGATCTCGACGGGGACGTAGATCGCCTCGTCCGACACCTTCCCGGTGAGGCTCAGCTCCTGCTCGTCATCGGTCCACGGGCGGCCGGTGTAGCTCGCCCGCAGCGTGAGCGAGCCGTCGACCGTGCTCGGGAAGCGCCAGCGCGTGACGGTGACGGCGCAGCGCGCGACGTCGTGGAGGCTGACGGACACGGAGGGCACGCGATTGGGAACGAGCCCGTCGAGCTGGGGCTCGGCGCCGGTGACCTTCGGCTCGCCGTGCTTCAGCTCGACCTTGAACGCGACGGCGCCGCGAGCCGACCGGTGGTCCCACACGGTTCTCGCCACGCACACCCGCAGCGCGCCGGCGAGCCGCTCGGCGAAGCCCCGGGCGTCGGACTCGGGCACGCTCGCGGCGCGCTCGGTCACCTCGACCCCGACGGCGTAGCGCTCGAGCAGCCGGTCTCCGGCGGGGGCGCCGGGTGGCATGGCCTTCCAGGTGTTCGACGTCCCCGCCCCCGACGTCACCCGCGCTGGCAGGTACGGCGCCCAGGAGCCATCGGAGAGCCGCGGCGCTCCGCCCCAGGCGAGATCGAGGTACAGCCAGTCGAGCGGCGACAGGCCGTCCTCCGCGTCGAAGTCGAGCAGGAACGCGCCGCCGGGGTAGGTCTGGCCGGTCAAGGCTTCGCCGCTCGGGAAGCGGGTGTGGAGGGCCTGGGCGCGCCAGCCCGAAAGGTCGCGCGGCTCGCCGGCGTGCTCGGACGGTCCCACCCGCATGAGCGCGGCGGGAGCGAGGAGCTTCGCTGGCGCCACGTTGGCGCGTAGCAACGCGTGAAAGCGCTTCACGTGCTCGAGCCGCTCGTCGTCGCTCGCGGTGGGCGGCAGTGGGCCGAGCATCGCTCGCACGCGCTCGATGGCAGTCGCGCCGGCGCGGCTCTGGGTTCGGGCCAGGGCGTCGAGCTGGGCGAGCGCGGCGAGCCCCTGCACCACCTGGGTGCGCCACCGCTCGGAGTCGTCGCGAAACGGTGGCGCCCGGCGGTCCAGCTCGGCGCGGAAGTCGGCCACCGTGACGGACCCTCCGGGCCACTCCGCGAGGACCTGCTGATCTTCGGAGTCCGGGCGCGCGGGGGCGGTGGGCTTCGCGGCCTCCGGCGGCGGGCTCGCCTGGGCCGGGCGTTCCTTGGACGGACACGCGGCGAGGCCGAGCACGAGCGCGGCCGTCATCCAGCGTGAAGCTCCTCGAGGTCGTCGCGTACACGGTGCCATGAGGCCCCCCTGCGACGGAGCATCGCATCGGAAGCGTCCTCGGCCTGTGGAATTCTGAACGGGCTCAGAACGCCCGGCCGACGATGGCCTTCACCACCACGTCGCGTCCCGTCTCCGGCGTGAGCCCCGCGCCCACGCCCACGTTCAGCTCCCACGCGGAGGCCTCGTCCTCGCGCCAGTGCGGCGGCACGAGGTCGAAGGTGCCGAAGAGCAGGTGCTCCTGCGGGCCCCGGAACGCGTCGCGGAAGAGCCCCAGGCCCGCGTAGTACTCGAGGCCGAGCCCAAAGCCGCGGTTGGTGTTCCACGTCACCTTCCCGGCCGGCTCGAGGTGCGGCGCGAACGCGTCCGGGCCGGTGAGCGTCATGCCCACGATGGGGTTCACGTCGAAGAGGAAGTCGCCCGCCCGGCAGAGCGCGATGGGGCGGAACTCGTTGGCCCAGCCGTCCGGGTCCACCGCGCGCGGCACCAGCCCCAGCTCGACGTTCAGGCCGAAGCGGCACGGCGCGCCCTCCTCCGCGGGGAGGATCATCTTCGCCCGCACCTTGAACCCGCCGTAGCTGAGCTCGCCCGACGGGCTCAGCATCGCCTGCAGGTAGCCACCCAGCTCGAGCCACCGGGTGATGCCGATGGCGGGCTCCAAGGTCACCCGCGACACGCCGCCCGGCGGCAGCTCGCCGCCGTACTCCGCCGCGCGCCGCCCGGAGGGCACGGTGTTGAGGTGCACCTCGAGCCCGGCCTGGAGCGGCTCGCTCAGGTCCTCCTGGTAGACCTGAATCTCGAAGGGGTCGACGGCCCACGCGCGCGCGCTCGCGAGGCACACCACGCAGGTCGCCAAGAGGCCCAAACGGGTCATCGCTAGTCGAGCTCGAACCGGTAGTTGTAGACGAGCTGGTAGCGAACGGGCTCGCCCTTCACCGTGGCCGGCGTGAAGCGGAACTTGCGCAGCGCCGCGATCGCCAGCTCGTCGAGCCCGTAGCCGAGGCCCTTCACCAGCTTCACCTCGATGACCTGGCCCTTCTCGTCGATGGTGACGCGAAGCTGGACGATGCCCTCGACGTCGTTGTGCTTCGCCTCCGCGCTGTACGTGACGGCGGGCTGGCTCACGACCGTGGGCTCGGTGTCGGCCCCGCCCGGCGGCGCGTATTTGGGCGCGGCGTAGGCCTTCACCGAGTTGGGGTCGACCGCCTTCTCGTCGACCTTCCCGTACACCGTGTTCCCCACCGGCGCGGCGAAGGCGCCTCCAGCGGCGGTGTTGGACAGGGTGAGGCCGATGACCACCGGCACCGGGTTCTTGGGCGGCTCCGGCGCGGGCTCGTTGGGCGGCGGCGGCTCGGGCGGCGGCGGCTTGGGCGTGTCCACCTTCACCACCAGCCTGACCTTGGGCTTCGGCGGCTCGACCTTCGGCTTCTCCGGCTCGGGCGGCGGCGGAGGCGGCTTGGGCTTGGGGATCTCGACGATCTCCATGATCACCCGGTGGCTCGGCACCGTGTCGCGCACGGCCACGATGGGCAGCCCGAAGAGCACCGCCAGGTGCGCGGCGGCGGACAAGCCCAAGAGCCCGAGGAGGACCAGGTTCGAGCCGTCACTCCGTCGGGCCTGAAGCGCGGCGCTGCTCATCGGTTCCGAAACCCCGCGCGACCTCTGGCCGTTCCCCCCTTACGGGGTGGCGGGCTGGGGCGCGGCCTCCTTCTCGATGTTCAGCGCAAACTTGGAGATGCCCTGCAGCTTCACCGTGTCGATGAGGTGCATCACCGCCCCGTAGGGGAGCGACTGGTCGGCCGTGATGATGGCGCGGGTGTCCTTGTCCTTCTGGAGCTGGGTGTCGATGCGGCGCCTGAGCTCGGGCTCGTCGACCTCGGCGCCGTCGAAGTAGAGCTTCTTGTCCTTGTCGAGGACCACGTTGACCAGGCCCTGCAGCGTCTCGCCGCCGCTGGCCGCGCGCGGGAGGTCGACCTCGATGGTCTCCTTCACGATGAAGTTCGCGGTGACCATGAAGATGATGAGCAAGACGAGCACGATGTCGACCAGCGGCGTGACGTTGATGCCGACGATCTCTTCCTCGCTGTCTTGCGTGCCGCCGGCCATGTCACTTCCCCGCCGAGCGGAGGTGGGCGACCAGCGCGTGCCCGAGGGCGTTGCTCCGCGAGGAGATGTTCTTCAGCGCGCGGGTCAAGAAGTTGTAGCCGAACACCGCGGGGATCGCGACGGCGAGGCCCATGGCGGTGGCGACCAGCGCCTCGGAGACGCCGGACATCACCGTGCGCTGAATGTCCGAGCCCTTCACGCCCGACGCGCCGAGGTCGGCGAAGGCCTTGATGATGCCGAGCACGGTGCCGAAGAGGCCAATGAAGGGCGTGTTCGAGCCGAGCGTGCCGAGGATGGAGAGGAAGCGCTCGTAGCGCGGCCGCTCGCTCGCCAGCGTGGCGTCGATGATCTCCTGCACCGCGTCGGGGCCCTTGTCCTTCCAGGCGAGGCCCTCGCGCAGGACAGCGGCCTCCATGCCGCTCTTGTCGCCCACCGCGCTCTTCACCGCGTCGAGCTCGCCCTTGGCCAGCTTGAGGAGCAGCTCGTCGCTGTTCTTGAGCGAGTGGGTGGTGAAGTACAGCCAGCGCTCGAGCATCACCGCGAAGGAGAAGATGGAGAGGATGGCGAGCAGCCAGAGCACCCACTCGGCGCTCGACAGGGTGACGGCGAGCAGCTTCCGCGTCAGCCAGCCCTGCTGTTCGTTGGTCATCTGCGCCAGGACGAGGAGTGGTGCCATTGGGGCCCCGATGAATGGAGGTGTGAGTGGGGAAAGTCAACAGGAACGCCGGACGGGCAGGATCATTGCGTACCGGGCCGCGCGGGAGGGGCGGAGGCTCACTCGGGGAGCCGCGAGGACGTCGCATCGAATGTGGCGTTGATTCCAGATCGAGGCGCCATCCCCCGAAGGGACAGCGCGCCACGTCACCGCTTGCCGAGCAGCTGCTGCCCGAGCCACGCCACCAGCGACGCGGGAATGATCAAGCGCAGCGTGGCCGATAGGCGTGGAACCGGGAGATGGTCGCCTCGTCGAGCACGATGTCGGTGTTCGCCATTCGGCCGACGGTGACGGCCATGGGGAAGGCGTTCTGCTTCCGCGAGTCCTTCTGCAGGAAGTAGAGGATGGTCTCTCAACGCCGGCGCGGTGAAGGTGGCGGCGAAGGGCGCAGTGTCGAAAGCGACGACGGAGCGGATCCCCGCGAGGGACCCTTCAGCGCCCGCACTGCTGCTTCTCGCAGGACGTCCTCGCCGTGTCGCAGAAGCTCGGGCACTGCGCGCCCTGGGCCGCCCGACCCTGCCGCTTCAGCTCCGCCTTGCAGCTGCTCACGCACTTGGCCGCCGCGTCCGCGCAGGCCTGCTTGCACCTCTCGACGTCACCCTTCGTCGCGCCGAGCTCGAAGAGCGCCACCAGGGTCAACAGCACTCGAGTCATCGCTGGGCCTCCATCGCCGCGTCGTCAGCCTGCTCGTTGGTCAAGAGCAGCTCGACGCCGCCCTGCGCTGCGGTCAGCGCCACCACCTGCTGCACGCCCGCTCGCCGGGCCGCCAGCGTGGCGCGCGCGCCTTCCTGCTTCTTCGCCGTCAGCGTCCAGCCGCGGCGCTCGAAGGACTGCTCGTAGAAGGAGACGAGCTCCCCCACGCTGGCGCCGCCGGCCGAGGCGTGAATCGTCTCGCGCGGCGCCCCCACCTCCGCCAGGTCGAGCACCAGAAGCCTCGAGGCGCCCTTCGGCAGCACCACGCCCGGGGGCAGCTGGGGCTGGGCGTCGAGCAGACGCTCGGGCTCGGAGGCCGACAGCAGCACCAGCGTCTCGCCCGGGCCACCGCGGATGGCGCTCACCAGGTGGAGCGAGCCCTCCTCGAGGGAGGCGTCCGGTCCCCGCCGGCCTTCCAGCCACGCCGCGTAGCCCGCGCTCGGCCCGTAGAGGTGCGAGACCGGACCGAGCTCCAGCCGCGAGAACGCCTGCGTGTAGAAGGACACCACGTCCTCGACCGGGTCCGTGGTGGAGAACCACGCGATGGCCCGCACGCCGCCCAGGGCCTTCCCACCGGAGACGAGCCTGCGCGGGGACGCCCCCGGGTACGGCGGAATGCCGCGCAGGGCCTCGGGGTCGGGCGCCATCGGCTCAGCGCCTCCCGCCCCCCGCGCGGTGCGGAGCGCGTCGCCCATCGGCGTGAGCGCCTCGACCCTGTGCTGCACCTCTCGCAGATCGCGCTCGGCCTCGCGCCGCTCCGCCAGCAGCGCGCCAGTCGCCGAGCCGACCACCAGCGCGCCGCCGAGCAGCCAACCGACGGGGAGGCTCTTCGCCTTCGGGGCCGGCGCGCTCACCAGACGCTCTCGTCCACGCCCATGTAGGAGGCGGTCCTCGCGGCCCAGCTGTCCTGCTGGCGCCGGTCGCTCCACCCCGAGGCCCAGTGGCCGGCGACCTCGCGCGTGTGCTCCCGCTTCCAGGCGACCGCGGGCGTGGCGACCAGATCGCCCGTCCCGTCGAGCGCCGCGAGCGGGCCGATGAGGCCGTCCTGGCTCAGCTTCCCGAAGAAGGTCGCCGCCTTCCCGAAGGCCGGGGCGCCCTTCAGCGCGTAGAAGTACCCCACCCGCGCCAGGAGCTGGTGCTGCAGGTCGGTGACGTTTCCGTCCAGCTCGGTGGGGGCGTTGAGCGCCCAGGTGTCGAACAGCACGCCGAAGGCGTCGGGCGCGTTGCGGCCGAACACCCAGGTGTTCACCGACGAGGTGTGCGCGTGCACGCTGCCCGAGAGGTGATCCTTGTCGATGACGTTCACCCGCCCGAAGGACGCCCACTTCTGGAAGATGAAGTAGTTCAACACCGAGAGCCGGGCCGTGCAGGACATGAGGCCGCCTCCGGGTGAGCCGCCACCGGGCGCGTGAACGGCGTGGAAGCCGGGGTCGACCACGCTGCCGGTGCTCCAGCCGGGCGCGGTGCGGCACTCGACCTGATCGTCGCCGTCCACCCAGCAGGCGTGCGCCGCCAGGGCCTGGTGGTGGTTCTCGTTCTCGTTGCAGTCGTAGTTCGGGTGGCTGAACGTGTCGTAGGCCGAGGTGTGGTCGCAGAAGGTGAAGCGGTTCGCGCGCGTGGTCACGTCGGCGTTGAGGGTGCCCGTGTTCTTCACGTAGTCGTTGGCGGCGAAGTCCCAGGCCGGCCCGACGAGCGCCTCCTGCCACTCGAGGTAGTGCCCCAAGAGGTCCTCGAGGAAGAGCACGTAGAGGATGATGGGGATGAGCACGATCATCGCCACCGCCAGCTCGACGACGGCGGCTCCGCGGCGGTGCCGGCGAGCGCGGCTCATCGGTCGTCTCCCTCGACGGGAAGGCCGCCCGAGGCCACCAGGCTCGCGCCCGCGGTGTCACCGAGCAGCGTGAGCAGCTTCTGCTCTTCGGCGCGGGTGAAGGGGTGCAGCTTCGCGCGCCAGAAGGGGTCGAAGAGGTTGGGCGCCACGCGCCAGTCGCCCAGTTGGTGGAAGTAGACCTTGGCCTTGGCGACGGCGAGGCCGCGGTCGGGCGGCTTCAGCCGCACCGTGGCGCTGCCCAGGCCCAGATTCACGGTGACCTTGGCGTCGGCGTTCACTTCCCAGGCGCCCCGCTGGTTGCCCTTCTTGCGGAGGCGGCCCAGGTCCTGCTCCACGGCGCCGAAGACGCTCGGCTGCCCGAAGTCGCCGGCGCGATCGGCCGTCGCGCGGAAGTTGAGGAAGCAGGGCTCGCCCGAGCAGAGGTCGCTGCGCTGCATTCCGGTGAAGCGGTCGTGCTGGTGGCCGGGCTCGTGTCCTGGCGAGTGGGCTCCTCCGCTGTCGCTGGAGAACGTGGAGGCCTCGAAGGAGGCAACCCCGAAGGAGAGCCAGCACCCCTGGAAGCCGCTGACGAAGAACGAGCCTCTGCTGACCGCGCCCAGGTTCTCGGCGGCCTCGGCCGTGGTGGCGCGCGGGCTCCCCAGGCGCTCGCCCACCCGCGCGTTCATGTCGTAGTCGAAGGCGAACACCCCGCTGTCGTTCTGCAGCCCGCGAAGGTACGTGGAGACGAAGGGCAGGAAGTCGGCGTGGCCGTTGGCCGAGCAGCCCGGGCACCCCGCCTGGAACCGGCCCCGGGCCGCGTTGGCGGCGTTCTCGAGGACGACGCTCCGGTCCCTGGGCGTCGCCTTGTCCGGGGCCCGGGCGCCATCGAACTTCTCACACGTCGAGTCCTGCGCGCTGCCCTCGAAGGCGCAGGCGAATTCCCGGCTGTTGATCAGGAAGACCGGCGCCGCGTAGCTGGAGTTGGGCGCGTTGCGGCTCCTGAGGTCTCTCAGCACGCCGCCCTCGGCCGAGATCTCCGCCTGCACCGCCGAGAGCACCGCCTTCTGGTAGTCGTGCAGCGAGACGACGGCGTCGTCGAAGGCCTTGACCGTCTCGTCGAACGTTCGCTCGTGCTGGCGGACGCGCCGCGCGTACTTCAGCGAGGCCTCCTGGTATCGCAGCGCCACGGGGATCGCGGCCAGCCCGTGCGGGAGGTGCTGGAGCTGGCAGGGCCCGGGGCAGACGCACCAGGCGAACTCGATGCCCATCAGCATCCAGAACGCGTCCGAGCCCGCCTGGAGGATCGCCGCCGTCTGCGAGGCGATGGTCATCCACGCGTGGACGGACATGTTGGCCACCACCATCGCGGCGATGGCGCGGTTCAGGTAGGCGGTGAGGTTCATCGCCCGGGCCTCGAGCACCGCCACCGAGTAGGCCTCGGCGTCGGCGTGCGCCTGAATGCGGACGCGCTCGTGGATCGCGCTCGCCATCGAGAAGCTGGCCATCATCGAGAGCGCCAGGAGGAGCAGGGTGACGCAGGCCAGCACCATCACCTGCCCGCTCCGGCCGTTCACCGCTCGCATCGCACGCATCGACGTCTCCTCAGCGGTCGTACTTCAGGAACGGCACTCGGCAGCGCTGCTTCTCGGGGACCTCGAAGCCGGCCCGGCGGGGGAAGAAGTTGGAGTGCATGCGCAGGCCGAAGTTGGCGCGAATCGGCAGCACGTACTCGTGCGCCCGGGCCAGGTCCTTGAGGCGCTCGACCGTGGCTGAGCGGACGTTGGTGGAGACGGGCGTGCGCGGCGTGCTGGCCTTGAGGCCCGGGTTGTTCATGCGCAGCAGCCGCATCGTCTCCTGATCTTCCTGGGCGACGGTGATCCACCACAGCACGCCGTTGGCGAAGGGAATCACCAGCCGGTAGTAGAAGGTGACCTGCAGGTTGAGCCGGGTGGCGTCGAACTGCTGCCAGTCCGCCCCTGTCCAACTGCTGGGGTCTCTGCCGGGTCCGCCTCCCCCCATGGTGGTCACGCTGAGCTTGGTGACGTCGTCGAAGTCGGGGTTGTCGCCGAGGACGCTCTGGGTGGGGTTGCAGAGGTCTACCTCGACGATGGGCACGGCGCCGGTCTGGCGGTTGTCTTTGATGTTCGCCCACGAGGCCGCGAGCTCGGGCCCGGTCGTCGAGCGCGACATCGCCTCGCCCTTGGGTGCGCCGAGGGCCACCATCGGCAGCAGCACCGCCAGGGCCGACTTCTCCATCACCGAGTGGCGGGCGCTGTGAATCGAGCCCGAGCGAGCCGCCTTGTAGGCGGCGTACTTCGTCAAGAGCCGCGCCTGGTGCAGCAGGCCGAGCTGCAAGAGCCCGAGCGAGAGGAAGACGAAGAACGGCATCACCAAGGCCGTCTCCACGGCGACCTGGCCGGCGCGAGCGCGCCGTCGAGCGCGTCGGACGCCCAGCTGCGGGAAGAACATTGGGGCGGAAGCTAGAGAAGCCCACGCGTCAGGGCTTCGCCGAAGGCGACAGGACGCTTGATAGATCGCGCCACGCCCGCCTCGAGGGTCGCCTCGCGGACCCCGGCCGTGCGCTCCGAGACTGTCTGGGCAAAGGCCTTGGGCATCAGCGTGGCGGGCCGTCGAAGGCACCGACGAGCCGGGCTCACCGCGGGTTGGCCGCTTCGCTCCGAGCCTTGCCGAGGAGCTCCCGAACTCCGAGCCCGTCAGCCCATCGGTCGAGGTAGGCCTCGTCCAGCGTGCCTCGGTTGACCCTCAGCAGCTCGACAACGTCTCTCCACTGGGTCGTCGAGACGCCGCCGCCGTCCTGAAACCACTGCAGCTTCTTCAAGACGCTGTCTTCGGGGCTCTTGAGGAAGGGTTCGACGTCCACGTCGATGCGGAAGCGTCGTCTGCGGGCGAACGCCTCGCGATCGTACGGCGTGCCTTTCACGAAGAGCAGGTCGATCTTCAGGGCCGTCGGCAGGTGGAAGATGTTCCACGACGTTCGGCGACGGGCCGCGTCGACGAGCGCCTCCTCGTCGACCGAGAAGTCCGGGCCCAGCACCTGAGCGAGCGTCGAAACCTGGGTCGGCTTCAGGTCGACGACGAAATCGATGTCGTTGGTCGAGCGCGCCGTGGCCTGGAGCGAGCTCGCGACGCTCCCCCCGATGTAATAGGGCACGCCGACTTCTTCGAGGCAGCGCGCGACCCTCCAAGCGACATCGACGACGTCGGCGATCACGTCGTCAGATCCTCGGGGAGCGCTCCGTAGACGCGCCGGGCCGTCTCGACCCCGTGCAGCTGTGCGCACAGGCGAATGAGGAGCTCGCGTTCGCTGGCGCCGGGGTGCCGATGGCGCAGTCCAGCCATTGCGAGGCGCCGGACGCCTCGGTCGAGAGACCGGAGCGCCGCCGCGCGCTGCTCGGACGTCATCGCTCGGATGATCGCGGCGTGCCGCTCGAGTTGCACCGGTGTCGTGTCCGAAGCCACGAGGGGAAGATAGCCGAGCTGGTTCGTGGTCGTCAGTACTGCGCCTCGAACAGGAGGTGGAGCGCGGGCTCACCTCCCACCTTCGCCTCCGCGAGCTGCTTCCGTGTCGACGCGAACAGCGCCGAGAGCTCAGCTTCGGTCAGGTGGAGCTGCCTGTCGCGACCCTCGACGCCGAAGTCTCCGACGAGCGTGCCCACCACGACGTAGTGCGGTTCGCCGTCGGTGACTCTGCCACTCCACGTTCGAAGCTTGGTCCGGCGAGCGACGGCCCTCCACCGCGTCTCGAACGCCTCGGCCTCCTCCGGGCCGCCCAGGTTGGTCTTCACGCCGTACATCGCGACGAATCGATCAGCGCCCACGTCGACCTCCCTTCGCTCAGCCCCGCGCCGCCTCCGCCAGCGCCCGGGCCGCGTCCCGCACCTCGACCAGCGCCTGCAGGCTCATCGCGCCTTCCTGCCGCGCCGCCTCGCCGAGCCCCGAGTCCTTGTGCTGCTGGAGCATTCCCAGAATCAGCGAGCGCACCTCCTCGGCGTTGGTGAGCCCGACCAGGTGCACCTGGTGGAGGCTCTCGCCCTGCTGGCCCGGGGTGGCCACGTCGCCACCCGCCGTCGTCACCATCAGCCCCTTGAAGCCGAACACGCGCTCCAAGGGCCCCTGCGAGACCTCCAGGTTCTGCACGTTGGCGTAGGAGAGCGTCACTTCCTTCCTCGTCACCGCGCCCTGGCTCACCCGCAAGCTCCGGTCGCCGATGAGGTAGTGCCGCAGCTCGTAGTCCACCCGCACCGTCACCAGCGCGAAGCCGACGATGGCCGCCTCCACCAGCACGGCGAGCACCGCGCCGGCGAGGCCCCAGTCGCCGCCCTGGGTGAGGAGGAAGACGACGAGCACGCCCGCGCCCACCACTTGCCCGAGCAGGCCGAAGAGCGCCTGCAGGTAGCGGTACGTCAGCCACGACTCCGACGGCTTCAGGTGCCGCACCAGCGCGCTCCCCTCGGGGAGGTGCGGCGGCTTGAGCTCGAGCTTGAGCAGCGGCACGAACACCGGCTTGAGCAACCGGACGACGAGCTCGATCACGCCGGCGCTCCCTTCTTCCCCTCGAGCGCCTTCGCCGCGTCCTTCAGCGCGTCCCGAATCTCGGCCAGCACCGCGTCGGGGCCGGTGGCCTGGGCGGGGTGCTCGCGCACGCCGCGCATGCGGGCGTAGAGGTAGTCGCGAATCGCGTCGTAGTCCTTCACGCCCCAGATGCTCAAGTTGCCGCCGCCGCCCGAGCCCGCGGTCTGCACGGTGACGGTGCCGATGCCCAGCCACCGCTCGACGATGTTCTGCGAGAGGTGAATGTCCTGCATGCGCGCGTAGGTCAGCTGCATCTCGCGGCGGAAGAGGATGCCGTAGCCCATCGCCACGCCCTCGTCGGTGAAGCGGAACCAGAGCGTGTGGTAGCGGAAGTAGAGCGGCACCATCACGATGGGGAAGGCGCACACCGAGAGCGCCGCGGTGAGCACGTACATCCACAACAGCGCCGGCTCGGGCCTGGTGATGGCGTGCACCCGCTGCTTGAGCTGCTCGAGCTGAGTCGCGTCCACGTCAACCTCCCTTGAGCTTCGAAAGCCGGCGCGCGGTGAGCACCTTGGTGTCGTCGTCGTCGTCCGCGCCGACCTTCTGGTACGCGTCCTTGGCCTCCTTCGGGTAGCCGAACACCTCGGCCAGGCGGCCCACCACGTACCAGTCGGCGCCCTCCAGCTCGCCCTGCGGCAGGCGCGAGAGGCGCAGGCGCAGCGTGTCCACCGCGCTCTTCACCTTGCCGCGCTCGAGCTGCACCAGGGCCAGCGTGTGCAACGAGGCCAGCGCGCGCTTCCCCTCGGTCTCCACCGCGCGGGTGGCGAGGCGCTCGGTCTCGTCGTCGACCTTCTGCGCCATCAGCCGCGCCCAGGCCGCGTTGTTGAGCGCCTGGGTGGCGTCGCCCTTCTTCTCCAGAATCTTCGCGTACACCTTCACCGCCTCGTCGTACTTCTGGCGCTTCGAGGCGAGCTGCGCGGTCCACTCCAGCCACTCCGGGCTGTCGGGCAGGCGCAGCAGGCGGCGGTTCACCAGCTTCTCCAGCTCGTCGAAGCGGCGGGCGCGGGAGAGGCAGAGCGCGAGCGTGCCGGTCTCCTCGGCGCTCTCGTCGTCGGCCACCACCTCGCCGAAGGCCTTCGCGGCGTCGTCGAAGCGCTTCAGGCGCAGGGCGGCGAAGCCCGCGGCGCGGAAGAGCTTCACGCGCCGGCTGCCCTTGGCGGCGTCGCCGGCCTTGAGCAACAGGTCGAGCGCGGGCCCGCCGGTGGCGACGTCGTCGCTCGCGAGCAGGGCGCCCGCCAGCGAGAGCGACTCGGCGGTGGGCGGGCCCTCGGGGGGCCAGACCTCGTGGAAGAGCACCACGTGCGGCACGCGCACCTCGGGCAGGGCCTCGGCGGCCCACTGCGTCCACTGCTTCGCCGCCTCGAGCTTCCCGGCCTGGGCCAGCACCATCACGTGCTCGCCCAGCGCGCCGAAGGTGTTGTCCACCGCGAGCAGCTTGAGCTCGTCGCCCTCCTTGACGAAGTAGCCGCGCATCTCGATCTTCCGGTTGCCGACCTCGGCCAGCGCGCGCACGCGGAAGCCGGTCTCGGCGCTGCCGTCGACCTTGAAGGTGGCCACCGAGAGGAGCGAGTCGAGCCCCAGGAGCATCAGCTCGCGGTTCGACGCGTCGAAGCCGATCTTCGCGGCGAGGCGCGAGGCGGAGCGGGCCTGCTTCAGGTCCTCGGCGAGGTGCCGGCGCATCGGGGCGCTGGCGAGCTCGCCGAAGCGATCGAGGTAGGCCTGCGGCGTGTCGGCGTCGAGGGCCAGCCCGATGAAGGCGCGCATCGCGGCCTCGGGCGTCTTCGAGTCCTTCGACGGCGCGGCGCGGCCCAGGTGCGCGAGCAGGCCCGACAGCTGCGTGGCGACGTCCGGCGGGAGGATGCTCTTGTTGAGCCCGAGGAGCTCCTTCGCCACCGCGTACTCGCGGGCGTAGAGCAGGCTCTGGTTCGCGGTCACCACGGCGCGGGCGCGGGCCTGGGTGTCGGGCCACTTCTCCTTGGCGCGAGCGGTGGCGGCCTTGGGGCCCTTCACCACCGCCACGGCGGCCAGCGCGCGCTCCTCGAGGCCTTGCGAGCTGAGCTTGTCGGCGGCGTCGATGAGCTCCTCCCACCTGCGCAGGCGCCAGAGCGCGTCGAGGTAGGGCCCGATGGCCTCGGTGTCCTTGTCGTCGAGGGCGAGCTGGTGCCAGAGCTTGAGGGCCTCGGCCGCGTCGGGCCCCTTGGAGACGAGGTCGCCGTTGACGTCGCGCTCCAGCGCGCGGGACAGCTCCTTCTTGGCCCAGGAGGAGTCGGGGTCGCCGGCCAGCGCCCGCCGGAGCGAGTCGATGGCCTGCGTCCTTTGCCAGCCCGGCTGGAAGAGGCGGCCGAAGAGATCGTGCTCGGCGACGCTACCCTCGGCCATCAGCGCGGCGGGCTCGTGCGGGGCGTCGTGGGCAGCGTGCTCGGCCTCGGCGCGCGCGGGGATGCCCAGGCCCAGGTCGAGCAGCGAGGTGGCGAGCCGGGCGCGGGTGAGGGCGTCGTCGGGCTCCTGGTCGAGGAGCTTCCTGAAGAGCGCCACGCCCTTCTCCGCCTTGTCGGTGGAGATGAGGGAGAGCGCCTCGTGCTTGTAGACCAGGGTGGGGCGGTCCTTCATTCGCAGCGCCTTCCACGCGGCGCGAAAGGCCTTCACGTCCTCGACGGTGAAGTCCACGCCCTTGGGCTCGAAGCGGAAGGTGGCCTCGACGCCGCCGTCCTTCCGCTTGGTCCAGGTCTCGGTCCAGGTGCCCTTGCCGAAGGAGCGGGTGGCGTTCTCGGGCAGGGTCTCCAGGGTGAAGCCGCGCGGAGGGACGACGAGGAAGGTGCGCTCGAGCCAGAGCGGCTCCCGCCAGCTGAAGGGCGCGAGCTCGAGGGGCTTCTTCTCCTCGTCGGGCTTCTTGGCGGCCGCGTCCGGGTCGGGCTCCTCCTCGACGGGGCCGCGCAGGTACTCGTTCACGTTCTCGAGGATGGTGAGCTCGGGCAGCACCAGCCGCGCCTCGGACCAGTCGGTGGAGAAGAGCCCGGCCTTGCGCACGTCGAGCTGCACCACGAAGGGGCCGGAGTCGGTGGGCAGGTGCTCCAGCGCCACCTCGAAGGACTTGCCCCGGTAGAAGCCCTTGGCGCGGCCCTCCAGCGCGTCCTTCAGCTTCTCGGGGCTCTTGTCCTTGAAGCCCTGGCGCATGTCTCCGCCGACGCTGCCGGAGTAGGTGCGCCGCTCGCGGACCTGCGACGGCCCGAAGGGCGCGAGCTCGACGGTGACCAGGTCGGCGACGCCGTTCTTCTGCGAGAGCCGCGGCGGGGTGGGGACGAGGCCGGTGGTCGCCGCGTCGATGGGCAAGGTCAGGCGTCCCAGGTCCAGCGCGGGCAGCTCCCCGGCGGGCATCCCCGGGTGGGTGGCGTCGACCCACAGCTCGGGGCCGCTCGCGTCCTTCGGCACGTAGACGATGGCGTGGTCGAAGAGGCCCAGGCCGGGCATGGCGTCGGAGACGTCGAGCGCGCCGCCGACCGAGAGCAGCGCCACCTTGGCCTTCACGCCGATGGCGTCGAGCGCGCGCACCAGGAAGAGGGCCATGTCCTTGCAGTCGCCGTACTCGCGCTCCCAGACCTGCGCCGGCGTCCACGGCTTGAGCGAGGCCTCGGACAGCTCGAGGCCGGTGTAGCGCACGCGCGACTGCATCCAGGTGAGCGCGGCCTGCACCTTCTCCTTGCGCGTCTTGAGCTTCGCCACCTTGGCCTTGAGCTCGCTGGTGTCGACGCCGGGGGTCGAGGCCTCGTCGAGCCACGAAGCGTAGGCCTTGGCCACCTCGGCCCAGGAGCTGCCGGTGGTATAGGTGAGGTGCGGGAAGTCGTTCGAGGCGTGCTGGTCGGGATCCCACTTCGGGTCGGGGAAGGAGGCCTCGAGGTGCCGCGTCCTCCGTTCACCCTGAGCCTGTCGAAGGGTGCCGACCTCGGTGAACGTCTCGGTGGCCTTGGTGCCCGCGAGGCCGTGGCCGGCCCAGGCGAGCTTGAGCGGCAACGACTCCGGGGCGTCGACGACGACGTGGAAGCGGCGCACCGGCACCGAGCGGTGGAAGAAGAGGCGGCCGGCGTTGCCCTTGGGGAAGGGGGCCTTGGTCTCGGTGACGGTGACCTCCTGCTCGACGGTGACGCCGGCGGCGAGGCCGGGGAGCGGCGCCACCACCGTCTTCATGTCGGTGTACATCGAGCGCTGGTCGTCGAAGGCCGGCTTCTCGGAGGCGGTCTTGGGGTCGAGGGTGAGCACCTGCCCCTTGGGGGTGATGACGCGGGCCTTGAGGGTGGGGCGGTCCTCGTACCAGGGAGCCCAGGTGGCGCCGAGCGAGTCCCAGGCCTGCACCGCGTCGGCTTTGAGCACGCGGAAGACGGTGTGGTAGCGCCAGGTGCGGCGGCCCTCGGCGTCGAGGGTGATGGTGGTGCGCACGAGGAGAACGTCGACCGATTGGTCCTTGGGCGCATCGTCGGCGCCGGCCTTGGCCAGGGAAGGGGCGGCGACCGAGAAGGGCGCCTGGGTCCAGAGCGTCTCCAGCGCTGAAGGCTCGGCGAGGGTAGCGGTCGAGCCCAACAGCGCCGCGATGAGGACGAGACGACGGGACATGAAAGCCTCCAGCGTGCGCGGGTTAGCCCGGGGACCTGCTGGTGGGAAGGGAACAGTCGGGGTCAGCCGCCGCTCGGCCCGGCCGTGGCGCCCTTCGCCTCGCGCTCCATCCGCTCGAACGCCCGCTCCAGCTCCTCGCCGCCCTGGTGCTGGCGCGCCACCGCGGCGACCTCTTCGGCCTCGCCGCTGCGCCCTGCCGCGAGCAGGCAGGCCCGCAGCTGCGCCGCGTCGCGAATGAGCTGGTCGCGGAAGACGACCTCGAGCTCCTCTCTCATCTCCGCCGGGAGCGGCGAGGCCAGGACGTCCTCCTGATGCTCGAGCGCCAGGCGCAGCGTCGCCACCGGGTCGGCGTACAGCGCCCCGACGTCGGCCCAGCGCTGGCGCTCGAGGAGCAAGGGCACCACCCGCAGCTCGAAGAGCTTCAGCGCCTTGGGCGTCAGGCGGAGGGTGGGCCTCGCCGCGTCGAACCAGCGCACCGTGCGCTCGCACTCGTCGAGCATGACGTTCATGGCGAACCAGTCGCCGAGCAGCTCGGAGCCCACCTCGGCGATCATCGCCCCCGGGAGCAGGGCGTCGCGCATCGCGGCGAAGCGAGAGCGCGCGGCGGGGTGGCGCCTGGTGAGCTCGGTGATGGCCTGGGCCAGGAAGGAGAAGCGCACCCCCACGAAGGCCGGCTCGTGCTCGAGGCAGTGCTCCCACAGCCACGCGTACGCCTCGGTCGCTTCGTCGAGCTTCTCGTTCATGGCGAGCATCGACGCCAGCTCCATGCGCTCGCGCATCGAGGCCCCGCCCTGGTGCACCCTGGCCTGCGCCCGCGCCGTCGACGTCTCGCCGCGCTTCACGCCCGCGAGCCACTCGACGAGCTGCTTCGGCTCGCGCAGGCCCACCAGGCGATCGAACGCCTCGCCCTCCCTGAACGCGACGATGGTCGGCATGGCCTGTATCGAGAGGCGTCGGGCGAGCGCCTCGTCTTCGTCGACGTCGAACTGAAACGCGATGGCGTTGGCGTGGAGCCAGGCGACCAGCTCAGGGTCCGCCCACGCGCCGCGCTCCATCGCCTTGCACGGCCCGCACCACTGGGCCGACGCGTCGACCACCAAGAGCCTTCCCTCGGCCTTCGACCGCGCCAAGACCTCGGCGAAGCTCGCGCTCGCGAACACCGCAGGTCGTGCCATGGATTTCCTCCCCCGTTGAAACGCACCGGAGCTCAGCCGCGGCGCGGCGAAAGCGCGGAGCGGCTGAACGCAAGGGACCGCGGTGGGGAACGGTGGGTGCGGCTACGTCGCATGTGGACGTGAAGCGCCTGCCCTGCGCCCGTGCGTGGCTGCTAAAGCGGCGGCATGGAAAACGACGCCAACGTTGAAATCCAGGCCTTCCGCCCGTCGAAGACGCCGTGGGTGATGATGTTCCTCGCCCTCTGCGCTGCCGGCGCGCTCGGCTACGCGGCGTGGAAGATGATGCAGGCCGCCGACTCGGCCCAGGCCGCGCGCGACGAGGCGGTGAGGAAGGTGGAGGTCGCCGAGCGGGCGCAGAAGGAGCTCTCGGACAAGCTCGCCGACGCCCAGAAGCAGCACTCGACGCTCCTGCAGGAGAAGGCGGAGCTCGCCACCAAGACCGAGAAGCTGCAGGCGAACCTCGACGAGACCGCCGCCGAGCTCGCCAAGCTCAAGGCCACCTACGACACGCTCCAGGACAAGATGAAGGCGGAGATCGGCCGCGGCGACGTGCGCCTCACCCAGAACGGCGACCAGATTCAGGTCGACCTGGTGGACAAGATCCTCTTCGACTCCGGCGAGGCGGTGCTGTCGGAGAAGGGCAAGGAGCTCATCGGCCGCCTCGCCTCGGTGCTCAAGGGCATCGAGGACAAGCAGATTCAGGTGTCGGGGCACACCGACGACAGCCCGATCAAGAACGAGGAGCTCCTGAAGCAGTTCCCCACCAACTGGGAGCTCTCGGTGGCGCGGGCGGTGAACGTGGTGCGCACCCTCACCGAGACCGGCGGCGTGCCGGCGCAGCGGGTGCTGGCCGCGGGCTACGGGCAGTTCCACCCGCTCGCCACCAACGCCACCCCGGCCGGCCGCGCGCAGAACCGCCGCATCGAGATTCTCCTCACGCCGGCGCTGGCGGCGAAGAAGGGGAACCTGCCGCCGCCGCCGGCCGTCGCCGCCGCGCCTGGCAAGGCCCCTCCGCCGCCCGCCGTCGCCACCGCGTCGGGCAAGGCCCCTCCGCCTCCGCCCGCCAAGGCCGCGCC
>JBBIOE010000044.1:0-40245 GCA_037443525.1 Archangiaceae bacterium | reverse complement strand
TCAGCCTTCATCGGCTCCGTCTTCACCGGCTCCGTCTTCACCGGCTCCGTCTTCACCGGCTCCGTCTTCACCGGCTCCGTCTTCACCGGCTCCGTCTTCACCTCATCCTCCGGTCTGCGCTCGCCGCCGGGCCCGAGCAGCGGAAGGATGGGGATTCTCAACCGGAAGCGCGGCCGCTCGTCCCGGAACACCCGCGGCGGCACCAGCGGCGCATCGGTCGTCGCGACCTTCTCCTGCTCCTTCACCAGCGGCGCTCTCCCCTGCGGCGCCGGCGCGCGCACCACCAGGCCCAGCCCGAAGCGCGCGGTGGTGTCGTCCGGCAACCACATCCCGCGGAGGGTCATCGCCACGTCCGGAGTGATGGCCCAGCGCACCTCCCCCGACGCGGCCGAGCCGCGCGGCGAGTGCCACCACTCGCCGGTGAGCTGCACTCCGAACGCCGTGTCCAGCGACGCGGCCGCGCCATAGAGCGGCCCCACCGACGCGAGCGAGAGTTGCTGCATCTCCGCGCCCAGTATCCCCGACAGCCGCATCGGCCCCAGCGGACCCGTACTCACCACGCCCCGCACGCTCGTCGCCCCGCGCCAGTTCAGTCGATCGACGAGCGCCTCGATGGCCGCCGCGGGCCGCCAGCCCTCCGCCGCCAGGAGCCGGTAGCGCAGCCCGGCCACGACGAAGAACGGCGAGGGCTCCGGGTCGCCGGAGCGCCCTCCCTCGCGGAAGCCGAGCATCGCCTCGAGGCCCGCCCCCAACCCGGCCTGCACGTTCACCTGGCTCAGTCCCAGCGTCGTCGCGCCGCTCGGGAGACGGTCGAGGCGAAGCTCTACCCCGAGCTGACCACCTCCCTGCCCCTCGGCCTCCGCCGTCGGGATGCCGCCGAAGCCCGAGGGCCGCGCCAACACCGCCGGCGCCTGCGCCCACGCCGAACACACGAAGAGCGCGCCGGCGGCCGCGAGCTTCCAGGGCCGTGACGCGCTCTCGTTCATGCGACGCTCACCTCGGGTGCCCGCGACCATTCAGCAAGGGCACATCCGCTCTCTCGAGCGGCCACGTCCGGCGCGGGGTGTGAAACGGACATGGGCGATGCTCAAACGCACTGCGGTTGGTCTCGCGTCAGTGCGAGACGAGGGAGCGCGGGAGCCACCATGGCCCCGCGCCCCTCTCCAGCGAGGACTACTTGTTGTGGCAGGCCAGGCACAGGGCGCTGTTGGCCGCCGAGACCCGGAGGAAGAAGGTACCGCCATACTTGTTGTGAGGTTCGTGGCAGCTCGAGCACTCGACCGTCAGCGCGGTCGCGGCCGTGCCCTTCAGGTTGATGAGGGCGCCGGTCGCCGTCTTGGCGGTGCAGAAGCCGCTCGGGCTCTGGCACGCGGCGCCGGAGGCCACCTGCCAGTAGTTGCCGTTCGAGCCGTCGGCGACCGCCTTGCTGACCACCCCGCCCACCGTGAGGCCGGCGTACGGAATGGAGACCGGGTGGTTGTTCACCATCTCGTTGCCCAGGGCGCCGTTGCCGACCAGGTAGCCGCCCGTGACCGGGCCCGACATGACGATGGTGCCGGCCGTGCCGCCGCCGGTGTTGTTGACGTCGCCGAGGCCGACCGTGCCGTCATGGCAGGCGAGGCAGCGCATGGAGTCGGCGTTGATGGCCGTGGGCAGCGGCGTGCCCTGGGCCGTCACGGTGCCGGCGGTCCACCCGCGGGTGCCGGCGGCGACGTTGTGGTTCCAGATGAGCGCCTGCGCCAGCGCCTTGTGCGGCGTGTGGCAGAAGACGCAGGTCTGGTTCTGAACGGTGGCCTTGGGGCCACCTCCGGCCGCGCCCGTCGCCAGGTCGTGCCGCGTTCCGGTGATCTGCGCCAGCGCGGCCGTCGGCAGCGCGATGGCCAGGATGATGGTGGACTTGATGAGATGTTTCATGAACGTTTTCCCTCGCTAGATGTTGGTGCGACGAAGCTTCCGGACGGACCTGTCCGGGGCGCGCCGCCCTTGTGCAACGCGGGTGCCGGGAGCCGTTCCTGCGATCAACGCGTTGCGTCCTGTGAGGCATGAGATCTGCGCCAGATGACGCAGTGGTGTGTCATAAGGCGAACTCAACAAAACTGATGCACTCATAAGTTAGTCACCATTGGTGGCCGGCGACGCCTCGGCGCGCGGCAGCGAGTCTTCTGCCTTGGTGTTGACCAGCTCATAGACGTTGACGCGCGCGTTGACCTCGTTGGCGACGTAGATGCGGCCGCTCGCCTGGTCGATGGCGATGGCCGAGGGCAGCTCGAGGAACTCCAGCTTGGGCGCGATGCCGCCGAAGAACATCAGCGGGTCGAAGTCCTTGTTGAAGAGCTGCACCACCGCGTGCTCTCCCTCCACGACGTAGAGGTTCTTGAAGCCGTCGAAGGCGAGGCCCTTGATGCGCGCGAACATGCCCGGGCCGTCGCCGTGCTCGCCGAAGCTCTTGAGGTACGAGCCGTCGGGGCCGAAGACCTGCAGCCGGAAGTTCATGGTGTCGCCGACGTAGAGGCGGCCCTCGGCGTCCAGGGTCAGGTAGACGGGGAAGTAGAACTGCCCGGGGCCGTCGCCCTTGCCCTTGCCGAGCACGCGCACCAGGTCGCCGTCGAGGGTGAAGACCAGCACCCGGTGGTCCTCGGCCTTGAGGCTCGCGGGATCGGAGACGTAGAGCAGGCCCCGCTTCGAGTCGACCGCCACGCCCGACGGCCTCAGGAGCCCCGCCTTCTGGCCGATGACGCGCATGACGACTCCGAGCCGCGAGAGCACCAGGACGCGCCTGCCCACCGAGTCGGCGACGTAGATGGCCTCCTTCTCGTCGGTGGCGATGCCGAAGGGCGAGCCCACCACGTCGCCGCCGGCGAGCTCCCGGAGCGACTTGGTCTCGAAGTCCGCCACCAGCACCGCGCCCCGGCCGGCGTCGGCGATGTACAGCCGCTGCCCGTCGGGCGAGAGGGCGAGCCCCATCGGGCGCCCCAGGGTCACGTCGCGATCTCCCCCGAACACCACGCGCAGCAGCTCCGAGGTGCGCGAGGGCCCCAGGTCGGCCGTCTGGCGAATCGAGTTCACGAAGCGAACGCGGGCCGTCTCCGGCGGCGGCGGCCACGCCACGTCGGACCTCACCGGCACGGTGGTGCAGGCCGAGGCGAGGAGGAGGAGGAGGGCGAGGGCGCTGAGGTTCGGCGCCCGTCGCTCGGGGTGAGCGGTGGGGAGGGGCTCGGGGTGAACGGGAGATTGATGCATGGCGCGCCTCAGTTCCCCGAGGCCAGCGCCGCCACCGCCACGGCGTCGACGGAGAGCTTGGCGTTGGCGCGCAGCTTCCCCACGTGGGCGACCAGCGTCTCCAGGCCCCGCTGCGCCACGAGGCGCTCGGTGACGGCCTTCTCCACCGCCGCGAACGACGCGTCGACCGGAGGCTTGGGGGCGCCGCAGCGCACCAGGTGCCAGCCCGAGCGGCTCGCCACCGGCCCCGCCACCTTCCCGGGCGCGGCCTGCTTCAGCGTCGCGCCCAAGGCCGCCTCGCTCTTGGAGAGGTTCTCGAGCTGCGCGTCGGAGAGGTCTCCCAGCTCGCCGCCCTTCTTCCCGGTGGCGGTGTCGATGCTGTACTCGCGCGCCAGCTCCTCGAAGGCCTCGCCCTTCTGGGCCCGCAGCGCCAGCTGCTGCGCGTGCTCCTGGGTCTTCACCACCAGGTGGCCGCAGGCCCGGGTGCCGGGCGTCTGGTACTCCTTCGCGTGGGCCTTGAAGTAGGCCTCGACCTCGGCGCGCGTCGGCGGCGCGGCCTCGGTGCGGGCGCGCTCGGCCATGGCGCGAATCACCGCCTCGCGCTCGACGGCGCGCACCTGAGCCTTCACCTCGGGCGCGGCGTCGAGGCCCGCGTCCAGCGCCGCCACCTCGAGGAGCAGCTCGTCCACCCGAGACCAGGCGAGCTCCTTCTTCACCGAGGGCCCGGAGAGGTGCCCGCCCTGGCGCCCGCCGAAGGTGGCCACCACCTGCCGCACCACCTCGCCGTAGGTCACCGGCAGCGCCTTCACCTTGGCCACCACCCGCGCCGCCTGCTCCGGCGAGGGCGAGAGGCTGGTGCCGGTGGAGTCGAGGAAGGGCTCGTCGAGGCGCACGGCGTACTTGGCGCGGAGCTGGGTGACGAAGTGCTGGCGCACCTGGCGGCCGAGCTGCTCCTCGGCGAAGCGGCGGATCTGCTCTCTCTTGGCGTCGAAGCCCGCCTCCGGCGCCACCGCCCGCGCCTTCACCACCACCACCGCGAAGCCGAGCGAGAGCTTCACCGGCCCCTGGGGCTTGTCGAGCTCGCCCAAGAAGGCCGCCTCGTGCAGCGCCGGCTCGAGCTGGCCGCGCGACGCGGTGCCCAGCGCGCCGCCGTTGGCCGCGGCGCGGGGGTCGAGCGAGGCCTTGGCTTCGGTCGCGAAGTCGGCGCCCTTCTGGAGGCGGGCGAGCAGCGCCTTGGCCTCCTCGGGCGTGGCCACCACGATGGCCAACAGCTCCGCGCTGTCGCCGGTCTCGTGGTACAGCGCGCGCAGTTGCTTCTCGTCGACCGTGGAGAGCTTCTTGAGCTCGGTGGCCACCAGCCGCTCCGCCGCCACGCTGCGCCGCTTCGCCTCGGCCGCCTCCACCACCCGCGGCCCCTTCTCCAGGCTGAGCGCGTAGCCCTCCCGCGCCAGGAGCGCTTCGTTCACCAGGTCCTCGACGATGGCCTGGGCGTCGGCGGTGCCGCCGGCGGCCGTGGTCCTGGCCACCCGCGCCTTCACCTCCTCGGCGGTCACCAGGGCGTCATCGACCTTGGCGACGATGGTGACGGTGGGCGCGGTCGAGGCAGCGAGGACGAGGAGCGCGAGGGAGAGAGTCATGGCGAGGACCTGCGGGGGATGGGCCGGGGCTTGGCGGCGGCCGGCCGGAGGGACACTTTGGCGGGAGGCACGCCCGCGTCGGGCACCGCCACGCCGGCGTCGGGGCGCGGCGGGAGCGGCTCGAGCGAGCCGGGGAGGGTGAGCATCGAGGGCGGGACCAACAGCGAGCCCACGCCGCCGTCGAAGCCGTTGCGCTGGCGCTTGGAGAGGTCGACGAGCTCCGGGTGCTGGCCCGAGTGGTCGCCGTGGCAGCCGTCGCACATCTCCAGGCGCTCGTTGCCGAAGTAGAAGAGCTTGGCGTTCTGCCCGCCGTGCGGGTCGTGGCAGCTGGCGCAGGTGAAGGCCCGGCCCCGCCGCGCGTCCCAGGCGCCGCTGACGGCGTGCATCGTCTTCCCGAGGGCGCCGACGTGGTCGCCGTCCGCCTGCTGCTTGTGGCAGTCGCTGCACAGCTCGTTCACCGGGCGGATGAGCTGGAAGGGGTTGGCGGTGCCGTGCGGGTCGTGGCAGGCGACGCAGCCGTAGCGGTCGAGCGCGACGTGGGTCACCTTGGGCGCGACCTTCTGGGCGTGGCAGTCGAGGCAGCCGTCCTGGCCCTTGGTGACGACCAGGTTCTTCGGCTTCTCCGAGCCGTGCGGGTCGTGGCAGCGCAGGCAATAGCCCTTGGCCACCGGCGCGTGCACGAAGGCGCGGCCGGTGACGTCGTCCTCGTGGCACTGGAAGCAGAGAGCCTGGGTGCTCTTGGAGCGCAGGAGCTTGGGCTCGTCGGCCGAGTGGGGCGCGTGGCAGAGAGTGCACTCGCCCTGCTTCACCGCGCCGTGGGTCTGGGCGTGCCCGTCCTTCTTGTCGTGGCAGTCGGCGCAGAGCTCGGGCTTCGGCTTCTTGAGGAGCTTGGGCACCGCCGCCGAGTGCTCGGTGACGTGGCAGCCCTGGCAGCCCTTGTCGGGGATGGCCTTGTGGACGACCTTCTTCTCGAGGTCCACCCGGCGGGTGCCGAGCACCGAGCGCGCGGGCTTCTTGGCGTCGTGGCACTTGAGGCAGAGCGGCGCGCCCTTCTCGGCGACCAGGTTGTTCTCCACGTCGCTGCCGTGCGGGTCGTGGCACTCCAGGCAGCGGCCCTCCTTCACCGCGGTGTGCACCTCGGGGCCCTTCTGCACGTCGGGCTTGTCGTGGCACTCGTCGCAGAGGGCCTTCCTGGTCTCGCGGAGCAGCGGCTTCTCCACTCCGGAGTGCGGCTCGTGGCAGCCCGAGCACTTCCCCTCGGTGACCGCGGTGTGGGTGTGGCCCTTCTGGTCCTTCTTCTTGTGGCAGGTCTCGCAGAGCTGCTTCTCCGGCGCCTTGAGCAGCTTCTTCACGTCGGAGGCGTGCGGGTCGTGGCAGGCCTGGCAGCCCCTGAGGCCGATGATCTTGTGCAGCGGCGTGTCGCCGGTCTTGTCGTGGCAACTGGCGCACAGCTCCGGGTCGCGCGAGACGAGGCGCCAGCCCTGGGCCACCGGCTTCTTGCAGGTGGTCTTCTCCTCGGAGGGGACGTGGCAGTCGCCGCACACGCCGCCCTTGAAGATGCCGTGCTTGTACTTCTTCTCCAGCAGCTTCGAGTGGCAGGTCTGGCAGGGCGCGTCGTCGTAGCTCGCGCCCTCCTTCTCCTTCTCCTCGTCCTTGGGCGCCTGCTTGGGCTTGGGCGGTGCGGGGGGATCGCGGAGGAGCCCCTTGGTGTTGCTGGAGTGCGGGGCGTGGCACTCGAGGCAGGTCTTGGCGGCCTGCTCGTGGCTCTTCTTGGAGAGCTCCTTCGCCGGGTGGCACTCCTCGCAGAGGTCCTTCTTGGTCTCCTTGAGCAGGGGCGCCTCGACGCCGGAGTGCGGCTCGTGGCAGCCGACGCAGTCGCCGTCCTTCACCGGCTGGTGCACCACCCGGCCCTCGTCGGGGCGCTGGTGGCAGCGCAGGCAGAGCTCGGCCTTGGGGAGCTTCAGGTTCTTCTTCACGTCGGAGCCGTGCGCGTCGTGGCAGGCGCTGCAGCCCTTCACGTCGATGATGTGGTGCAGCGGCGTGTCGCCGGTCTTGTCGTGGCAGTCGGCGCACAGCTTCGGCTCGGGCGAGGTGAGCCTCCACCTCGTGCCCACCTTCGACTTGCACTCGCCCTCGAAGGGGGTGGGCGCGTGGCAGTCGGCGCAGCTGCCGTCCTTGAGCGAGGAGTGCTTGAACTTCCGGGTGACGAGCTTGGCGTGGCAGGTGAGGCAGGTGGCGTCGTCCCAGCTCGCCACCGGGGCCTTCTTCTCCGCCGCGGGCTTCGCGGGCTCCACCGCGCCCAACGCCGCCGCCGAGACTACGAGCAGCGGAATCACCCAGCGACGCCGGAGGCTCCGCGAACGTTGATGCCCCTCAAGCTCCTCATCGGTGTGTCGCCAGCTCATGCGGGTCTGAGCTCCTGATCGTCTTTGGGTGCCGAGGTGACGGCGCGACGTGCGAGGTACATCCATCGTGCCATCGCCTCAACGCGGCGCCGCCGCGGCTTGATCGCGCGCAGTCAGCGCCGTTCAGCGGGTCAGCAGATTTCTGAATGCATTGGTACTGAACATTGCGAATTGCTTATGAGCAAGCTGCTACATCAGGAGTGGACGCGCGATCGGCTGGAAACGAAGCGCGGGAACCGAGGCCGTCATGTGCTCACCGAGTAGCGAGCCGAGTCTGGAAGTCGAAGAAGACGGCGCGGACGCGCCAGGCGAGCCGAACGTGACACCACGACCGAGCACCTCGCGCGGAGTTCATCGAGTGAAGTTGGGCGGTTCCAACGGGCATGGAGGGCTGTCGGTCGCCCCTCCGCGCTTCCGCTTCCTGGTGCTGGAGGACGACCGCGAGGCGCGCTGGGCGCTCGCCCGCACCCTGGAGGAGATGGGTCACGCGGTGGAGGCGGTGGAGACCGGAGAGCAGGCGCTGGCCATGGTGAGCCGCTTCTCGCCCGAGGTGGCCCTGCTCGACGTGCACGGACCCGGGCTCGACGGCGTGTCGGTGCTCAAGCGCGCGCTCTCCCTCAAGCCGACCCTGGTGGCGGTGATGATGTCGGGCACCAGCACCGTGCCCACCGCGGTGGAGGCGATGAAGAGCGGCGCCGTCGACTTCCTGGTGAAGCCAGTGGGGCCGGACGCGCTGGAGGACGCGGTGAGGAAGGCGCTCACCGTGGCCACCGTGCGGCAGCGCCTGGCGAAGTGTCACGAGGGCTCGGGCAAGGGCCCGGTCTTCATCTGTGACGCCCCGGCGTGCCAGGACCTGCGCGACACCCTGCGGCGGCTGTCGACCAGCAAGGCCACCACCGTGCTCATCGAGGGCGAGAGCGGCGTGGGCAAGGAGGTCATCGCCCGGCTGGTGCACGAGCAGAGCTCGCGGGCCCAGGCCCCCTTCCTCCAGCTCAACTGCGCGGCGCTGCCCGAGCACCTGGTCGAGTCGGAGCTCTTCGGCCACGAGCGCGGCGCCTTCACCGACGCCAAGAGCCAGAAGCGCGGCCTGTTCGAGAGCGCGCAGGGCGGCTCGATTCTGCTCGACGAGATCGGCGAGCTGCCGCCGGGCGGCCAGGCGAAGCTGCTCCGGCTGCTCGAGGAGAAGACCTTCCGCCACGTGGGCGGCGTGGTGGAGCTCAAGGCCGACGTTCGTATCGTCGCCGCCACCAACGTCGACCTGGAGAAGCGGGTGCGGGAAGGGCGCTTCCGCCCCGACCTCTACTTCCGCTTGAACGTGGTGAAGATCTCGGTGCCGCCCCTGCGCCTTCGCCGGGAGGACATTCCGGCGCTCTGCGCCCACTTCATCACCCGCATCTCGCAGGAGCTCGGGCGGCCGGCGGTGGGTCTGTCGCCTCGGGCCCTCCAGCTCCTCGAGCGCTGGCACTGGCCGGGCAACGTGCGCGAGCTGCGAAACGCCATCGAGCGGGCGCTGGTGCTGCACCAGGACGCCACCGAGCTGCGCCCCGAGCACCTGCCGCTGGAGCTCTCGGTGGCGCCGGCCTCTTCCGCGGCCTCGCCCGGGCCCGCCGAGGGCGCCGAGTCGCTCTTCGACGCCGAGCGCCGGCTCATTGAGCGCTCGATGGAGCGCGCGCGCGGCAACCAGTCGGAGGCGGCGCGGCTGCTCGGCATCACCCGCCACACCCTGCGCTACCGGCTGAAGAAGTTCGGGATGATGTAGCGGAGGAGGACGCGCGGGCCGCACTCGCTCGGCGACCTGACCGGGAAAAGGTACCTGGCACCTTCGGGCCGACCGGAAACAGGCAACAGCCATCCTCGACTGACCGAAAAAAGGTACCTGGCACCTTCGTTCGGCTCAGACCAGCTGGTCGAGGGCCTGCTTGAGGTCGGCGATCAGATCGCTCGGATCCTCGAGCCCCACCGAGAGCCGAATCAGGTCGGGCCCGATGCCTGCGCGGGTCCGCTCCTCGAGGGACATGTCGGAGTGGGTCATGGTCGCCGGGTGCTCGGCCAGAGACTCGATGCCGCCGAGCGAGACCGCCAGCCGAAATGCCTTGAGCGAATCGAGCACCCGGAAGGCCTCCGCCTCGCCGCCCTTCACCGCGAAGCTGACGATGCTGCCGCTGCCCTTGCACTGCCGCCGAAAGAGCTCCACCTGCGACTGCCCCATCGACGGGTGCCCAGGATAGAGGAGACGCGCCACCGCGCGGTGCTCGCCCAGGAACTCCACCAGGCGCAGCGCGTTCTTCTGCTGCTGCTCCATGCGCAGGGAGAGGGTGCCCAGGCTCCGCTGAATCAGCCACGCGGTGTCGGGGTCGCTGTTCGAGCCCAGGATGGTGCGGAAGGCCTTCACCTCGCCGATGAGCGACGCCGGGCCCAACGCCACGCCGGCCACGATGTCGGAGTGCCCGCCGATGAACTTCGTCGCCGAGTAGAGGACCAGGTCCGCGCCGAACTCGAGCGGGCGCGAGAACAGCGGCCCCAGGAAGGTGTTGTCCACCGCCACCAAGGGCCGCTTGCCCTCGCGCAGGTGCAGGTTGGCCGCCTCTCTCGCCGCCGCGATGTCCGACAGCACCATGGTGGGGTTGGCCGGCGTCTCCAGGAAGATGAGCCGCGTGCTGGGGTGCGCCGCCAGCGCCTCCTCGAGCACCTTCGGCGACGAGCCGGCCGGGAAGCTCACGGTGCGAATGTCGAACTTCGGGAGCACGTGGCGGAACAGGTACTCGGACCCGCCGTACACCGGGTCCGCGAACAACAGCGTGTCGCCGGGCCGCAGGAGCGCGAGGCAGGTGGTGGCGATGGCCCCCATGCCGGAGCTGAAGAGCGCCGCTGCCTCCGCGCCGTCCCAGGTGACGAGGCGGTCCTCGACGATCTCCGCGTTGGGGTTGTTGACCCGCGTGTAGATGAGCGCCGGCCGCTCGCCCCGCTCCGCCGGCTTGAGGCCGTAGGCGATCTCGAAGGCCCGCTTGCCCTCGGCGCAGCTCTTGAAGACGAAGGTCGAGGTGCGGAACACCGGCGGCACCACCGCCCCCTCCGAGAGCATCGGGTCGTAGCCCTTCGAGAGCACCTGCGTCTGGGGCGTGTTCGAGTCCTTCGCCATGACTGCCTCCGGCGCGCACCGTGCGGCGCGGCGGGAGCCTTTTCAAGGACCAGCGACGGGCCCGTCAACGGCCTTTCTTACGCGCGCCGCGCCCCGAGCTTCTGCAACACCGCCACCAGCTCCGCCTCGGTCAGGTCCAGGTGCTCGACCACCCGGCCATAGAGCTCGGCGGTGGGCACGCTCCGGCCCCCGCGCGCCTTCTGGGCCAAGGAGAGCTGCCACAGCACCACCCGCTCGATGCGAGTGAGCCCGTCGCGCACGTCGGGGAGCTCGGCCGGGAGCACGCGCTTGCGCTTCACGCCCAAAGCCCTCCTCGCACTCTTCAGTGGCAGCAGGCGGCGTGCTTGAGCTTCCGGTTCCGCCAGTGGGCAGTGAGCATCGAGCCCGCGCCCAGCACCGAGAGGCCCGTGTCGAGGACCGGCTGCTCGTGGAGGAAGAGCGCCGCCGCCCCGAGGAGCACCAGGCCCGCGCCCGCCCACACCAGGACCTCCACCTTCTGGTGCTGCCGGTAGCCGGGGACGAAGGCCCACAGCGCCACCCCCAGCACGAAGACCAGCGCCACCGGGTGGAAGCCCCCCAGCACGCTGGCCATCGCCGGGAGCGCGGTCACCAGGAAGGGCGTCGCCGCGCAGTGCACCACGCACAGCACCGACAGCACCGTCCCAGCCAGATCGGGCGGGTCGGCGTGGTCGTGGGTGGTGGTGGAGGCGGCGTCGGCCATCGGGGCTGATCAGCTAGCGCCGCCGCCCGCTTTTCGCAAGTCGGGGGTATCTTCAACCCTGTTGCAAGAGGGTTGGCGCGGGCGTCACTTCTTCTCCAGCACCACGTCGCGGCCCTGCACCAGGTCGACCTCGCCGGCGAAGGTTGCGAAGGTCTCGTAGTCCTTCACCGGGACCCGGGCCTGAACCAGGTGGTGCTCCTCGTCGATGGTGACGGTCTGGCCGACCTGCTTCTCCTTGCGCTCGAAGTGCCCGTAGGGGTTGTCGAGGGGGGCGTCGGCGACCAGGCCGGGCATGGTCCAACCTGGGGGGAGGGTGAGGGTGGTGACGGTGTGGCTGGCCTCGCTGCCCTCGAGGAAGAGCGGCGTCTGGCGCGCGCTCATCACCAGGAAGCGGCGGCCGAGCAGGGCGGGGAAGGTGAGGGCGCCCAAGACCATGCGCGCCTCGCCGTCCAGGCGGGCGAAGTGCCGGGCGGTGAAGTCGTACTTCACCACCACCGGCGCGCCCACCTCGCGCTTCGACTCCACCTCGAGGGAGGAGAGATCGGCGCCGCCGAAGTAGCGGGAGAGGCTCGACTGCAGGGCCTGGTTGCGCTGGTCGGGGGAGATGGCTTCCAGCGCCTCGGCGATCTGCGCGGCGTCGTAGCCGAGGTAGGTCTCCACGCCCTGGCCGGTGAGCACGCCCTCGGGCGAGAGGCTCAAGGTGAGGCGGACCTCCTTGGAGGGGCGCACGCTGCGCTTGGGCGTCTTCACCACCTGGAGCGGCCGGCCGGGCTCGGGGAAGAGCCAGGCGTCGCGCTCGCCCATGGCGAACTCCGGCAGCTCGCCGAAGGGCGCGAAGCGGACCAGGGGGTCGAGCCAGATGACGGTGCCGTCTTGGAGCGCCGCCCGCACGCTGATGTACGGCAGCAGCGACTCGTTGGGGAAGAGATAGGGCTTGGGGTCGACGGTGAAGGCCCGCACCGCCGCCAGCCGGGCGTCGACGCCGAGGGCGCGTAAGGACGCCACCAACAGCCAGGTGCGGCTGCCGCGATCCTGCGCCACCGAGGCCGCGGCGGAGACCGACAGGCCCGAGTCGCGGCCGGAGAGGGCGTGCATCACCTGGGCGTAGACGGCGCGCACCGCGTCGAGGCCGGTCTTGCCCTGGGCCGCCTTCCTGGCGAAGGCCTCCACCTCGAAGGTGACCAGCCCGTGGTCGATGAAGGCGTCGGCGTAGGCCTGCACCACGCCCTCGTTGCCCTTCTGCCCGGCGCCGACGGTGACGAAGGGGAGCCACTCGTTGGCCGAGGGCGGGCCCTGCGGCTCGGGGACGTAGGGCGGCACCCGCTTCTCCTCGTGGGTGAAGACGTCGAGCTCGCCCTGGGTGGTGACAGGGGAGGCGGTCAGGTTGTGGGCGTCGACGGCGAGGCCCATGCCGTGTGGGGCCACCACCGTGTAGGTGCTCCAGTTGTTCGGCTGCCGCGCCACCTGGAAGTAGAAGGCCGCAGAGGTGAAGCCGGGCTGGCCGGGGCCGCGCGAGGGGTGCGCCTGGAGGAACTCGTACTCCACCAGGTCGCCGACCTGCACGCCGGGGAGGCTGACCGCGTCCTTCCCCTCGATGCTCTCGGCCTCGAGCACCGCGCCGTCGGACTTCAGGGTGCGCAGGGTGAGCACCGCGGCGCCGGAGGGGATCTGCACCTCGGCCACGTCCTGCACGCCGGCCTGGTCGAGCGCCTTCTGGATGACGTGGATGCGGTCGACCTGCGAGCCGTCGGGGTAGGCGCGGATGGCGGCGGCGTCGAGGAGGAAGGTGCTGGTGACGGTCTCCACCCCGGGCGCGTGTTGATAGGCCTTTAGCGCGGCGTCGGTGGAGATGGCCCACGCGTCGAGGAGCTCGTGCCCGGTCTTCTGGCGCTCCACCGCGCGGCGCAGGGCGAGGTCGCCGCCGTCGAGGAGGAGCGCGGCCTCCTTGGCGGCGAGGGCCTCCCCTTGGCGGCCGGCGAGCTCGAGGACCTCTGCCTCTTGCTTCTTGAGCTGGGCGCTGCGGGGCCAGGCGGCCTGGCTCTTCTGGAGGACCTTGAGCGCGTCGTCGTAGCGGCGCTGGGCGACCAGGAGGTTGGAGAGGCTCTGAGCGGCGTGGAGCTGGCTCTCGTCGAGGGCGAGGAGGTGCCGGTAGGCGTCGGCGGCGGCGTCGAGGTGGCCGCGCGTCTTCTCGTGCTCGCCCAGGCGGGAGAAGTGGGAGGGGCAGTGGGCGGCGGCCAGGAGGTGCGCCTGGGCGTCGGCGACGTCGTCGCGGCGGCGGGCGAGGTCGTAGCGCAGGGTGAGGGCGTCGCACTCGCCGGGGAGGGCCTCGGCGGCGCTCTTGGCGGTGAGGTCGGCCTGGGCGTCGAGGCCGAGGGCGAGCTCCACCCGGGCCTGGAGGGCGAGTACCGGCCCGCCGGGGGAGTGGCCCTGGGCCTTGGCGGCGCGGAGCTGCTCGAGCGCGTCGAGCTGCCGGCCGTCGTCGAGGGCGAGCTGGGCGGAGAGCAGGAGCGCGCGCACGTCGCCCTTGTCCTTGCCGAGGGCGGCCTCGAGGGCGCGGGTGGCGCGGCCGCGGGCGACGCGGGATGGCACGGTGCGCTCGCCGAGCTCGAGGTCGGCCTTGAGCACGTCGAGCTCGGCGCCGGTGAAGGTGGTGGGGAGGGCGTCGAGGAGGCGGCGGGCGCCGTCGCGATCGCGGCCGAGGCCATCGCGCGCGGCGAGGACGCGGGCCAGGGCGTCGCCGGCGTCGGGGGTGAGCGCGGCGCGGAGGGCGTCGGCGGACGGGTAGAGGTGCGGCACGTCGTCGGCGAGCTGGACACCGGACCACGAGGCGGCTTTGCCCTCGGCGGGGCGGAAGGCGAGGCCCGCGGGGCGGCCGTCGGGGTGCATCAGGGCGACGGTGAGGTAGCCGGCCTGGCTCTCCCGGGCCATGCGGATCAGGAGGCGGTGGGTGCCGGCCTCGAGCTTCACCGCGCGGGTGGAGAGGGTGGGGGCGGGGCGCTGCCAGGTGAGGCGGGTGATGAGCGGGGTGCCGTCGAGGACGGCGACGTGGTCCATGGCGCTGATGGTCCGGACGACGTAGGTGCCAGGTACTTTAACGTCGACGTCGACGCCGGCCAGGTAGACGTCGCCGGCCTGGGGCTCGCCGACCAGGGCGAGGCGGCCGTCGAGAACGGAGAGGGTGCGGGGGACGAGGGGGCCGAAGGGCCCCTGGCCGAGGTCGTCGAGGGCGCCGGTTTTCTCGGGAGAGGTGGGCTCGGCCATGGCGAGCGTGTGCCAGGGAGAGAACGGGCCAACGAAGGCGTAGCGGGTGGGGGCGCCCATGTCGGCGAGGTTCTGCTGGTTGGCCACGAGGTCGTCGGCGTCGAGGTAGGCAACGGAGAGGGCGGCGCGAAGGAGGTGGGCGGCGTCTCCGGGGAGTCCCTTGGCGAGGAGGCCGGGGACGCGGGCGCGCACGGTGGCGTCGAGGCTGGTGGCGGTGCCGGAGAGATCGAGGGCGATGCGCGCAGATGGGGCGGCGAGGGGGTGGGCGGGCGCGCGCTCGCAGAGGTCGAGGGCGAGCGTGAGGGCGTTCTCGGGGTGGGCGGAGCGGAGCGCGAGGAGGGTGAGGCCGTGCAGCGCGTAGGGCTCGTTGGGGTTGAGTGTCAGAGACTTTTTGAAGAGGGACGTAGCGGAGTCGGGAGGACCCTCGCTCAGGAGCGCCTTGAACCCGGCGAGGGCCAGCTCGTGGCCGGAGGCGCTCCCGCGGGAGACCGCCGCCGTGGCCTCTTCGAGCGCGTCGGTAGGGCTTTGGACGCGGTGCGGACAGCCAGTGGCGAGGAACAGCCAGAGGACAGGAGCGACGGCGCGGCGCATGGAGGCGGGGCATAACCCGCGCTCCGGTGCCAATCACCATTTATGGGCCGGCGGCGACCCATGAGTAGGGCCGGAACGCTCTCGGGGGAAACTCCACCGAGGTCTCTCCCGCCAGGAATCGCTCCGACGCCTCGCGGAACCAGGAGGCGAACCGCTGATACGCCCGCTTGTACTCGACCACAGCATCCCTCGAGCTCGCATGGCACAACGGCTCGGGCGATCGCTTCACGGTCGCGGGCCCATCGTGGGCGTGCTGCCGCCGTATTGCCTCGGCTCCGACCACCGTGCGGAACTTCTCCCTGCTTTCGGCCTCGATGTCCCCGATCATCGTTTCCACGCGGCGTCGCCGTTCCTCGAACGGGAGCTCGCGCCAGGCGGGGAGCGGGCTCAAGGTCAACGTCTCCTCCTCGGCCCATCTCGGGTCGAGCCGCTTCGACCCGCCCGTCACCAACTTCCCGCCTCTCCACCGCCGTGCCCAGTGGAAGAAGGGGAAGCGCTCCGCCGCGCCGTTCAGCAACTGACGCAGGCAGCTCAGCCCTGGCCAGTGACGCGGACTGCGCACGAGCCCCTCCTTCGCGCCATGGCTCAGGACGTACCGGAGCCGGCGCTCCTGCGCCTCGGCATCGAGTATTGGCTCCGCGGCGAAGCGCCGCTCCCAGAACGGACCGCGCCAACTGACGAGCGGACCGAGCTTCCTCGCGACGTTTCCGAGGAAGTGCTGCATGAAGGTCGAAAGGGCGCCGTCTCGCGCGGAGACGACGGCGTGCAGATGGTTGGACGTGACGACGAAGGCGTGGACGTCGACGCCGCTGAGCCGAGCGGATCGGGCGAGCACCCCACCAACGACCTGATTCGTCGAGGCAACCGGTCGAATCAAGAAGCGTCCTTGGACGGTTCGAGCCGTCACGAAGTAGGTACCTTCCTCCTGATACATGCGAAGCCGACGCGGCATGGAACGTCCCCCCGAGGTGCTCGAGGAAACGGAGCAAGCAAGCGTGGGGCCGAGAAACGTGACGGGGAGAGGGGTGGTTGAGGAAGAAAAGAAACGTGACTGGCACCCTCAGCCGGAGAGAAAAGTGGAGAAAAGTGACCGGTACCTTCGTTGCCTCGACGCTGGCGTGCCACTCGCGTACATGGCCGCCCCCGACTCCCCGAGGTCTTCGTCCATGCAGCGCCGCCCCGTTCCCTCCCCCTGGACTCCCGCCGAGAGGAAGGTGCTCGACCGCCTCCGCACCCCTGGCCACGTGCAGCGCTTCCTGGAGAGCACCGCCTACTCCACCGAGCCCATCTACCGCTCGCCGCGCTCCGTGCTCCGTGACCGCCGCGCCCACTGCTTCGACGGCGCCATGCTCGCCGCCGCCGCGCTCGAGCGCTTGGGCTTCGAGCCGATGCTGGTCGACCTCCGCGCGCACCGCGACGACGACCACGTGCTCGCCGTCTTCCGCGTCGCCGGCGCCTGGGGCGCGGTGGCCAAGTCGAACTTCGTCGGCCTGCGCGGGCGCGACCCGGTGTACCGGTCCTTGCGCGAGCTCGCGATGTCCTACTTCGACGGCTACTTCAACCTCGAGCGCCGCCGCTCCCTCCGCTCCGTCTCCCGACCGGTGAAGCTCACCCGCTTCGAGCGGCTCCACTGGCGCACCGACGACGCGGCCATGGACACCATCGCCCGGCACCTCGACGAGAGCCCCCACGCGCCGCTCCTCTCTCCCGCCACCGCGCGCCGCTTGGACCCCATCGACCAGCGCACCTGGGACGCGCACACCCTCGGCACCGACTTCGCCGGGGCCTACGACCCGAAGAAGCCCAAGCCCAGGTCCTGACGCCCCGACCGGGGTGGCGGTGGCCGCGCCGTGACCGACCCAGGACGACTTCACGGGCACCGAGGTGGCCGGTAATGTTGAAGACCTTGGTCTCGAGAGCGCGACGCACCACTCCGGCCTTTGGCTCACCTCCTCGCGCGCGGCTCGCCACGTTCTTGGTGTTCGGATTGCTCCTGGCGACGCAGTCGGGGTGCGCCCCTCAATCCCCCTGGCTCGAGGCCCCGGTGGGGAGGGTGGTTGGCGGCCGCGCCTGTGTCCCTCCCTTCGCTCCGGCGGCGGACGGTGTGGGGTGCGCGGCGGTGCTGCCGCCGGGCGACTGCCCGAGCGCGACGATGCCGGTGCTGGGGGAGACCGCCTGCGCGCTGGTTGGCTGGAGCTCGTGCCCGGCCGGGTTCGCCTCCGACCCCGACGGCTGGGGCTGCCGAGACGTGCTCCCGGCGGCGCCCTGTGCCGGGGCGACCATGGAGCGGCTCGGCTCGGTCGATTGCCAGCCGCTCGGGGACTGTGCCGCGCCGTTCCCTCCCGCCGGCGCGACCGTGTTCGTCGACGACGACTCGACCCAGACCGACGCCACGCACTTCAGCTCGCTGACCGCGGCGGTGGCGGCGGCGCCGAGCGGGGCGCTCATCGCGGTGGAGGCCGGCTCCTACGCCGGCGCCCTCGCGCTCCGCCGGCCGGTCACCGTGGTGGGGCGGTGCGCCGAGCAGGTGGTCATCCACGGCCCCGCGGGCACGGCCGGCCTGGAGGTGAGCGCGGCGGGCGTCGCGGTGCGAGGCGTGACGATCACCGGGTTCCGCTGGGGGGTGGTGGGGCTCCGGGGTAGCGCGCTCACGCTCACCGCGGCGCGAGTCGAGGCCAACCGGGAGATCGGGGTCGGGCTGCAGGACCGGGCCTCCGTCCGAGTCACCGACAGCGTGATTCGCGGCACGCTGCCCGCCGCCTCGGGCGCGTGGGGGTTCGGCGTGCTGGTGGGCTTGGGCGCGACACTGACGCTGGAGCGTTCGGCGGTGGTGCAGAACCTGAGGACCGGCGTGATGGTGTCCGACCCGGGCTCATCGGCCTCGCTGCGAAACTCCATCGTCCGCGACACGCAGGCGGGAGCCGAGGGCGAGGACGGAGAAGGTGTCTTCGTCGAGAAGGGCGGTTCTGTGGAGCTCTCCTCGTCGACCGTCGTTGGGAACCGCAACCACGGGGTGGCGTGTCTGGCCTGCACGCTGGACATGACCGACACGGTGGTGCGTGACACCGCGGCGGGGACGCCGTTGCCCTCCGGCCAAGGCGTACAGGTCGACCAAGGTGGGCGCGCCTCCCTCACCCGAGTCTCTCTGGCCGCCAATCACGGCAGCGCGCTCCACGTCTCCGGCGGCAGCGAGGTCGAGCTCACCGAAGGCGTCGTGCGTGACACCGCGTCGGATCGCGATCGCCCTCCGAGCGGCGCGAGCGTCAAGGACCCTTCCTCGAGGCTGGTGGGCCACCGCACCGCGTGGGTGGAGAACCAAGGAAAGCACCTGGCGATCGAGCTCGGAGCGACGGCGGCGCTCGATCGCTGTCTTCTCGCCCGAAATCGTCCGATCTCGGCCGGCGACGACGATCGCGGGGTGAACGTGCTCGACGGCGCCGAGCTCACCCTCGACCACAGCGCCGTGCTCGCCACTCATGGAATCGCCATCACCGTGCTGGAGACCCAACAGGCCCAGCCGTCCGCTCGAGTCACGCTGAGTCACAGCCTGGTCCGGCAGACGCTCCCGCTCTTGAACGGCTCTCGAGGCGAGGGGTTGGCGGTACAGGGAGGGCGCGCCGAGGTCCTCGACTCCGTCATCGCCGACTCCCAGGAGGTCGGAGCCTTCGCCCTCGGCGCCACCAGTGCCCTGCGCCTGGAGAGGGCCATTGTCGAGCGCACGAGCGCGGCGGCCGGCGGGAGCTATGGCATCGGCGTGGCGGGTACCCAGGACAGCGCGATCTGGCTCTTGGACACCGAGGTTCGCGCCAGCGAGCACGTCGGCATCGCCACCGCTGGTGGGTCCGTCCTTCTCTGGGGGGGGCAGGTGTCTCACGCCGAGGTGGCGCTCCACGCCGGGGACGGTGAGGTTCAGATCGTCTCGAGCCTCCCGGACTCGCTGGCCGCGCGGTCGATGCTCGTGTCGACGCAGACCGCGTTCGTCGCGAACCAGACGAGGTTGGGCACCGGCGCCCTGCCCCTGCCGGCGGTCATCTCCGCCGGGCAGTGAGGGGCGGTGGGAGCGCGCGGAGGCGTGTTTGAGCAAGGTCTTCCCCTGTGCGCCGTCCTTTCCGCAGGATGCCGAGGGGCGCGGCCCGCTCCGAATTCTGCAGACTCTCGCTGACGAGCCGGGGCGCCGCGGGGGAGCGGTGATGTTGGAGGCCCGCCCCGCGCTGTGCCAACCTCGCGGCCCGGGAAGGGAGCGCCACGTCAGCCCGCGCCTGGGCCCGCCGTCGGCGCGCAGGCGATGGCCCGCTCGAAGCGCGACCGACAGCACGACGGCAAGGACGGCCTGGGCACGCTGGTGGAGCGCGACCTCACCGCCCTCGCGCGTGAGAGCCGCCTCCCGGTCGGCCACGGGCTGGACCAGGGCGTCTCCGAGCTCACCGGCCTCCTGGTGCGCGGCGGCAAGGCGCCGCTGCTCGCCGGTGAGGAAGGCATCGGCAAGACCGCCCTGGTGCAGGAGCTCGCGCGACGCATCGTCCAGGGCGCGGTGCCGGAGGGGCTGGCCCACAGCCGCGTGCTCGAGGTGCCCGCCGCCGGCATCTTCGCCCGCACCTCGTCACCCCGCGCCGCCGCCGAGCTCCTCGAGGACTTCCTCGAGGACGCCGCCAGCGAGCCCACCGTCGTCTACGTCCGCGACGTGGCGCAGGTGCTCGGCACCTCGCTGGTCCCCGTCCTGGTGCGCGCCCTGCGGTCCGGCAAGGTCCGCTTCGTCTTCGAGACCGACACCCGGCGCGCCAACGAGCTGGTGAAGAGCGACCAGGCCCTGGGCGAGCGCCTCCACCTCTTGGTGGTGCAGGAGCCCACCCTGGAGCGCGCCCGGTGGATCCTCGGCCGGGTCGCCGAGGAGCTGGAGCTCGAGCACGGCCTGCCCGTCGACGCCTCGGCCTGCGACCTGGCGCTTCGCCTCTCGGTGAAGTTCCTCCTCGCGCAGAAGCTCCCGCGCAAGGCCCTCTCGCTCCTCAAGGAGACCGTGGTCACCGCGCACGGTCAGGCCAAGGAGCGCGTCACCGGCGAAGACGTGCTCGCGCGCTTCTGCGACGCCACCAGGCTCCCGCGCTTCATGGCCGACGACGCCGTCCCCCTCGACCTCGACGAGGTGAGCCGCTTCTTCGCCGGCCGCCTCCTCGGCCAGAACGACGCCGTGGCCGCGGTCTTGCGCTCGGTGGCGCTCCTCAAGGCCGGCCTCAACGATCCGCGCCGACCCCTGGGCGTCTTCCTCTTCGCCGGCCCCACCGGCGTCGGCAAGACGCACCTGGCGAAGCTGTTGGCGGAGTACCTCTTCGGGAGCCACGACCGCCTGGTGCGCGTCAACATGGCCGACTACCCGGAGGCCGGCGACGAGAACGTCCTCTTCGGCAACCCCTGGGCCCAGACCCTCGACGGCAAGCGCGGCGAGCTCTCCCGCCTCCTCGACGGGCGAGTCTTCACGGTGCTGCTCCTCGACGAGTTCGAGAAGGCGCACCCCAAGTGCCACGACCGCTTCCTCCAGCTCTTCGACGAGGGCCAGTTCATCAACGCCGCCGGCGAGACGGTGCCGTGCAACAACGCGCTGGTGGTCTGCACCTCCAACGTTGGCGCGGAGGTCTACCGCGAGGGGCCCATCGGCTTCGCGCCGGCGCGCACCGACCAGGAGCTGCTCGAGGAGGTCGACCGCCGCATCGCCGTCGCGTTCCGCCCGGAGTTCTTGAACCGCTTCGACGCCACCTGCCACTTCCGCCCGCTGGGGAAGGTGGAGATCCGCCGCATCGCCCAGCGCGAGGTCGGCCGGGTGCTGGAGCGCGAGGGCATTCGGGCGCGGCAGCTGGAGGTCGACGTGGCGCCGGAGGTGGTGGAGCTCCTGGTCGAGCGCGGCTACTCCCCGGCGCACGGTGCGCGCTTCCTCCAGCGGGAGATCGAGAAGTCGCTCACCACGGCGCTGGCGGTGGAGATCGCCCGCCGCCCGCTCCCGCCGGGAACGCCGGTGAAGGTGGTGGCGCACAAGGGCGTGGTGCACGCCTTCGCGGAGCCTCTGGAGAAGCGCGAGCGGGAGGCCACGGCGCAGGCCCAGCTCCCGGCGGCAGGGGCGCAGGTGGCGAAGAAGAGGCTCGATCAGAAGGCGCTGGTCTCGGCGGCGGAGGCGCTGGTGGGCCGGGCGGCGGCCATCGCCTCGGCGGCGCGGCGGGGCGAGCTGGAGAAGCGCCGGCGAGAGCTCTTGAACGCCTCGCAGGCGCCGGGCTTCTGGGACGACGGGGAGACGGCGGCGGTCATCCTGCGCGACTTCCGCTCGGTGGACGCGCAGCTCGGCGAGCTGGACCGACTGCGGGAGGTCTGCCAGGTGGCGCGGCGGCGCGCGCGCGACGCGAAGGGCGAGATGCAGCTCGCGGCGGCGGTGCGCGCGGTGGAGGCGGCGGCGCGAGAGGTGCGGCTGCTCGAGGCGCGGGTGGCGGCGGGGAGCTCGGGCGACGTCGACGACGCCTGGCTGGAGGTGGCGGCGGCGGCGGAGGGAGAGGCCCCCGACGCGTGGGTGCGCGAGCTGGTGCGCCTCTACCTCGGCTGGGCGGAGCGACGCGGCTACGAGGCGCGCGTGGTGGCCGAAGGGCAGGAGCCCAGGCGCGCGGTGCTGCAGGTGCGGGGCCCCGGCGTCTACGGCTTCCTGGCGGGGGAGAAGGGCCTTCACCGGCGCATCGACGAGCGCAACCGGGTGGCCGCCTACGTCCGGCTCTACCGGCCCAACCAGGCGCCCACGGCGGTGGATGCGGGCGCAGTGGTGAAGGGGCGGGAGGTGAAGCGCCACACCGGGCAGTTCGCGGAGAGGCTCGGCGCGGAGGTGGAGGCCCAGGCCGAGCGCACCGGGCGGCAGGTGAGGCTCGTGGGCACGGAGGGCCTCGCGGCGCTGGAGGCGCTCGCGCTGTCGGTGCTCGAAGGACAGGCGGAGGGGGGCGCGGAGGTCCGGCGCTACTTCGTCGGGAGGAGCGCGCGCGTGGAGGATCCCCGGACCGGCGAGAGCACGCCGCGCATCAAGGACGTGCTGCGCGGGGAGATCGACGTCTTCATCGCGGCGTGGATCGCGCGGCCGCCCGAGGCCACCGGGTGAGTTGGGTGGTGAGCCCGAAAAAAGTGTCTGACACCTTCGGGGCCTCAGAGAAATCAGACGTTTAGGCCTTCGAAAAGTACGTGGCACCGTCGGTCATCGGAGCACCAACCGCGCTACCGTTCAGTTCGTGAACCCGGGGATTCATGGACGGCGATGCCGCGGCGCGCTGCGCGTGGCTCTGCTGCTGAGCCTGGCGCTCGGGCACCGCGCCTTCCCGGACGAAGCCGCGCCCCCTTCCGAGGGATCGTCCCGCCGGCCGCTCCCCGCCTTTGCCGGCGATGTCCCGCACGTCTGGAACGAGCCAGTGGACGACTCCGTCGTCTCTCCCGGGGCCCGCCGGCACGCGGTCCTACGGCCGGAATCCTCCGAGCCGCTCCTCGTCGTGTCGCCCAAGCTCATCGCGAAGACGCCCTTCGAGGCCACCGCGCAAGCGGGCCAGCTGCTCTTCGGCCTGAGCACCGGCGCGCTCCTCGTCGCCACCTTGACCCTCTGGGTGCCGGGCGTCGTCCTCACCGCGATCGGCGTGCTTCTCTTCGCCACCGTCGTCGGCGCGCCGCTCGGTCTCCTTGCTCTGGTCACCGGCGTGCCGCTCCTCCTCCCCGTGGTTCCGGTGGTGGGGCCCGTGGCGCTGGCGCTGTGGAATCCTCGCTTCCTCGGAGGAACGCCCCTGCTCGGTCCAACGTCGCGCGACGTGGCGCTCGGTCAGGGACTGCTCGTCTCCGTCGGCGTCGCGCAGGCTGGCGGCCTCGCGCTCCTCCTCTTCGCGCAGCACCACGCCGCGCTGTTCAAGCGCGACCCCTCGAACGGCTCCTCGGGCCCGAAGAACCCGTTCCTGCTCCCGTCGGGTCCCGGAGCGACGCCCGGCGCGACCTTTGGCTTCGAGTTCTGACCGGCCGAGGGCCGAAAGGTCGCGAAAACGTGCTCGCGAAAAAGTGCCTGGCACCCTCGAAGCACCCTCGAAGCGTCCGGAAAATCAGACACATACGCTTCGAGAAAAGTACCCGACACCTCAAAACGGAATCGGCGGCAGCCGCAGATACAGCGTGGGCCGGTCGGCGGGGGTGGCCGCGGCGAAGGCGGCGGTGAACTGCAGCACGTCCCACCAGGTGTGAATGAGGATGGCGTCGATCAGCTCGTAGTCGTTGGCCTGCGTCACCCACCCCAGGTACCCGCCGAGCAGAATGCGCACGCCGAGGCCGAAGGGCGAGACGTCGCCGTGGGCCAGGCCGAAGGCGACCGCCTGCGCGCCGTTCGCGAGCCACGGGTACCAGCCCCAGCGGTGTTCCAGGTACGACATGAAGAAGCCGCGAAAGACCGCCTCCTCCCCGGTGCCGGCGGCGTAGGCGATGCCGGCGGTGAACGCCGCGTCCGGCGGGCGATACGCGGTGAAGGCCGGTCGCCCGTTGAGCTGCGCCTGCGCGCCGACGATGCCCAGGCCCACCGACGCCAAGAGCGGCAAGAACACCGACGGCCGCGCCATGCGATCGAGCCGCGCCGGCGCCACCAGCACCTCCGACACCGGGCTGTGCTTCGTCGTCAGCCCCAGATCGTCGACCATGCGCGCGCGGTAGGTCTCGTAGATCGAGAGGAAGGCCGAGGTCTGCCACACCTCCGAGACGGCCAGGAGCGCCTGGACCTTGGGGTTGTAGTAGGCGGTCTCGCTCGCTAGCTCGGCCGGCGTCACCTTCGTCGACAGCCACACCATGCCCGTGAAGCCCGCCGCGCCCGCGAGCAGATAGGGCCAGCCCGGGCGATCGTCGACGAACTGTCCGAGCCCCGGCACGAGGAAGCTCGCCAAAGGAAGCCAGAACAGCGAGCAGGTCGGCTGGGCCAGGGTGCCGCAGCGGCGCCCCTCGCCGATGAGCGGGAGCCGCTCACCAGGCCCGACCGCCGACGGCCGAGATGGCGCCGGCGCAGGGGCGATCGCCGGCGCATCGTTCACGGGAGGAGGCGGCGGCGGAGACAGCGCGGGCTCCCGGCTGGCCTCGGTTTCGCCCCACGACGGCGTTGCTCCTCCCGTGCCCGGGCCGTCGGCCAGGAGCGAGACGTGCCGGCTGGGAGCCCGCGCTGTCTCCGCCACCGCCGCCGAGGCCCACAGCGACGCCACCACCATCACCACTCCGCACGTCATCCTCACGCGTCCTCCTCGACTCCTGCCGCCGTGCCTCGGCTCGCCAGCCCAAGGCCCCATCAGGGGCTCACCACGCGGCCCAGGTAGAGCCCGTCGTCGGTGGCCTTCACCACCGTCTTGAAGTCGGCGGTGTACCGGAGCACCGGCTGCTCGTCTTGCGGGAGGGGGAACCAGAGCGTCCTGGTCTTCGCGTCCACCAGCGCGACGCGGCCGTTCGGCTCGAAGCTCAGGTAGCGCGGCGAGACCCACGAGAAGGCGCCCTCGTCGGCGAAGCGGGCGTCGTCGGGGTGCAGGGTCATCACCCGCTTCGCGCCCGTCGCCACGTCGGTGAACACCACGCCGCCGTCCGCCGTCGAGACCGTGGTCTTCCCGTCGGGGGAGGTGGTCGCCACCTCCTCGCCCAGCGTGAGCGGGCGCGTCACCGGGACGAGGGTGTTGGTGGCGAGCTCGTAGTCGAACGCCGCCTGCTCCTTCGCCTCTTCGATGACCAGCCCCCGCTGCACGTGGAGCACCCAGCCGCTCGGTCGCCTCTCCCAGTCCACCACGTCGAAGGACGAGTCCCCGCGAGCGAGGCGCTGCACCGAGCCGTCCACCAGGTCGAGCACGAGGAGCGACCGGTGGCTCCCGCGTTCGGCGTTCGGCTCCCAGCGGCCGAAGGCGGCGAGGCGGCCGTCGGGGGAGAGCGAGCGCGACAGCAGGTCGGGGTGCTCCCACGGCTCCGGCGCGGTGAGCTGGCGCTTGGAGCGTCCGTCGAGCAGCCACACCCGGCGCGGATCCTCCGTCGACTCGACGTCCTCCCGGCCGGGCAGGGCCTCCACCACCAGCAGCAGCCTCCCCGAGGCCTCGAGCTGAACGACGCGCCCCTCGAAGCGCGAGACCTCGACGGACTTCCGCGTCTTCGAGTCGAAGCGCCGGAGCACCTCGCCGCCGGGACCGTCGGGCAGGTAGTAGACGACGTCCCGGTCGATCCAGCTCCGGTCGTCCGACGAGACCTTCACCAGGTCGACGAAGCGCGGGCCGTCCTTCGCCAGGGTGGGGTCGTTGGCCGGGGTGCGGGGCGGGCGCGGGCCGTCGCGCAGGGCCTCCGCCAGAAGCAGCGTCGCGTCCTCGGTGTAGCCGGCGTACGCCTCCACCAACTCGGCGTGCATGCCCAAGAGCGCGTAGTTGAAGAGCAGCACCCCCCCGACGCCTTGGCGGTCGAGCGTCCACCGCGTGGTGGTCCACGCGCCCTTCGCCTCGCCGAAGCGCCCGCGCTCGTCCCGCACCACGTCGCGGGCCAGCACGTCGCCGAAGACCGGGAAGGGCGCGAGCTTCGTCGGGTTCGCGCGGGCCTTGGGCGCGTCCACCTGGAGAGCGGCGGCGAACGCCTCCAGGAAGCGGCCGCCGGACGCAGGGTCGGACGCGACGAGCAGCACGTTGCCTGACTCGTCGCCGCGCTTCGCCTTGGCCGACTTGAGGCCCACCAGCGCCTTGGCCGTCGGGTCCGTGCGGGGGCTCAGCTCCAGGAAGGTCCAGTCGCCACCCTTGGCGTGGAAGGGCGGCACTTCGAGCGGCTTCTGGGCCCAGTGGACCCGGGTGATGTCCAGCTCCAGGCGCGAGCCCTTCTTCGGCGGCGCCGGCTCCGGCGTCGTCGCGCTGGAAGGAGACGAGGCGGCGGCGGGCGTGAGCGGCGGCGGAGTGGAGGGCGTCGTCGCCGGCGCCTTGGCGCTCGGCGCGGAGGACTTCTTGGGCGTGGTGGCCCTGGGCGCCGACACCCCACCGTCGGCCTGGGAGAGCGACGGCGCGAGCTTGCCGACGGCGAAGGCGCCGCCCTGCAGGAGCAGCCCCAGCACTCCGAGCACCACGCCCACCGTCGCCGTCGCCGGAGCGGGTCTCCCCGCGTCCTTGGCCTTCGAGAACCCGAGCACGCCGAGCACGATGGCGGCGAGGCCGAGCGGGAAGCAGCACAAGCCCGGCACGCCGGTGCCGAGCGCCCAGCCGCCGAGCTGATCGGCCGCGCGGGCCGCGTCGGGGTTCACCGGTCGCGGCGCGGGGGTGCCGAGGGGGTCGGGATCCCGCGGCGACGGCGGGACGACGTTCTCGAAGCGGGCCAGGCTCGGCGCTGCGGGCTGGTCGGGCGGCGGCGCGACCGCGACGTCCTCGAGCCCGAGCGCCTGCACCACCTGGGGGGTGACGTCCTTTCCGCCGCCGAGGTTCTGGGCCAGCGCCATCGGCGTGTAGATGAGGCCCCAGGGGAAGCCCCACCAGCCGGCGAAGAAGGTGAGGGCCGTCCACCCCAGGCCCTTCACCACCGCGCTCTCCTCGGCGCGCACGAAGGTGACGTCGCTCGAGCGCCGGAAGGTGAGGACGAGCACCGAGACGCACCAGGCATAGACGACGAAGCGGCCGCCGCGGCGCAGCTCTTCGCGCAGCTCTGACGGGCTCAGCCCTGCGATGCCGGCGATCTCCACACGACCCTCCGCGACGGAGGGTGACATAGCCCACGCGCGTTGCGGCGTGCGCTCCCGGGCGACGGCTTGGTTCCCGGTGAGGGTCCTGGCGGCATCACTCGCCCCGACTGCTCCCGTTCACGCCCGTCGAGGAGCTCCGAGCTGAGAGGGAAACGGAGCCGCCATTTCGAGCGACCCGCGCAGCCCGAGTCCGTTGGCCCCTCGACTCCGCCGGGGACGAACGGGGCCTGGCCCGACGTGACGAATCCTCGAGCCTCATGGCGGTGATCACTCGGATCGCCCCGCCGTTCACCCCGAGCGGGAGGACCGTTCGATCGATTCAGGTGCACACCGCCACCACAGCGGGGATCGGTGCGGCAGTTCCCGGCTGTCAGCCTGAACGGCGGCTTTCGGGCTCGAACCGAGGCAGCGCCTCATCAGGCCGTGCGCTGCGGCGAGGGTCACTCCGCGGCGGCGAGCTCGCGCGTCTTCTCGACGCAGGCGTGCTCGGGGGCGGCGGTGGCCTTCTTGCCGAGCAGCACCTCGGGCCGGTGGTACTGCTTGCCGCGCTTCACGTAGACCTCGCCGCGCTCCAGGTACACGCAGCCGACGATGGCCTCCCTCCGCCAAGCCTCCTCGGGGATCTTCCCGTCCTCGCCGGTCTCCCAGTCATGCCGCTCGTCGACGGCGTAGGTCACGAAGGACGCGCCGTTCGCGTCCGTCTTGGCCAGCGGCTCGAGCACGCGCACGCGGCGAACGCTCGCCGGGGCCCGGGCCCGCGAGAAGCGGCTGCGGGCGCGCTCCTTCGCGGCGAGCGGCGCGAGGAGGCTCTTCTGCACGGCCTCCGTCACGGCCGGCTCGGGCGCGGGGCCCTCCTGGTGCTGGGCGCTCGCGTCGACCCCGGCCGGTGCCGGAGTGGCGGCCGAGCTCGGGGCGGCGCGACCGAGCGTGGGCGAGCGGTCACCGCCCTCAGGCGCGGGCGGTTCCGCCCACGCCGACGTCGTGAGGAGGCACAGCGAGAGGACGAGAGTGCGACGCATGTTCCCTCCGGGGAAGTGAGGCGGTTCGGGAGTGCGCCATGAGCCGCTCGACGGCGAGCGCGCTCGCGACGACGGGCAGCCACAGGCAGGCGACGTAGGCGCGCTCCGGGTCGGCGCCGAGCGCGGCGCAGGCGAAGAGCAGCGCGCGCGACGTCACCGCGACGCTGAGCTGCGCCAGCACGTGCAGCACGGCGCGGCGGTGCGCGACGAAGTCCCGGGCTCGCGCGGCGAGAACGCCCCGCACCATGCCCGCGACGACGATGGCGCCAGAGAGCATGAACCCCAGCGTCGAGAGGACGCCGCCCGTGGCGAAGAGCGACAGGTAGAAGCCCGACGGCGCGAGCGCGAGCAGCACCACGGCGCCGGTGACGCGGCCGAGCCAGCGGTGCAGGCGAGGGGCGTGGCGCACGAGCGTCCGGGACACGAGAGCGAGGCAGGCGGGCAGCGCGAATGCCGCGGCCACCACGTGGACCTTCAGCGCGACGAGCCAGAGCGCCTCGAGCGGCAGCGGGAGCTTCTCGATGACGAAGGGTGCGACCTCGTCAGGGTCGAAGTACCCGAGGCTCCCGGCGGTGATGGCCACCGAGCCGGCGGCGCAGCCCAGGAACGCGAGCGGTCGAAGCGAAAGAGGCCAGGCGCGCATGGTGAAGCGCTGAAACGAGCGGAGCCCAGGAAAGTTTGATTCGCGACAAGAGGTCTTGTTTGCCCCCATGGAGATCAACGGGTTGCGCGCCCGAGCTATCCTCGCCGGATTCTGGGCCAGGAGCTCATCGCCTTCGCGATTCCGCGGGTTCGGACGAGAGACTTCTGAGGGAGGCTCCAAGCGATCATGGCGGCGAAGGATGTCGCCGGCGACGGTGGAGGAGCTGACCGCGGCAAGACCGAACTTGGCTTCGAGTCGGGGAAGGCTTCCGGGGCGAAATCGCACACCGGAACCAAATCACGCACACCCGACTCACGGGCTGCTCGGCGGAGGCATGGCGACCCAGTTCAACGGATCGAGGCGGAGGCTCAGACGCGCTTCGACGTCGTCGACGTACGTCACAGGGAAGCGCTCTGCGTCGCGCGCAGCAGCGCGTCCTGTCGTGTCACACGGTGCTGGTAAAGCCCGCCCAGCTCTACCCGATATCGAGGGAACCCATGGCCGCCGTTCAGCACTACAGCGAATTCGACTTGAGCCGCATCGAAGGGACGGATGCATACCGGTGCGTGACGAGCTCGCCGGCTCCGGGACAGGACCGAGTGCTCAGCGGTCTCGGCGCGGTGAATCTGTTCGTGGGACCGAACAACTCAGGCAAGAGTAGGTTCCTCCGCGCCCTCTTTCGCGCCCCAAGCTACGTCTACAGACCGTCCAACTTCGAGAGCCAGAAAGTCGGCCTCGACGTCCAGGAGCTCAGCCGCGTCATCGCGAGCGCGCTGGGAAATCGCGTCGCTCGGTATGGCCCTCTCAGCGGGCCGGCCCACTTCGCCAAGTTTCACGAGCTACGCTGGCTAACCACTGGGAGCAATCTCATCCGCGAATTGCAGGACGAGCTTCGCTCCCTCATAGCGACGAACGACTTCGGTTCGGCGGTTCCGTCCTCGGGAGTGGAGAGGCTTTCCGAACCGACCGTCCGAGAAGCCCATCGAAGCATCGTCGACCAGGCCATGCCCTTCCTTCAGGAAATCCAGAAGCTCGAGCTCGCCATTGGGCAAGAACGTCGAGTCTACGTTCCTGTGCTGCGTGGCCTCCGGCCTATTGGTCCAACAAGTGGGCCCCAAGGAAGAGACGTGGCGGTGGACTACTATGGGGACCGAACCGCCAGCGACTATGGACTCAAGGGCCTTCATAATCACGATATCGTCACGGGGCTGACTTTCTATCAGAGCTTGAGGTCGCTCATGTTGGGCACGCGAGACGACCGGGCACGCGTGGCGCAGTACGAGGCGTTTCTCGGAGAGGCGCTCTTTGATGGACGGCGAGTCGATCTGACGCCCCACGAGAAGAGCGACGTTGTCTACCTGAACGTCGACGGCCAAGAGGAGCGCCCCATCTACGCCCTCGGCGACGGGATGCAGGCGCTGATCATCCTGACCTTCTCTGCGTTCACCGCTCCCGGACGCACGTTGTTCTTTTTCGAAGAGCCGGACACGCACCTTCACCCCGGCATGCAGCGGAAGCTCCTGGAGGTCTTCGTTCGGACACCGCAGCTCCAAGCGCATCAGCTCTTCCTGACGACGCACTCGAACCACCTTCTCGACATGGCCGCCGATTACGGCGAGTGCGCGACGTTCCTATTTCGGCCGACACCGAAGACCGACAACTTCGAGATTCGCACCATGGAATCTCAGAACCGCATGGTCTTGGAGGACCTCGGCGTTCGCGCGTCTTCCGTCTTCCTCACCAATGCGACCATCTGGGTCGAGGGCATCGCCGACCGGCTCTATCTTCGCGAGTACCTGGCCAAGTTCCTCGGCGCGCAGAAGCGCGAGCGCCCTCTCCGCGAAGATACGCACTATGCATTCCTCGAAGCGGGAGGTAGCTGTGTGGCGCACCTCGACTTCGCGGCCGAGTCGTCGACCGACGAATTGACGGAGGAGCTCCGCATCGCTTCCGTCTGTAGCCTCAGTCTTCTCGTGTTGGACGGCGACAATCGGAGACACGAGGCCCGTCTCCATGAGCTCAAACAGGCTCTTCCTGGACGCCTCGTGGTTCTCGATAGCAAGGAAATCGAGAACCTCCTTCCGCCGATTGTGCTCCAGGCGTGGATTCAGAAGGTCACCAAAGGGGAGAGCGGCGTCACTCCGCGGCTCGAGGACTACCACCGTCTGCTCAAGCCTCTTGGTGCGTATCTGGCGGATCTCACCGGCCACGCGCAATTCAGAGACGGCCAGACCGTTCGCAACAAGATGTCGTTGTGTCGGTTTGCGGTGAGCTGAATGCGGGACAATCCGACTAGGTGGGAGCTCACTCCGGAAGCGCGCGACGTCTGCGCGAAGCTGGTTTCGTTTGTCGAAGAGGCAAACGAGTTCACAACGACGGCGCAGGAACGCTCTTGAGGCCAGGAGGCAGTGCGGTCGGTCCTCGATCAACCGGGACGGGAGGACCCGATCTCGGGCGGCCGCTGCGACGCCGGTCGCTGACCTCGCCAGCGGCGCGCGCGGTTCAGGGCGCCAGCGAGCACCCCGAGCTGAACCCGGTGGCGTCGAACTTCCCCGAGAACTCGCCCACCAGGGGCGCCTTCGAGCCGTCGGCCAGCGTGGCGGTGAGCTTCAAGGTGTGGGTGCCGTCGCGCTTCGGCGAGCAGTACTCGAGCAGGTAGAAGCGGTTGGCGAGCGCCGTCACCCGGGTGGCGATGGTGGTGAACGCGCTCTGAAGCCCCGAGGCCGCCGCCGCCGGGAAGTAGCCGTCCTTGCCGAAGGCCTGCAGCGCGGCGGTGTCCGCGTCGGCGCCCAGGCCCACCGAAAACACGTGCGCGCTCGAGGCCTTCACCTTCGCCAGCGCCGCGTCCTGCGACACCCGCGCCGCCTCGTCGGCCCCGTCGGTGAAGAGCACCAGCGCGCCGGTGCGCCAGGCGATGTCCGTCTCCGAGGCGAGCTGCGCGTCGAGCGCGTCCAGCCCCGCCTCCACCGCGCCGTTCAGGTTGGTGGAGTCGTCGACGCAGCGCCAGCCGGCGCAGGTCCTGGCGTCGGGCACCGTCGCGCACTGCGCGTTGGTGGTGCACTGCTGAATCTCGAGCGAGGCCAGCCCGCTCAAGATGGCGCTCTCGTCGTCGGTGAAGTTCACCAGGGCCTGCGGCTTGGAGCGCCCGTCGAAGGTCATGAGGCCCAGCCGCTGGCCGTCGTCCTTCCGGTCGAGCACCGCGTGGGCGTAGGCCTCCGCCGCCGCCTTGAGCTGGGGGAACTGGCCGCTCTTGAGCACGCTCCCCGACAGATCGAGCAGGAGCAGCGAGTCGAGCCGGAACTTCTGCCCCTTGGGCTCGATGGTGCGCTGGCTCTCGAAGGGGCTGACGGTCTTGCCGTCTTCCTCGATGTCGAAGGCGTCGGCGGTGAGCCCAGAGACCGGCTCCCCGGCGCAGGTGGCGATGCCGAAGAAGAGCGAGACCCTGGCCGGCGCGGTGGTGACGAGCCCCGTGTCGCCGTCGGGCGCGGCGAGGGTGAGGCACCTCGGCGTCTCGGCGGTGGTGGGCGTGGTGCCGCACGAGGTAGCGACGAACAGCGTGGTGGCGAGCTGCAGCAGCCTGTGGCGCATGGGCCGGAGGGTACCGGCGACCAGGGGGCCCGCAATTTTCCGACCCACCTCAATGGTTTCTGACCGGCAATTCAGAAATCAGATGATCATTTCTGACCGACGGGTTAGAAACCGGCCGCCCCTCCCAGGAGCACCCCAGATGGCACGTCCGGCGGATCCCAACGCGAAGAGCGCGCTCGTGGCGGCGGCCCGGGCCGAGTTCGTCAAGCACGGCATCGTGAAGGCCCGGGTCGAGGACATCACCGCCGCCTGCGGGCTCTCCAAGGGCGCGTTCTACCTGCACTACCCCTCCAAGGAGGCGCTCTTCCAGGAGCTGGTCGGGCGGCTGGAGGCCGAGGTGCGGAAGATCATCGAGGGCCGCCACGTCGAGCAGCGCGGGCTGGTGGGCACCTCGAAGCGCCGCGCCAAGGGCCGCCCCCGCGACGCCCAGGCCTTCGCCGCCATGGCCGCGCTGGAGCGGCGCCACGACCGGAAGATGCTGGAGCTCCTCTGGGAGGCGCGCGACGTGGTGAGCGTCGCGCTCCACGGCGCCCAGGGCACGGCCTTCGAGGGCGTGGTGTGGCGGCTGGTGGACACCGAAGCCCTGCGCGTCGAGGCGATGACGGAGCAGCTCAAGGCCTTCGGCGTCTGCCGACCCGACATCCCCAGCGAGGTGGTGTCGGCGATGGTCATCGGCACCTGGATCCTGCTGATCCGCCGCATGACGGCCCTCTCCACGCCCCCCGACTTCGACTTCTGGGTCGAGTCCATTCAGTCGCTCCTCGCCGACGGCACCCAGGCGCGGAAGAGCTCAAGGAGAACCCGGTGAGTCGTTTCCTCGAGGAGAAGCTCATGTTGGCCATCGTCGCCGCGCTCGTCCCCCTCGTCGCCCTCGCCGAAGGGCCCACCGCCGTCACCAGCGTGCACCTGGTGAAGGCCACCGAGGTGAGGAGCACCTCCAAGGAGCAGGTCACCGGCTCGCTCTCGCCGTCGAAGACCTTGCCCTTGGGCTTCGAGGTGGGTGGCCGGCTGTCGGCCTCGCGGGTGCAGAAGGGCGACGTGGTGAAGGCCGGGCAGCACTTAGGCTCGCTCGACGCGGAGATCGTCTCCGCGCAGGTGGCGCAGGCCGAGGCCGGCGTGGCGGCGGCGGAGGCCAGCGCGGAGCTCGCCCGGGACGTGGCCGGCCGCCAGGAGAAGCTCAAGGCCGAGGGCAGCGTCACCGAGGTGCAGAGCCGCTCCTCGGACACGCAGAAGCGGCAGGCCGAGGCGAACCTCCTGATGGCCAGGGCCTCGCTGGCGCAGGTGAAGGCGGCGCGGCGGCGGCACGACCTCCTGGCGCCCTTCGGCGGCATGCTGGTCGACGCCCCGGAGCAGGTCGGCGGCATGGTCGGCCCCGGGCTCCCCGTCTACGTCCTGCAGCAGCTCGATCCCCTGGTGCTCAAGACCACCATCCCCGAGGCCTTGCGCGCGGTGGTGAAGCCCGGCCTCAAGGCCCGGGTGGAGAGCGTGGCCACCGGCGCCGGCACCGACGACGCCACGGTGAGGCTGGTGCTCCCGGTGGCGGACCCGCAGACGCGCCGCGTGCCGGTGGAGGTGCTGGTGCCCAACGCCGACGGCCGCTTCGTCGCCAACTCCCTCGCCCGGGTCTTCTTCCCGGTGGGCGACGCCCAGCGGGCCTTCACCATCCCCACCTCGGCGCTCGGAGCCACCGGCGGCGAGCACGTCTTCGTCATCGACTCCGGTTCTCGCCTCAAGCGGGTGGCGGTGACGGTGACCGCGCGCGGGCTCCGGGAGATCACGGTGGCCGCGGTGCAGCCGCTCACCGAGGTGGTCGACGCGCCCAGCGCCGCGCTGGTCGAGGGCGCCGTCGTCTCGCTGCGCTGAGGGAACGCAAGCTCGTGAACCTCTCCGACCTCTCCATTCGCCGGCCCGTCTTCACCACCATGACCTCGCTGGCCCTGGTGGTGCTGGGGGCCATCGGCCTCTCGCGCCTGGGCATCGATCTCTTCCCCGACGTGCAGATCCCCGTGGCGGTGGTCTCCACCGTCTACAAGGGCGCCGGCCCGCGCGAGCTCGAGTCGCAGGTGGCCAAGCCCATCGAGGACGCGGTGGCCGCCATCAACGGGGTGGACTTCATCCACTCCATCTCCCGCGAGAACGTGGCGCTGGTGGTGGTGCAGTTCAAGCTCTCCGCCGACTTCGACCGCAGCGTGCAGGAGGTCCGCGACAAGGTCTCCGCCATTCAGGGGCTCCTGCCGCGGGACGCCGACCAGCCCAAGGTGATGCGCTTCGACGTCAACTCGCAGCCCATCGTCACCTACGCCGCGTCGGCCGACGTGCCCACCCAGGAGGTGCGGCGGCTCATCGAGAAGCGGCTCGAGCCGGCGCTGGCGCAGCTGGAGGGCGTGGCCGAGGTGCGGGTCACCGGCGGCGACGTGCGCGAGGTTCGCGTCGACGTGGACCTCGACGCCGCCAAGGCCGCGGGCACGGCGCCGGGAGCCATCGCCCAGCAGGTGGGCATGGAGAACCTGACCCTGCCCGCCGGCCGCCTGGACCTGGGGCCCACCGAGCTGACGGTGCGCTCGGTGGGCGAGCTCTCGAGCGTCGACGATCTGCGCGGGCTGCCGGTGGCGCGGAGCCAGTCGGGCGCGCAGGTGCGCCTCGACGAGGTGGCCACGGTCACCGACGGCGTGGCCGACCGGCGCACCGTGGCGCGGCTCAACGGGCACGACGCCGTGCTGATGGAGATCGTCAAGCAGCCGGGCAGCAACACCGTGCTGGTGGCCGAGCAGGTGAAGAAGCGCATGGCCGAGCTGGTGCCGAGCCTTGGCAGCGGCTTCAAGGCGTCGGTGCTCATCGATCAGTCCACGCTCATTCGCGAGAACACCAAGGAGGTGTGGATCGCGCTGCTCTTCGGCGGCCTGATGGCCATCGTCATCATCCTCGCCTTCCTGCTCGACCTGCGCGGCACCTTCATCTCGTCGCTCGCCCTGCCCACCTCGGTGCTGGGCACCTTCTTCGTCATGAGCCTCTTGGGCTACACGCTCAACCAGCTCACGCTGATCGCGCTCTCGCTCGCCATCGGGCTCCTCATCGACGACGCGGTGGTCGTGCGCGAGGCCATCACCCACCGGCTCGAGCTGGGGCAGGCGCCGGCGATCGCCGCCTCCAAGGGCACGCAGGACGTGTTCCTCGCCGTGCTCGCCACCACGCTCTCCTTGGTCGCGGTCTTCGTGCCGGTGGCCTTCATGCCCGGCATGGTGGGCAAGTTCTTCAAGCAGTTCGGCCTCACCATCTCCGCCGCGGTGCTGGTGTCCCTGTTCATCTCCTTCACGCTCGACCCGATGCTGTCGGCGCGGCTGGTGAAGACGCGCGTCCCCGGAGAGGCCCGCCAGGAGAACGCGGTGGCGCGCCTGTTGCGCTCGCTGTTCGAGGCGACCGAGGCGGCGTACGGGCGCCTTCTGGGCTGGGTGGTGCACCACAAGGCGGCCACGCTCGCCGTCTCCCTGGCGGCGGTGGGGCTGGTCGGCTTCGCGGGGCGCAGCCTCAAGGCCGAGTTCATCCCCGCCGAGGACCGGGGTCAGTTCATGGTGGACCTGGAGCTGCGCGACGGCGCCTCGCTCTCCGACTCCACCGTGGTCGCGGCGGCGGCGGAGGGCGTGTTCAAGAAGGTGCCCGAGGTGCGCGACGTCTACGCCGTGGTGGGCCGCGACGGCGACTCGAACCGGGTGCGCTTCCGGGTGCTGCTCACCGAGAAGGGCGAGCGCGCCCGCGGGGTCTGGGCCGTCAAGGACGAGCTGCGGCCGATGCTCCTCGAGGCCCTGCCCGGCACCAAGGTGGCGCTGGTCGACCTGCCGCCCATCGAGGGCGCGGGCGACTTCCTCCCCATCATGCTGCGGGTGACGGGCCCCGACCTCGCCGAGCTGCGGCGCCAGGCCGAGCACGTTCGCGACGTGATGGCGTCCATCCCCGGCGCGGTCGACGTGCAGCTCTCCACCAACCCGCCCAAGCCCGAGCTGCAGATCGCCATCGACCGCAGCCGCGCCAACGACATGGACCTCACCGCCGCCGCGCTGGCCGGCCAGCTGCGCCTCGCGCTCAACGGCCAGGAGGTGGGGAAGCTGCGCGAGGGCGACGACGAGACGCCCATCGTGGTGCGCCTGTCGGAGAAGGATCGCGGCACCCCGGAGGCGCTGCAGCGGCTCGACGTCTTCTCCCCGCGGGGCGTGCGGCCGGTGAGCGACGTGGCGCGGGTGGAGATGCGGGACGGCCCCTCGCTCATCGAGCGCCACAACCGCGAGCGGCAGCTCACGGTGACGTGCAACATCGGCTCGGGCGCCGCGCTGGGCGACGTGTCGGCGAAGCTGAAGGAGAAGCTCGCGAAGACTCCGCTGCCGCCCGGCTACGCCGTGCTCTACGACGGGCAGGTGAAGATCTTCGACGAGCAGATTCAGGCCTTCGTGATGGTCTTCGTGCTCGCCTTCGTCTTCGTCTACATGGTGCTGGCCTCGCAGTTCGAGTCCTTCAAGCACCCCTTCACCATCGTCATCTCGGTGCCGCTGGCCCTGGTGGGCGCGGTGCTCGCGCTGGTGCTGACCGGCCACCACCTCTCGATGGGCGCGATGATCGGCGTCATCTTGCTGATGGGCCTGGTGACGAAGAACGCCATCTTGCTCGTCGACGCCGCGCTGCAGAACCTCCGCGCCGGCGACCCGTTGGAGCTCGCCGTCTTGAAGGCGGGGCCCCGGCGCCTGCGGCCGATTCTGATGACCTCCTTCGCGATGGCCATCGCCATGGTACCCACCGCCATCGGCACCGGCGTGGGCAGCGAGTTCCGCCAGCCCATGGCCATCTCGGTCATCGGCGGCGTCATCACCTCGACCCTGCTCACGCTGGTGGTGGTGCCGGTGGTCTTCATCCTCTTCGAGCAGCTGACGCCCCAGCGCTTGCGCATCGGGCGGAACACCATCGCCGAGGCGCTCGACTCGGACGGGAAGGAGGCGCACTGATGCGCGCCCTGTCGTTGGTGCTCGTCCTCTCGGCCTTCGCGGCCCTCGCCCAGGTCCCGGTCCCCGCCGCGGCGCCGACAGCGCCCACCGACGAGGCGCGGGAGGCGCTCTTGGCGTCGTGCCGCCCGGTCTCGCTCCAGGACGCCCTGGCCCTCACCGCCAAGAACAGCCCCGACCTCGCCGCCGCGCGCGCGGGTGTGGAGGCGGCCCAGGCCAAGGCCTCGCAGATCTACTCGGTGCTCCGGCCCGAGGTGAAAGCGAGCGTGTCGTACGTCTGGACGTCGACGGAGCAGAAGTTCGCCACCTCCGGCTTCGTCGACGCGCTCACCGGCACGATGGAGACCTCGGTGCGGGCCACCGGGCCGTCCTACGGCTTCCCCTACCAGCCGGTGGAGCCGGTGCTCGCGGCGAGCAAGCAGCAGCTCCGGGACTCGCTGGCGCCGAACTTCAAGGACGTGACCATCGTCGCCCACAACTCGCTCTACGGGAACGCGGTCATCTCGCAGATTCTCTTCTCGCCGCAGTTCTTCCTGGTGCCCGCGGCGGGCGAGTCGATGCAGGCGGCGGCGCTCGGCGGGCTCGAGGCACGCGAGCAGGTGCTGCTCGGGGCGGCCAAGCTCTACCTGGGGCTGGAAGGGCTCTCCGAGGTGCAAGCCGCGGCGCACGAGAAGCTGGCGGTGGCGCTCCACCGCGAGAAGGACGCGAGCGTCAGGAAGAACCTCGGCACTGCCACCGACATCGACGTGTTGCGCGAGCAGACCGAGACGGCGGCGACCCGGGCGCTCATCGCCAACCTCTCCGGCCAGGAGGCGTCGCTCTTGGCGATGCTCCAGGCGCTGACCGGCGAGCCGGTGCGGCCTTTGGGCGGGGGCGCGACGCGGCTCGAGGTGAAGGCGCAGGAGGAGAGCGCCCTGCCGTGGAACGAGACCTTCCAGGTGAAGAGCAACGTGCTGGCGCTGAAGGCGCAAGGGCGCTTCAACCTGGTGGACCGCGCGAGCTGGGCGCCGACGGTGGTGGCGCAGGCGAAGGGCTCGTACAACTCGAACTCGGGCTTCGCGGGGACGAACTACATGTTCGACGGCATCGTCGCGGCGGAGTTCCCGCTCTACGACCGCGGGGCGCGGTACGCCACCATGCGGGAGAACGACGCCAAGACGGCGCAGGCGCGCGCGCAGCTCGAGGCGTCGCGGGCGAAGGCCAGGTCGACCTGGCTGGGCGCCAAGGCGAACCTCGCGGCGGCCGAGGTGGCGCTCAGCCAGGCCGAATCCCAGGCGCAGCTCGCGGCGCGGGCGCAGAAGCAGGCGGACTCGGCGTACAACGTCGGCATGCTCACCTCGCTCGAGCTCTCGGACATCGACTCGCGGCGCTTCTTCGCGGCGAGCGCGGTGGGCCAGGCGCGGGCGCAGCTCGAGGTGCGGAAGGTGGAGCTCGCCGCGGCGGAAGGGCGCTTGGCGGCGCTGGTGGGGCTCAGCGACGAACAGCGGTAGTCGACCCATCGTTCACCCTGAGCGGAGTCGAAGGGTGCCGAGCACCGCGGACTGAATCCTCCCGTTCAGCCCGAGCGACGTCGAGGGCCAGCCGAGCACCGCGGACTGAACTCGGAACCTCCGTTCAGGCTGAGCTCGTCGAAGCCTGCCGAACACCGCGGACTGAATTCGGCACTCCTCGACGGGCTGCGAGTGAAGGGGAACGTGATCACCTCCGCGAGCCGTTCGGAGCGCAGCCGCGAACGCGCCGTGTTCGGCGCTACGCTCCAGCGATGTTCAAGAGTGCGGGGCGCGCCGGGCTGAGCGCAGCGGGGCTGGTCATAGCGCTCGGTGTCTCCTGCGGCGGCGCACCGCCCGGACCCGACGACGGTGGACTCCCGTACGACGCAGGTGCCACCACTTTGGACGCCGGCGGGGGCGTCGTCCACCAGGGCTGGCCCGACTGCCCCTTCGTCGCGCCGGCGGCGCCACCCTGCGCCGGAGTTACGCTGCTCGAGAAGCTGGCCTGCGTCCCCGGGCTCACGGTGACGGCCTGGAGCCCGCCGGGCGACGCGCCTTCGAGCATCGACTTCACCGTGAGGCAGCCGGTCGATCACCGAAACCCCGACGCGGGCAGCTTCGAGCAGCTCGGTCACCTCGACCACGTGAGCTTCGATGCGCCGCTGGTGCTCTCCACCACCGGGTACGCGCTCTTCGACCAGCGCCCGTCGGAGCCGGCCCGGCTCTTCGGCGCGAACGAGCTGCACCTCGAGTACCGCTTCTTCGGGGTCTCGGCGCCGTCGCCGATTCCCTGGTCGAAGCTCGACGTGGAGCAGGCCTCGGCTGACTTCCACGCGGTGCGCGAGGCGTTCAAGTGGATCTACCCCGCGCGGTGGCTCTCGACCGGCATCAGCAAGGGCGGCATGACCGTGGTGCACTACCGCCGCTCCTTCCCGTGCGACGTCGACGGCACCATCGCCTACTCCGCGCCGGAGTCGTACGGCGCCGCGGACCCGGGCTACGGCCCCTTCCTCGACGCGGTGGGCGGCGCGACCTGGGCGGACTGCCGGCAGCGGCTGCACGAGGCGCAGCGCGCCATGCTCACCCACCGTGCGGAGCTCGTGGCGCGCATGCCCGACGTCTTCACCCTGGCGGGCAGCAAGGACCGCGTCCTCGAGCACGGCGTGCTCGAGCTGGGGTTCGCGTTCTGGCAGTACACGCCGCCCGACGACGTTGGGCACGGGTGTCCGGCGATTCCGGCCGCGTCGGCCACCGCCGCGCAGCTCTACGCCTTCCTCGACTGGCACGTCGGCCTGGCCGCGTACTTCGGCGACAGCGGCTTCGTCGGCTTCGAGCCGTACTACTACCAGGCGGCGACCGAGCTCGGCGGGCCCGCGCCGTACGAGGCGCCGGTGGTGGACCTGCTGAGCTACCCGGGGACCTACGTCGCCGCGACCTACGCCCCGCCCGGCGTCGCGCTCCCGTTCGACGCGCAGGCCATGCCGGCGGTGCAGCAGTGGCTCTCGACGAGCGGCTCGCGGGTGCTGTTTCTGTACGGCGAGCTCGACCCCTGGAGAGGGCGGCCGTTCGAGCTCGGCGCGGCGAGCGACTCGGCCCGGTACGTCGTGGCGGGGGGCAATCACCTGTCGGCGATCGCCGATCTGCCGGCCGCGGACGAGGCGGCGGCGAAGGCGCTGGTGCGGCGGTGGGTGGAGCTGCCCTGAGCCCCTGCGGTGAGGGAGAGGAACTCGGGTAACCGATGCACGGACCGGTGCTTGAGCTGAGTGCGCGGGCAGGCATGAGGTCGCCGGATGGCGACAGCGACGAGGCAGCGAGCAGGACGAGCGACAGAGCAGGTGCAGTGGGCTCG
>JBBIOE010000043.1:0-40781 GCA_037443525.1 Archangiaceae bacterium | reverse complement strand
GATGATGCCGCCCTTGGTCTTGTTCTCCTCGGTGACGCGCTTGACGATCAGGCGATCCTGCAGGGGACGAATCTTCATGGTCTGGCTCCTTCGAAGGGTGTTGATGTGGTGCGAGGTCGGACAGCTGCAGGGTTGGCACACCCACACCGCGAGTGCCAACCGTGTGAGCGCGCGGAATATAACCAGCCACCCGGAGCGTCAAGGGTGGGTCTGGCACTCATAGGGCGACAGTGCCAACGCAAAACCAACGCGGTCTTGGCGCTCGACAAGCGCGAGTGCCAGCGTAACCGCCGAGAAACAGGGGCGTTTCTTTGTTCGGCGTGGTTCATGCCGATAGCATCCTGTTGACGAGAGGGTGCGCCGCCCGACGACGTACGCGGCGGGAAGAGAGGTCTTCGATGAGCCAGCTGATCGTGAGTGGAAGTCTGAAGGAGTTCTTCAAGCTGCTGGTCGGCGAGGTGGTGAACCGGCAGCGGGTGAGCCTCCAGGAGGTCACCGAGTTCTACGTGGTGAACCTGCTCTCCGAGTTCGCCACCGTCGAGAAGCTCTTCACGCAACAGACCGAGGGCCGGAAGGAGACGGAGCCGTTGGCGCTGCTCTACACCCGGGCCCTGCAGCAGGAGCGCGAGGACAAGATTCGCACCCTGCGTCAGCTGGGAGACCTGTCGCTCTACACCGCGGGCTTCTTCAAGCGCTCGCTCGAGGATCGGGTGGTGGGCCCCGAGTACTACATGCAGATGGGCAAGAACGCGTACGGGACCATCGCCGAGCTGTCGGCGACCAGCGCGTTCTCGAGCGTGTACCGGGAGCTGTGCGAGAAGTTCAAGGCGCTGGTGGCGGTGCTGGAGGAGATCTCGGCGCGCGGGCTGTGCGCCCAGGGGCCCAGTGGGCAGATGCAGGTCTTCGAGTCGTGGAGCAAGAGCCACGACGGCAAGCTGGAGCAGGTGCTGATCGACGCGGGGCTGTTGCCGATGAAGAAGGCGTTGCCGAGCTGAGGGCGTACGTGATCGATCGCATTCAGGAGCACCTCGAGGCCATCTACGGCATTCGCTGTGAGCTTCGGGTCCACGAGAACCTGGTGGACGGCGAGGCGGCCCGGGCGCTGGGCGCGGCGACGCGGGCGCGGGAGGAGCTGCTCGTGCTCGAGGACCCCGCCACCGACTCGATGGAGGTGGCGCTGTACCTGGAGCCCGAGCTCATCGAGCGGGTGTCGTCGCTCACCACGGTGCCCGCGAGCCTGGACGACGGCCTGGGCGAGTTCTGCGAGGTGGCCGAGGGCGTCTCGCACTTCCTCTACATGGCCCACTGCGCGGGGCAGGATCGCCAGGTGTCCCTGCTCGAGCTCGAGGCCCAGGCGGAGGTGGACAAGTTCGCCATCTGCACGTTCCTGAGGTGGGGCGCCGGGGTGGCGGACTGGGCGAAGCACCTGACCGCGCGGCTCTTTCACCCCGCCGGCTACCACCCGCACCTCAGCGTGGCCGAGCGCTGGCGCTACGAGGAGGCCAACCGCCTCGCGCGCACCTACGCGGAGCGGCTGTTGCCGCTGATTCGCGCCGGGCACCTCGATCGCCTGCTCTCGGAGCTGCGTCACGGGTACCGGCTGGGCGCCGAGGCGAAGCTGGCCTACTTCGCGCGGTCGGCGGCCTGAGTGCATTCCTCGACACCCTGCTAAGAGTCTGACGTGGCGACGCGAGAGTTCTCCGCCGGTGGCGTGGTCGTCCGCGAGCACCAGGGGCGCCTCGAGGTGGCGGTGATTCGCCCCCGTGGCCGCTCGGTGAACGCGCTGCCCAAGGGCCACATCGACCCGGGGGAGACGGCGGAGCAGGCCGCCACCCGCGAGGTGAGCGAGGAGACCGGGCTCGTGGCCAGGCTCGAGTCGAAGCTCGGCGACGTCCACTACGTGTACCGCTTCCGCGGGCAGACCATCATGAAGGTGGTGAGCTTCTTTCTCTTCCGGCACCTGTCGGGGGAGATCGACGCCCTCGCCAAGGAGATGCGCAAGGAGGTCGACGTCGCCCGGTGGATGCCCCTCTCCGAGGCGGTGGCGAAGCTCAGCTACCCGGGGGAGCGCGAGGTGGCGTCGAAGGCCCAGAAGCTCCTGGTGCCCGGGAACGACTGAAGGCGCCCGACCCGAGCTCGGATCGAAGGCGCCTCCAGGGTGCTGCGGGACGTCGGTGGGTCAGACCGGCGTGGTGCCGGTCGGCGCCGACTGCTGCACGCCGTACTTGCCCATCAGGGTCTGGCGCACGTCGCGATCGAAGCGCACGCGGCCGGTGGCGATCTCGCGGAGCGAGAGCACGCAGGGCTTGTTCTTGGAGTGCTCGACCATCGCGCGGGCGCCGGCCATCAGCTGGCGGGCGCGCTTGGCGCCGAGCAGGACGAGAGCGAAGCGGTTGTCGACGTGGGGAAGCGCGTCTTCGACGGTGACTCGGGCCATGGGACTCCTCGAAAGGAAAGCGAGCGTGGGTGCTTAGGCGGGTTGACTTGGGCCGTCAAGGCCAGAGGGTCGGGAGCTCGAGCCGGAACCCCGGGAGGAGCGGGGAGGTGAGCTCGTCCCGCTCGACGCGCACCGTCTTCACCCCTTGCGCGATCTCCACCGAGCGGCCATCGACGTCGACCATCCAGCACTCGCGGACGCCGGCCTCCGCGTGGACGAGGCGCTTGGCGAGGCGATCGTAGCTGCGGCGCTCGGAGAGGACATCCTGGTGCTGCCGGGTCGGCGAGGGAGCGAAGACGACTTCTCCGTCGACGAGCTCGAGGTGGTCCTTCGACGTCGGCAGGTCGAGGAACTCGGCCTCGGTGACCGTCGGAGCTGGGACCGGCGTCGTCACGGCTTCGTTGTGATGGGCAGAGACGAGGCCGGCAACCCGATCGCCAGAGCGCGGCCCCGCCCCTCTTTCAGGCGAGAAGATCGACGTGCTCGGATGCCGCTTCGCCCGGAATCGTTCGCCAGCGTCGCGTCGAACCCTCGAGGGGGAGTGGCGCCCGCGTTCGCTTCGCGCAACTCAAGACTCACGGCCGGTGGACTGCCGGGCCGCCTCCGCCGAGAGGAGCGCCCGCTTGCGCGCCTCGCCCCAGCGGTAGCCGCCGACGGCGCCGGAGGACTGAATGACGCGGTGGCAGGGGATGAGCACTCCGATGGGGTTCGCGCCCACCGCCGAGCCGACCGCGCGGGTCGCCTCGGGCGCGCCGAGCGCCTTGGCGATCGCGCCGTAGGTGGTGACCGCGCCGGGCGGAATCCGCAGCAGCGCCTCCCAGACCTTGAGCTGCAGCGGCGTCCCCCGCAGGACGAGCGCGAGCGGCCGCTTCAGATCGCCTCGGAGCCGCCGGGCGAGCTCGCCCGCGAAGGGCGTGGTGTCGCGCGGGCGGTGAACGAGCCGCGCGTTGGGCCACCGGTGGCGGAGGCGCTCCAGGGCGTCGGCGTCGCGCTCGAGGAACTCCAGGCCGCACAGCCCGCGCGGCGTCGCCGCGAAGACCGCCTTCCCGAGAGGGGTGGCGTGCACGCCGTAGGCGATCTCGAAGTCTTTGGCCTTGAACTCGCCAGGCGTCATCGCCTCGAAGGTCAGGAAGAGATCGTGGAGCCGGCTGGGCCCCGAGAGGCCCGCGTCCAGGCTGGCCGACAGCACGCTGCGCTTGCGCGAGAGGAGCGCCTTCGCCTCGAGGAGCTCCTGCGCCTGCAGGAAGCGCTTGGGGCTCACGCCCACCCAGCGGCGGAAGAGCCGCTGGAAGTGAAAGGGGCTCAGACCCACGTGCGCCGCCACCTGGGCGAGCGACGGGGCCTCCTGGCTGCGGCTCACCAGGTAGTCGATGGCCTTGGCGATGCGGGCGTAGTCGCTCCGGGGCACTTGGCGAGCGTCGCTCGGCTCGGGGTGCGGCTCCAGGCCTTCGAACGCGATGGGGGCGAGGTCGGTCATGCCGGAACCATGCGACCCAGACGGCGCGGCGACGACCCGGTTCTTGCGGTGAACGGCGGTCAGGCGAGCGTGCGCTCGAGGGCCGCGCGCGTCTCTACCGGCAGGGTCTGCACCAGCTTGAGCGCCCGCCGCGAGAGCAGCCGGTAGATGGCCCCGAGCTCCGGCGGCAGCGCCTCGAGGTGGGCTTGCACCACCGCCACGTCGCCGCGCACCACCGGCCCGGTCAGGCCCTTCTCGACGCCGCGCGCCTTCACCCCGCGCAAGGCCGACTCCATCAAGGGCACGAGCGCCTTCACCGCCTCGTCGCGCTCGACCCCCGCGTGCTCGAGCGCCGCCACCGCCGCGTCTGCCAGCGAGACGAGGAGCCCCGCGCTCATCACCGCGCCCGCGTGGTAGGCGACGCGGCCCGTCTCCGGCACCTGGATGGTGGAGAGCCCCAGCGCCTTCGCCATGCCCTCCAGGTTCGCGAGCAGCGCTTGATCGGACGCGGCCAGCGCCGCCGTGCCTCCCGCGAGCGAGTCCTGGGTGTCGGAGACCGCGACGAGCGGGTGGAGCGAGCCCAGGGGCCGCTTGCCGTTCTTCGCGCCGGGGAGCAGCGCCTCCAAGGTCAGCGCGCCGCTGCAGTGCACCAGCGCGGTCTCGGGGCCGAGATCCTCCGCGACGGCCTCGGCGGCGCCCGACACGTTCGCGTCCGGCACCGCCAGCACGCAGATGTCCGCGCGCCGCAGGTCGTCGTGATCCGCGAGCCGAACGCCGAGCCGCGCCGCCTTCCGCACCGACTCCTGGGAGCGGGGCAGGGTGGCGACGTCGTAGCCCTGCGCCTTGAGCCCCAGCGCCATCGCGCCCCCGATGCGGCCGAAGCCCACGATCACCAGGCGCGGGCCGGTCGTCCGGCCGGCCCTCGACGTCGCTCGGGCTGAACGGGACTGGACCGATCGACTCCGCTCAGGGCGAGCGGCTGGGCGGCTCTTCCGTTTCTGCTTTCCCCGAGTCGTCATCGTCAGGCCTGCTGTCCGGCTTCGCGCACGAACTGAAGCTGGCCCGCGGCGACCTCGACGCGCACGCGGTCGCCCTCCTCGAACTCGCCGGCCAGGATGCGCTCGGCCAAGGGGCCTTCCACCATTCGCTGCACCGTCTGCCGCATCGGCCGCGCGCCCAGCGAGGGATCGAACCCCCCCGACTGCAACAGGTGCGTCACCACCGCGTCGCTGGTCACGTACTCGATGCCCTTCTCGGTGCGCAGGCGCTTGCTGCTCTCGGTGAGCAACAGGGTCGCAATGCGCGCGACCTCGGTCTCCTGCAGCGGGCGGAAGGCGCAGCGCTCGTCGATGCGGTTCCACAGCTCCGGCGGCATGGACTTCTTCGCCGAGTCGAGCGCCGCCGAGCCGTCGGCCTTGAGCGGCTCCGCGGCGCCGAAGCCCACCGAGCGGGCCTTGGCGCTGAACGCCTCCGCGCCGAGGTTGGTGGTCAGCACCAGCACCGTGTTCGAGAAGTCGACGTGCCGGCCCTTGCCGTCGGTGAGCCGCCCCTCCTCGAGCACCTGGAGCAGGAGCAGGAGCACCTCGCGGTGCGCCTTGTCGATCTCGTCGAGCACCACCACCGACGAAGGCCGCCGCCGCACCGGCTCGGTGAGCTGGCCGCCGTCGCCGTAGCCGACGTAGCCCGCCGGCGCGCCGATGAGCCGCGAGACGCCGTGGCCTTCCGACATCTCCGACATGTCGAGGCGCACCATCGCGTCCTTGCTGCCGAAGAGGACCTCCGCCAGCGCCCGCGCCAGCTCCGTCTTCCCCACGCCGGTGGGGCCGAGGAAGAGGAAGCTGCCCATCGGCCGCTTGGTCGAGAAGCCCGCGTAGTTGCGGCGGATCACCTTGGCGACGCGCTCCACCACCTCGTCGTGGCCGACCACCTTGGCGCGCAGGTCGGCCTCGAGGCGCAAGAGCCGCTCGGAGTCGTTGAGGAGCAGCCGCTCCTCCGGGAGGTTCGCCACCTTCGCCACCACCCGCGACACGTCGGCCGGCTCCACCACGCTCTTGCCCTCGCGGCGGCAGCGCGAGCCCGCCAGGTCGAGCACCGAGATGGCCTTGTCCGGCAGGAAGCGGTCGGTGATGTACTTCGCCGACAGGGACGCGGCCGCCTGCAGCGACTCGGGCAGGTACTTGAGCCGGTGGTGCTCCTCGTAGCGCGCCGCCACCCCGTTCAGGATGTAGACGGTCTCCGCCACCGAGGGCTCCGTCACCGTCACCGAGGTGAAGCGCCGCTCCAGCGCCGGGTCGTTGGCGATGAACTTGCGGTACTCCTCGTGGGTGGTGGCGCCGATGCAGGGGAACTCGCCGCGCGACATCGCCGCCTTGAGCTCGTTGGCCGCGTCCTGGGGGCCGTCGCCGGTGGAGCCCGCGCCGATGAGCGTGTGGATCTCGTCGATGAACACCACCACCCGCCCGTCGGCCTTCTTCACCTCGTCCTTGATGGCGTTGAGGCGCTCGGAGAACGAGCCGCGCAGCTGCGTGCCGGCGACCAGCGTGGCCATGTCGAGCTCGACGATGATGCGCTCGCCCAAGGGGCCCTTGAGCGCCACCAGCTGCTGCGCCGCGCCCTCGACCACGGCCGTCTTGCCCACGCCCGGCTCGCCGATGAGGCACGGGTTGTTGGTGCGGCGCTTGCCGAGAATGTCGATGAGCTCGTCGATCTCCCGCGCCCGGCCCACCACCGGATCGAGCTTCTTGTCCTTGGCGAGCTTGGTGAGGTTCCGACCCAGGGTGGTGAGCATCGGAAACTGCCGCTCGTCGAGCGTCCACTTCGTCGCCGGCTGCGCGAGGGGGGAGGGCGCGGCCTTGGCCACCGGCATCGGCTGGGAGAGCTCGGAGACCTGCGGCGCGGGAGCGCCAGCGGGCAGCGCCACCTCGGCCATCGGCGCGGGCGAGCTCTCCTCGTCGTCGAAGAGCTCGCGAATGCCGTAGTCCTTGAGGGTCGCGGTGCGCTCGGGCTTGGGCAAAGGCGGCACCACCGCGGTGCGCGAGGGCGGGCTGAAGGGCAGGGGCGGCGCGCCGACGGGGCGGCCGGTGGGCGAGCGGGGCACGCCCGGGGGCAGCTCGCGCTGCAGCATCAGGCGCCGCGGCATGCGGCCCGAGGTGAAGTACGAGAGCGCGGTGTTGCGCAGCGCCGTCAGATCGAGCCCGGTCTTGAACAACAGGTCCTGCGCCGCGCAGCGGACCCTCGTGGTGGCGATGAGCAGGTGCAGGCAGTCGGCCTCGGTGGAGCTGCAGGAGGTGGCGATCTCCCGCGTCTTCTCGCGCAGCTCCTTCACCAGGCCGTCGGGCTCGGTGGGCGCGCTGGTGAGCAGCTCGAGCAAGACGTCCTCGTCGATGCCCCGCTCCTTGAGCAGGAGCGCCGCGCGGTTCTCCACGGTGAACATCGCCAAGAGCAGGTGGGCGGTGGTGAGGCGCTGATTCACCGCCTGGGCGATGTCGTCGGCTTCAGACATCACCTGCGCGAAGTCCGTGCTGTCGACCATGGTGCGGGCGCTCCAGACAGTGGTGGGAGCCAAGGTGTACACCCCGGGGATCGCTCCCTCAAATTTCCTGCTACAGGTTTCGACAGGCTGCTTCAGGCCGGGACGCGCCCGAGCTTCGTCCTTGAAATGGCGGGGGGGTTGGAGCGTTATCCGCGCGCTCCATGGAATCGGTCCTCTTGCCGCTGACTGCGATCTTCGACCCCGCGAGCGCGATTCCTCGAGGCGTGGTGGCGCGGAAGTGGTTGATTTCGTTGCTCTTGTTCTCGCTGGCGACGATGGCGTCGGGGGTGGCGATCGCCCAGCGGCTGGACGCGGCGCGGCTGGTGATCCCCAAGCTCCAATCGAGCGGTGAGCTGTCGAAGTCGAGCGAGCGGGAGATCGACGAGCAGGTGCAGCAGGCGCAGCGGGTGGCGTTGGTGGGGGGCGTGGCGAAGGGCGTCGTCGTGGTGCCGCTCGAGATCCTCGTCCTCGCGGTGGTGCTGAAGCTCTTGGCGTGGCTCATCGGCAAGAAGGCGCTCTTCGTGGAGTGCTTCACCGCGGCCTCGCTCTCGTCGCTGCCGGCGACGGTGTTCCACCTCATCCTCGCGGCGTCGGCGTGGCGGCAGCCGAGTTTGACCGTGGCGATGGTGCAGAGCCTGGTGCCGAGCTCGTTGGCTGCGTTTCACCCCGACGCCGCGCCCGCGCTAGGTCGGGTCCTGGGCGCCATCGACGTGGTGAACCTGTGGGCGGCGGCGCTCCTCGGCCTGGGCTTCGGGACGGCGGCGAAGCTCCCGCGCCTCGCCGGCGTGGGGCTGGGGCTCTTCTTGTACGTGCTCTTCGCGGCGGCGTTCCTCGTCGGCGCGCCGGGCCTGATGGGTGGCATGGGAGGCAAGCCGTGACGGTCGTGGGCACGCTGGTGGTGGCGCTGTCGATCGCGGCGACTCCGCTCACCCTCGACGAGGTGCGCACGGCCTCGCGGCGGAACGTGGCGGCGCTCAAGGCCGAGCTCGACCTCGCGCGCGGGCGCACGTCCACCCGGGTGGCGAAGTCCACCATCCTCCCGCAGATCGATCTGAGCGCCAGCGCCGGGGAGTACTTCGGCGGGCCGCAGCGGCTCTACACCACCACGCCCAAGCAGAACGCCGACGGCACCATTGGCTTCGCCCAGATCCCCGTCGACGTGCCGGGGCTCGACCGCAGCTCCTTCTTCCTGGGGGTGAGCGTGAACCAGTTGCTCTACGACGGCGGGCGCTGGTGGACGCAAGTCGCCCAGGCCGGGGAGCAGGAGGAGGCGCTCTTGGGCCAGCTCGACGAGCAGCGGCTCGCCAGCGAGCTCGAGGCGGTGCGGCGCTTCTACGAGCTGGTGCGCGCGCAGCTCACCTTGAAGGTGCTCCACACCTCGGTCGATCGCAGCCGGGCGCAGCTCGAGCGGGCGAAGTCGCTCTACGAGGCGGCGCGGGTGCAGCGGCGCGACGTGCTCGACGCCGAGGTGAACCTGGGGAACGATCGCATCTCGGCGATGCGGCAACGGCAGGCGATTCAGTCCGCCCAGGTCGATCTGCTGGAGTGGCTCGGCCAGCCGGTGATCGAGGTGAGCGCGGTGGAGCCTGTGCTCCTCACCCAGCCGGTGCCGAAGGACGCGGCGCCGGAGGTGGAGCGCGCGGTGGCGCAGGCGCGCACGCAGCGGCCGCTGGTGGTGGCCCTGGAGCGGCAGCTGGCGGCGGCGGAGCACGGGGTGACCATCGCCCAGGCTGACGGCCTGCCCCGGGTGGCGGCGAACCTGAACCTCGTCCGCCAGGGCGCCAACGCCGACCCGTTCTTCACCGACCCCTTGAAGCAGAACAGCGCCTCGGTGGGGCTCAACATCTCGTGGGCGCTCTTCCACGGCTTCGCCATCGAGGCGCAGACCGAGCGGGCGCGGGTGGACCGCACCCAGGCCGAGGTGCAGCAGCGGCAGAGCCTGGTGGAGCTCGAGGGCGAGGTGCGGCGCGGGGTGCAGGCCTTGGCGACGCTGGCGGAGATCGCCCAGATCGCCGACGCGAACGTGCTGCTCTCCAACGACGAGCTCAAGCTCGAGGAGGAGCGCTACGCCGCCGGCGCGGGCACCAGCCTCGACGTCCGCAACGCGCAGCTGAAGGTCACGCAGGCCCTGCTCACGCAGGTGACGGGGCGGGTCGACGTGGAGATCGCGCGGGCCATGCTCCGGCGCAGCGTCGGCGGCGACGTGGAGGGAATGCCATGACCTGGTGGAGAGTGGTGATCGCGCTGGTCATCGTCGGCGCCGTGGGCGCGCTGGCGGTGGCGGGCCTGAAGGAGCGGCCGTCCCCTCCGACCGAGGTGCAGCTGGCCAAGGCCAAGAAGGGCCCCATCGCGCGCATGGTGGCCGGCGCGGGCAAGGTGCAGGCGGCGACGACGGTGAAGATCAGCTCCAACCTCTCTGGCGATCTCTTGGAGGTCACGGTGAAGGAGGGCGACCTGGTGAGGAAGGGCCAGGTGCTCGGCCGCATCGATCGCCGGCGCTTCGAGGCCAACTTCCGGCAGGCCACCTCGGCGCAGAACGCGGCGAAGGGCGACGTGGCCACCGCGCAGGTCGACGTGGAGCGGCTGGCGGCGGAGCTCTCGCGCGTGCAGGGGCTGCTCGAGAAGGGCATGGCCTCGAAGGCGGAGGTCGAGCGGACCACGGCCGATCAGGCGTCGGCGAAGGCGCGCGTCGCGGCGCTGCAGGACCGCGTGGCGCAGGCGGCGGCGGTGGTGGAGGAGGCCGCGAACAACCTGTCCAAGACGACGCTGATCTCACCCATCGACGGCACGGTCATCGAGCGGTCCCGCGAGGTGGGTGAGCGCGTGCGGGGCAGCGACTTCAACGAGGACGTGGTGATGACGCTCGCGGCGCTGAACACCATGGAGGTGAAGATCGAGGTCGGCGAGCACGAGGTGGTGCACCTCAAGGCTGGCCAGAAGGCCGAGGTGAAGATCGACGCGCTGGAGGGCCAGACCTTCGACGGCGCGGTGACGGAGATCGCCCAGAAGGCGCTGATTCGAAACCAGGGCTCGGAGCAGGAGACCACCAGCTTCCCGGTGACGGTGACGCTCGCCTCGCGACCGCCGGCGGTGATGCCGGGCATGAGCTCCGAGGTGCGCATCACGGCGGAGGAGCGGCAGCAGGCGGTCATCATCCCCGTGCAGGCGGTGACGGTGCGGCCCGAGAAGAGCCTCTTGGACACGCCGGTGCCGGTGGAGGGGCAGCCGATCGTGGCGCCGAAGAGGGGCGAGGCCTTCGCGAAGATCGTCTTCGTCGTCGACGGCGAGAAGAAGGTGCACATGCGAAGGGTGAAGACCGGCATCGCCTCGGACACCGACGTGGAGGTGCTGGACGGGCTCAAGGAGGGCGAGCAGTTCGTGGAGGGGCCCTACCGCACGCTGGCGAAGGATCTGAAGGAGGGCGACACCGTCGAGGAGTCGAAGGGCGGGCCGGGGGGCCTCAAGGGGCCGCACCGTGGGTGACGCTGATTGGAGTTCGGCACCCTTCGACTTCGCTCAGGGTGAACGACAGGTCCTCCCGTTCGGGCTGAGCGGAGTCGAGGCCTGCCGAATTCCGTTCGGCCGCCGGGCCGAGGACCTCTCCCCATGCTGATCGAGCTCTTGGACATCTCCCGCGAGTACGTGGTCGGCGGCGAGACCGTGCACGCCCTCGACGGCGTGTCGGTGGGCATCGAGAAGGGCGAGTACGTCGCCATCGTCGGCCAGTCCGGGAGCGGGAAGTCGACCCTGATGAACGTGCTCGGCTGCCTCGACACGCCGACGCGCGGCGCGTACCGGCTCAACGGCAAGGACGTCGCCAAGATGAACGACGACGAGCTCGCGGACATCCGCAACCGGGAGATCGGCTTCATCTTCCAGAACTTCCAGCTCCTGCCGCGCGAGACGGCGCTCTCGAACGTGGAGCTGCCGCTGGTGTACCGCGGCCTCCCGTCGAAGGAGCGGCGCGCGCGGGCCGTCGAGGCGCTCACGCGGGTGGGGCTCGACAAGCGCATGGCGCACAAGCCGACCGAGCTCTCGGGCGGGCAGCGGCAGCGCGTGGCCATCGCGCGGGCGCTCGCGAGCCAGCCGTCGCTCTTGCTCGCCGACGAGCCGACCGGGAACCTCGACTCGGCGACGGGCGAGGAGATCGTGAAGCTCTTCGCCGAGCTGCACGCGCAGGGGCACACCATCGTGCTGGTGACGCACGAGCCGAAGCTGGCGGCGCGGTGCCCCCGGGCGGTGCGGCTGTCGGACGGCAAGGTGGTCGGTGACGGGCCGGGCCAGCAGATCGCCTTCGGGCCGGGCCAGGCGGCGTCGTGAGCCTGCGCATCGACTTCGTCGAGGGCTCGCGCATCGCGCTCACGTCGCTCAGGGCGCATCGCCTGAGGACCCTGCTGACGACGCTGGGCATCGGCATCGGGGTGGCGACCTTGCTCGCGATCCTCGGCATCACCCAGGGCCTCGACTCCAGCTTCGAGAAGCAGCTCGCGAGCCTGGGCTCGAGCTCGCTCTACGTGTCGAAGTACCCGTGGGTGATGCTGGGGAACTGGTGGGAGTTCCGGAACCGCAAGCCCCTCACCCTCGACGTGCTGGAGACGGTGCGCCAGCAGTGCACGCTCTGCGTGACCGCGGTGCCGACGCTCGACGACCAGGTCGATCTCTCGTACCACGACAAGCAGTTGATCGCGGTCGACGTCACCGGCACCACCGGCGACTGGCTCACGGTGTCGGGCTTCGAGATCGTCAGCGGGCGCTTCCTCTCCGACGTGGACAGCGACGCGCGGCGCATGGTGGCGGTGATCGGCGCGGACGTGGCGCAGACGCTCTTCCCGCTCTCGGAGCCGGTGGGGTCGACGCTCCTGGTCGGCAACAAGCCCTTCACCGTCATCGGCACCCTCGCGCCGAAGGGGAAGATCCTCGACCAGAGCCAGGACCTGATGGTGGTGATCCCCTTCAACACCTTCAAGGGCTACTTCAAGGGGCGGCGGAGCATCGACATCGGCATCGCGGTGGAGAGCGCCGAGAAGCTCGACGAGGCCGAGGACCAGCTCGTCGGCATCTTGAGGCGCGCGCGGCAGACGCCCCCGGACAAGCCGGAGGACTTCGCCATCAACCGCCCGGAGCAGCTCGCCTCGACCTACCAGCAGCTCACCGGCGCGCTCTATGGCGTGGCGCTGGGCATCGGCTTCATCACGCTGCTCGTGGGCGGCATCGGCATCATGAACATCATGCTGGTGTCGGTGCGCGAGCGGACGCGGGAGATCGGCGTGCGGCGGGCGCTGGGCGCGCGGCGGCGCACCATCGTGGTGCAGTTCATGCTCGAGGCGACGGCGGTCTCGGCGCTCGGCGGCGCGCTGGGGACGCTGGTGGGGCTCGGCGGGGCGAAGCTGGTGAGCCTGGTGACGCCGCTCGCGGCGACGGTGAAGCCGGGGACGGTGGTGTTCGGCGTGGTGTTCGCGGCGGTGGTGGGCCTGTTGTTCGGCATCTGGCCGGCGGCGCGCGCGGCGCAGCTCGATCCCGTCGAGGCGCTGAGGCAGGAATGATCCGCGCCTTCTTCGACAACATGAGGCTCGCCTTCGGGACCTTCTTCGCGCACCCCTTGCGCACGATGCTCACGCTGCTCGGCATCGTCATCGGCGTCGCCACGGTGATGACGATGATGGCCCTGCTCGAGGGCCTGCGCCTCAAGGTGAACAAGGATCTCGCCCAGCTCGGCGCCAACGTCTTCCGCGTCGACAAGTGGCCCCAGGGCGTTCACTTCGGCGGCTCGCGCATGAACTGGAACGCCATCGCGGCGCGGCCTCCCTTGACGCTCGACGATCGGCGCGCGCTGGCCGAGCACTGCCCGTCGGTCTCGCGCGTGGCCGCCTCGGCCGGCCAGCCGGCGCAGAAGCTCAAGACCGCCGAGGCCGAGACCCAGCCCAACGTCTTCGTGGTGGGGGTCACCGCCGACTACCCGGACACCGCCGGCATCACCATCGGCCAGGGGCGCGCCTTCAACGAGACGGACGACGTCGACGGCCGGCGGGTGGTGGTGCTGGGGCCGGACGTCGTCGATCGACTCTTCTCGGGCATGGACCCGCTCGGCCACGAGGTGCGGCTCAAGGGGCGCCCATACACGGTGGTCGGAGTGATGGAGCGGCGGGGCAAGGTGCTCGGCCTCTTCAACCTGGACAACATGGCGCTCGTCCCGATGAACACCTTCCTCGGCGCGTACGGAGCGCGGCGCACGGTGTCCTTGAACGTCGAGGCCCTCGACAAGGAGCACGTGGAGAAGGCGCAGGACGAGGTGGGCCGGGTGATGCGGACCCGCCGCAAGGTCGCGCCGACCGAGGAGGACAACTTCAACATCTCCACCAACGAGTCGATGGCCAAGGCGCTGAACGATCTGTCGAGCGTGATCACCGCCGCGACCTTCGGGGTGTGCCTGTTGTCGCTGCTCGTCGGCGGCATCGGCATCTTGAACATCATGCTGGTGTCGGTGACCGAGCGGACGAAGGAGATCGGCGTGCGCAAGGCGCTGGGCGCGAGGAAGCGCCGCATCTTGATGCAGTTCGCGACCGAGGCCGTGGTGCTGTCGCTGACGGGCGGGATGATCGGCATCGCCATCGGCTTCGGGTTGGCCGGGTTGGGTCGGTGGGCGCTGGGGCTCTTGACCGCGGTGCCGTGGTGGGCGGTGGGGTTGTCCTTGGCGATGAGCTCGGGTGTGGGGTTGGTGTTCGGCATCTACCCGGCGGCGCGGGCGGCGAAGCTCGATCCCATCGAGGCGATGCGGGCGGAGTAGGGCGGCCCACCGTTCACCCTGCGCTGGCCGATCGAAATGGCGACTCCGTTCAGCCCGAGCCCTTCGGCTTCGCTCTGGACAGGCTGCGTCGAGGGCCGGCGAGTCTCCAGAATCCGATCGGTTCAGCCGAGGTCCTCGACGTCGCTGGGACTGAACGGTGCGAGATTCCGCATCTCGGTCGACCCTGTGAGCCCGTGGAACGCCTCGTTCGCGCCAAGCGTCCAAGGTGCCGTGCTCCACCTCGTCGTGCTCCTGACCCTCGCCCAGGACGGCGGCACTCCCGAGAACCCCTGGGTCGCCGGCGCGCGCACCACCCTCGGCATTCGCTACGACTTCGGCGGCCGGGTCCGCGGGACCGAGGGCATCGACTGCTACGGCACCATGCTGGCCGGCGCCGAGCGCGCTACCGGCTGCGGCTGGCGCTCCTTCACCGTGAAGCCCACCGAGCTCGTGGCCACCATCGGCGCGCCGCTCGATTCGCCCAACCCCGTGCCCTCGACCGACCCGCACTTGGAGCGCCTCCAGCCCGGCGACGTCGTCATGCTCGTCGACTTCATCGAGAACCCCGCCGAGCCCTCCATCGGCACCCTGGACGGCAAGCCGGTCTGGGTCTGGCACGTCGGCGTCTTCAGCGGCGATGGCCTGTGGATCGTCGGAGACCACTTCGCCGGCAAGGCCGTGGAGACCGATCTCGCCGCGTACCTCGAAGAGCATGCCCAGACCTACGCGGGCCTCTACGTCGTCCGCCCCTCCGGCAAGAAGCCCCCGGTCTGCCGCCGGCACCCACCGGTGGTTCACAGATAAGCATGCAGTTCAAGACCATTTGAACTATATGAACCGCCATGGACCCGACCGTCGCGTTCCGTGGCTTTCTCGAGCAGGTGGAGGAGGCGCTCGTCGCCCAGCTCGGCGGCCCCAAGCCGGTCGCGCCCGGCTCCCTCATCGAGGCGGCGCGGCACCTGTGCCTGGGCGGCGGCAAGCGCGCGCGGCCGCTCTTGGTGAAGATCTTCGGCGACACCCTGGGCGTCCCCGAGGCGAAGCTGGTCGACGCGGCGGTGGCCGCCGAGCTCATTCACGCCGCCAGCCTGCTCCACGACGACGTGGTCGACGCCGGCATGTTCCGCCGCGGCAAGCCCACCGCCAACGCCCGCTGGGGCAACGTGGTGGCGGTGATGTCCGGCGACCTGCTCCTCTCCGGGGCCCTGTTGCGGCTCTCCCGCGCCGACCCCCGCCTCGCCGAGGCCGCGCTGGAGACCGTCGCCGAGATGACCCGCGCCGCCATCGCCGAGGTCGAGGCCCGCAACAACCTCGCCCTCCCGCTCGACGAGCTGAGCGCCATCTTCGAGGGCAAGACGGGCTCGCTCTTCGGCTTCTGCGGCAAGGCGGCGGCCCTCACCGCCAACGACGCCGACGCGGCCAGGCGCTTCGACGTCTTCGGCCGCCGCATCGGCGTCGCCTTCCAGATCGCCGACGACATTCGCGACGTCACGGGCACCGACCCCGGCAAGCCCCAGTACGCCGACCTCGCCTCCAAGACCGCCTCGCTCCCGGTGCTGCTCGCCTGCCGCCACGACGCGCGCCTCAAGGCCCGCATCGCCGACGCCTGGGCCTTCGGCGCCCTCACCCCCCAGAAGGTGAAGGAGCTGGGCACCGCGGTCCTCATCTCCGGCGCGCTGGAGGAGGCCACCTCGCGCATGGAGCGGGAGATCGACGCGGCCGTCGACGCCCTCGGCGACTATGCTTCCACCGCGGCGGGCGCCGCGCTGGTCGGCTGGGCCCGCTCCATCGCGCGCGGTCTGGCGCTGAAGGGAGCCGCATGAAGGGCTACCTCTGGACTCAAGAGCGCGGCGCCGAGGCCGACGCCAGCGTGCACCTCGCCGGCTGGGAGACGGTGGCCATCGACGCCGTCGGCAACGTCATCGAGTTCTGGGGGTTCAAGCGCAACCAGGGCCGGGTGTGGGCGCTGCTCTACCTGCGCGACGTGGCGCTCACCGCCGCGGAGATCGAGGACCAGCTCTCGCTCTCCAAGGGCGGCGTCTCGATGCTGGTGCGCGATCTCGAGCGCTGGAGCGTGATCTTGAGGGTGCGCTCTCCCGGGGACCCCGCGTGGCGCTACAAGGCCGAGACCGATCTCCTCAAGATGGCCCGCCGGGTCATCGAGGAGCGCGAGTACGCCTTCATCAGCCGCATCCGCGAAGATCTCGCCGAGGCGAGGAAGCTCGCCCAGGCCGATCACAAGACCACCAAGGCCCAGGTGCAGCGGCTGCAGCGCATGGAGCAGCTCGCCGAGGCCACCGAGAAGGCCTTGAAGCTCTTCCTCAAGACCTCGCGCCTCGACGTGGGCTCGATGTTCCAGGTGTTCGGCGACTGACGCTGTTATCAACGGCGCTCCATGGACGCCCACCACGACATCGTCAGGAAGGCCCGCGAGCAGGCGGGCACCGGCACCCTGCGCTACTTCGCGTACTCCACCATCCTCGACGCCGAGGCCTTCGAGACCTGGCGCTCGCAGCACGGCTACGACGACTTCACGCTCCCCAAGGGCCGCCTCGCCGAGGCTCAAGACGTGGCGCTGGTCTACGACTTCCCCAGCCGCTGGTGGGGCGGGCGCGTGGCCGGGCTCGCCGACGCGCCGGGGCAGGTGACGCACGGCGTGCTCTTCGAGATCGCCGCCAAGGACTGGCCCGTAGTGCAACACAAGGAAGGCGCGGTCACCGGCATGTCCATCGAGCGCACCGTGAAGGTGAGGGTGGGCGGCGAGGTGCTCGAGGCGGTGGCCTTCGTCACCGCGCCCGCGCGCAAGAGCGGCGACGGCCCGGTGAGCCAGAGCTTCGTCGAGGCGCTGGTGCGCGGCGCGCGATCGGCGGGGCTGCCTGGGTCCTGGGTCGACGGTCTCGCCGCATCGGCAAAGTAGGCGGGAGTTCCGCCTGTCCTCGATCAAGTCCTCCCCGGCGATCGGGGAGCGGGCGGGGTGTAGGGCGAGACGGGCGCTTGGTACGGTCGCCGCCACATGTCTTTCCTTCGAGTCATCATTCCCGTCGCTCTCCTCTCCCTCACGGCCTGCGAACGCAGCCACCTGCTCCGCGCGCCCACCCTCACCAACTGCGCCACCCAGGGCTCTCCCACCAAGCAGCACCTGCGCATGGTGAGCTTCAACATCCGCTCCGGGCTCTCGTCGTCGATGGAGGAGATCGGCCGCGTGCTGGAGGAGCTCGATCCCGACGTGGTGGCGCTGCAGGAGGTCGACGTCGGCGTCAAGCGCACCCAGAACGTCGATCAAGCGACGGTGCTGGCCGAGCGCCTCGGCGCCGAGCGCATCTTCGCCGGCGCCATCAAGCGCGAGGGCGGCGACTACGGCGTGGCGATCCTCTCGCGGCTGCCGGTCGCGCGCGCCGATCGCATCGAGCTCGGCGCCCCCGCGGCCTTCGAGCCGCGCGTGGCCGTCGAGGCCGGGGTGTGCGTGAACGGGCAGGAGATCAACGTCGTCGCGCTCCACGCCGACGTGTTCCCGTGGTCGGCCAGTGCCAACTCCAGGGATCTCGCCAAGCACCTGAAGGGCTCGGTCGGAAAGGGCGTGCTGGTGGCGGGCGATCTCAACGAGACGTCCGAGGGCGACGCGGTGAAGGCCTTCACCGGTCTGGGGCTCGTCGACGTGCTCGGCCACTTCAACGTCGGTCCCACCTTCCCCGGCAGCAACAACCGCATCGACTACATCCTCGCCGACGACGCGCTGGCGCCTGACGCGACCTCGGCCGGCGCCGTGCCGTCGGCGGTGAGCGATCACCTGCCGGTCTTCGCGCAGTTCGATCTGCCGCAATTGGTGCACTGAAGCCGGGCTCGCCTCGAGGCAAGCCCCCGCCGAACGGATGGTTATGTTCGGCCCGATGTGGCGCGCGGGCGTCCTCGCGGTGGGGCTCCTCGCGGCCCTGGGGCCGTCTCCCCGGGCCGCGGCGGAGGAGCCTCTTCCCGCGCTGCCGTCGGCGGTGTCGCTCTCGACCGATCGGCCCCTCGGGGAGCGCAGCGTGCTGGTGCCGCTGATCGAGATCCCGTTGATGCAGGTCTCGCTGATGGCCTTCAACGCGCTGTTTCTGCGCGAGCCGTGGACCCAGGTGACCCCGGCCACGGTGGCGTCGAACTTCCACGGCCCCTGGGTCTTCGACAACGACAACTTCGAGGTGAACCTGGTCGGGCACCCGTACCAGGGAGCGCTGGCCTTCTCGTCGGCGCGCTCCGGGGGCTTCGGGTTCTGGGGAGGCCTGCTCGCGGCCGGCCTGTCGAGCGTGGCCTGGGAGCTCACCGGCGAGGCGCAAGAGCCCAGCCTCAACGATCTCGTCTCCACCACCGTGGGCGGCGCGTTCCTCGGCGAGGCGCTGCACCGCACCGCCATCGTCCTGTTGGAGCGCCCGGGCCACTTACCGGCCTGGCTGCACGTGGTCGGCGCGGCGGTGGTCGACCCCGTCGGCACGTTCAACCGCTGGGTCTTCGACGGCCGCTTCGAGGCTCACGACGTGCTCGCCGGAGAGCCGGTCTACGGGAGCCTGGGCCTGGGGCTCGACGCGCTGGGCAGCGTCAACAGCTCGCGCAAGGGCAGGCCCGACACGTCGTTCCTCCTGGGCGAGGAGTTTCACGTCTGGTTCGACCTCGCGGGCGGGCTCCCCGGCACGCGCGACTTCGAGCCGCGGTACCCGTTCGATCACTTCCAGGTGCACGGCGAGCTCTCGGTCTCGGAGAAGCCGTCGGTGGCCCTGTTCGCCAACGGGCTGTTGTGGGGGCACGCGCTGCGGCCGGGACGAACGGGCGCGGGCGTGTGGGGCCTCTTCGGCTCCTACGACTTCTCGAACCACGACGTGCTGCGCGTGTCGGGCGTCGGCGTCGGGCCCGGCGGCAGCGTCGCCTTCGACGGGCCGACCGGCTCGCAGCTGCAGTTCACCGGCGCGCTGATCGGCCTCGGCATCGGCGCGGCGGGGCAGCTCTACTCGCCGATCGTCGACGAGCGCGACTACCACTTCGGGCCCGGTGGAGAGCTGATCGCCGATGCGCGCTGGGTGAGCCGCGAGTCGGGCGTGGTGCACCTGAGCCTGCGCCAGTACCTGATCAGCGGCGCCTACACCGAGCCGGGCATCGAGTCCGTCACCTACTTCACCTTCGGCGGCGCGGTGGCCATGAGCACCCACTTCGAGCTGGTGGGCGACTACCTGCTGTCGATTCGCAGCGCGCGGTACTACTCCGGCACGCTGGAGTCGGGCTTCCAGCGCGCGGGGCTCTTGCGCATCGGCGTTCGCTACCGCACCGACGATCACCACGGCGCGGTGCGGACGGCGGCGGACGGGCAGTAGCTCGCCGAGGGCGGCAGGCTACGGCTTCGAAAGGCCCGGCGGATCGATCGGCGCGAACCACACCACCGCGAGCGGCGGCAGGGTGATCGCGGCCGAGCCCGGCTGGCCGTCCCACGGACGCTGCTCGATCTTGAAGGGCGCGTTGGAGACGCCCGAGCCGCCGAAGGCCATCGCGTCGGTGTTGAGGACCTCCGCCCACAGCCCGCCGCCGGGGAAGCCGACGCGGTACTCGTGCCGCACCACCGGCGTCATGTTCGCGACGCAGACGATCTCTCGCCACGCGTTGCGCCCGCGCCGCACGAACGCGTACACGCTCGGGTCGGCGGAGTCGGCCTGAATCCACTGGAAGCCCTGCGGCGAGGCGTCGGTCTCGAAGAGCGCGCCCTCGGCCTTGTAGAGCTGGTTGAGCCGCGCCACGAGCTCCATCACCTGGTGGTTCCTGGGCCGATCGGTCAAGTACCAGTCGAGGCTCGAGTCGGCGTTCCACTCGTTCCACTGGCCGAACTCGCCACCCATGAAGAGCAGCTTCTTGCCGGGGTGGGCCCACATCCAGCCGTAGAGCGCGCGCAGGTTGGCGAACTGCTGCCACTCGTCGCCCGGCATCTTCGAGAGCAGGCTCCGCTTGCCGTGCACCACCTCGTCGTGGCTCAGCGGCAGCACGAAGGTCTCGCTGAACTGGTAGAGCAGGCCGAAGGTGAGCTGGTTGTGGTGGAAGCGCCGGTGAATCGGGTCCTTCTGGAAGTACGAGAGGGTGTCGTGCATCCACCCCATGTTCCACTTGTGGGTGAAGCCCAGGCCGCCCTGTGAAGTGGGCCGGCTCACCTGGGGCCACGCGGTGGACTCCTCGGCCATCACCATCGCGTCGGGGTAGGCCTGGTGAATGGCGTCGTTCACCTCGCGCAAGAAGCCGATGGCGTCCTCGTTCTCGCGGCCGCCGTGCGGGTTCGGCACCCACTCGCCGGGCTTGCGCGAGTAGTCGAGGTAGAGCATCGAGGCCACCGCGTCCACCCGCAGGGCGTCGACGTGGTACTGGTCGAGCCAGAAGAGCGCGTTGGCCACCAGGAAGTTCCGCACCTCGTTGCGCGCAAAGTTGAAGATCAGCGTGCCCCAGTCGGGGTGGGCGCCCTGCCGGGGGTCGGCGTGCTCGTAGAGCGCGGTGCCGTCGAACTTGGCCAGGGCCCACGCGTCTCGCGGGAAATGCCCCGGCACCCAGTCGACGATCACCCCGATGCCCGCCTGGTGGAGCGTGTCGACGAGGTAGCGGAACTCGTCGGGGTGCCCGAAGCGCGAGGTGGGCGCGTAGTAGGAGGAGACCTGGTAGCCCCAGCTCCCGCCGAAGGGGTGCTCGGCCACCGGCAACAGCTCCACGTGGGTGAAGCCGTGGTGCTTGACGTACTCGGTGAGCTGCGCGGCCAACTCGCGGTAGCTCAACGAGCGGTTGTCCTCGTCGGGGAGCCGCCGCCACGAGCCCAGGTGCACCTCGTAGATCGAGATGGGCGAGGCGTGCGGCGAGTGGCCCTTGCGCTTCTCCAGCCAGGCCGCGTCGCCCCAGCGGTAGGTCTTGAGATCGTGGACGATGGAGGCGGTGGCCGGCGGCGTCTCGGCGCGGAAGGCCATGGGATCGGCCTTCAGGAAGGGCGGGCCACCTCTGGGGTGAATCTCGTACTTGTAGCGCGTGCCCTCGCCGACCTCGGGCACGAAGATCTCCCACAGGCCCGAGCCGCCCATGCTGCGCATCGGGTGGAGGCGGCCGTCCCAGTTGTTGAAGTCGCCCACCACCGAGACCGAGACGGCGTTCGGCGCCCAGACGATGAACGAGGTGCCGGCGACGCCCATGAAGTGCATCGGGTGGGCGCCGAGGCGCTCCCAGAGGCGGCGGTGCCGGCCCTCGCCGACGAAGTGCAGGTCCTGATCGCCGAGCGTGGGGAGGAAGGAGAAGGGATCCTGCTCCGAGGTGACGTTGCCGTCGGGCCAGTGCACCTCGAGGTGGTACTTCGGCACGGTGGTGTCGGGGAGCCGGCCCTCGAAGATGCCGGGCAGATCGGGGCGCTGCTTCAGCGTCACCCGGTTCGTGGCGGTGACCACGTCGACCCGCGCCGCGCCCGGCCGCATCGCGCGCACGAAGACGTCGAAGCCGGTGGGGTGGGCCCCGAGCAGGCCGTGCGGGTTCCCGTGCCGAAGCTCCAGCAACTGCCTCAGGGCGTCGTCGTGCATCGCGGGCTCCAAATCACGGCCTCGTGGCGCATGAAAATGAAAAAGGCGGAGGGCTCGCGCCACTCCGCCTCATACGCGCTCGCCTCGAAGCGCGTCAGATGCCCGCGTCGGTGGCCGGCTCCTCGGTCACCGGGTTGCACTTGTTGTTCACGCACTGGAAGCTGGGGACGCCGCCGTCGGGCAGCGCGTGGGACTTCGAGAGGCAGTCGTACTTGTCGATGCACTCGGGGTTGCAGGCCGTGCCCACGAGGAGGACGGGGCTCACCAGAAGGGCTCCGAGGCCGAGCTTCACCACGGTCATACCGATAGTGCGCGACATCTTCCCTCCCAGGAATTACAGCGGCTTCGAGGCCAGTCCGAAACCGCGATGCTCATAGTCCAAAGGCGCGCGCCGTCCAACGAAAAGCAGAGCCCGCGGGTCGCCCTGCTGCTGGCCGCGATCGCGCTTTTCGGGTGCTCGCCGAAGCCGAAGGTCGAGCCGCCGGTGCGCAGCTGCGAGAGCTCGTTGCGCTTCGTCGCGCCCGAGGAGCCGGCCGTCGAGGTGCTGGGCGAGTGGGAGGCCTTCGCGCCCAAGCTGATGACCCGGCGCCCGGACGGGACCTTCGAGTGGCGCGAGGTGCTGGAGCCGCGCGCCTCGGGCTACGCCTACCGCTTCCGGCGCGCTGACGGCGGCCTGGAGCTCGATCCACTCGTGCCCGAGACCCGGTGGGTGGGGCAGGTGGAGCAGTCGCGGCTGCGGGTGCCCGACTGCGCGGCGCCCAGGCTCTCGGTGACGGCGTTCGCGGCGGCCGACGGCGGGGTGCGGGTGGCGGCGCAGGCCTTTCGTGGCTCGACGGGCGTGGCCCTGGCGGCGCCGGTGGTGACGCTCGATCGCGCGGCGGCCCAGGCGTCGTGGAGCGCGTCGACCGGAGAGCTCGTGTTCGAGGCGACGGGGCTTTCACTGGGGAAGCACACCGTGACGGTGGCGCTTCTGGACACGGCCGGCCTCGCCGCCGAGCCGCTCCTGCTGCCATTCTGGCTCGAGGACGAGCCCTTCGACTGGCGCGACGCGACGCTCTACTTCACCTTCACCGATCGCTTCAGAAACGGAGACCCGACCAACGACGCGCCGCTCTCCGGGGTGCCTGCGCCCGCCAACTACCAGGGCGGCGACCTGGCCGGCATCCGCCAGGCGCTGGAGGAGGGGGTCTTCGATCGCCTGGGCGTGCGCGCGCTCTGGCTCTCGCCGCTCGACGCGAACCCCGAGACGGCGTGGCCCGGCACCGACGGCCGGCAGTACTCGGGCTACCACGGCTACTGGGCGGCGCAGGCGCGCACGCTGGAGCGGCGCTTCGGCACGCTGGACGAGCTCCGCGCGCTCACTCAGGCGGCGCACGCGAAGGGCATTCGGGTGCTCGCCGACCTGGTGCTGAACCAGCTCCACCAGGAGCACCCCTATTTCGTCGCGCACCACGACGACGGCTGGTTCAACGTGGGCAACGCCTGCGTGTGCGGCGCGCCCGGCTGCGACTGGGACACGCACGCGGTGGACTGCTGGTTCACGAGCTACCTGCCGGACCTCGACTGGCGCAGCACGCCCCTGGCCGATCAGCTCGCCTCCGACGTTCGCTGGTGGCTCGAGGAGGGCGATCTCGACGGCTTCCGCATCGACGCCGCCAAGCACCTGCTCCACACCGCGATCCGCTCGGTGCGTGGCGTCACCGAGCCCATCACCGCGGTCACCGGTACGCCGTTCTACCTCGTGGGCGAGTCGTTCACCGGCGCGGGCGGTCAGGCGCTGCTGCGCGAGCACCTGGGGCCCCACGAGCTCGACGGCTCCTTCGACTTCCCGCTCTACTGGCCGCTCGTCGACACCTTCGCCAAGGACAAGCCCTTCGGCCCCCTGGACGCGGCGATGCGCGCCAACGACGGCGCCTGGCCGCCCTCGACCATCAACTCGCCGTTCCTGGGAAACCACGACCTGCCGCGCTTCATCTCCGAGGCCGCGGGGCAGATCGCCGCTGACCCGAGCGCCCAGGCGTGGAGCGCGCCGCCACCTTTGGTCACCACCGACGAGCCGTTCCAGAAGGCCGCGTGGGCCTTCACCTTCCTCTTCGGCCAGCCGGGCGTGCCGCTCGTCTACTACGGCGACGAGCTGGGGCTCTCCGGCGCGGGCGATCCCGACAACCGGCGCCTGATGCCGTGGGCTGGCCTGTCCGCGCGGCAGGAGGGCTTGCGCTCGGTGGTGGAGAAGCTCGGCGCGGCGCGGCAGCGGAGCCTGGCGCTCCGGCGGGGCACGCGCGACACGCTCTTCGTCGACGTCGACGCGCTGGTGTTCCAGCGCACCTCCGAGCGCGACGTGGCGGTGGTGGCCTTCAACCGCCAGGCGACCGAGCTATCGATCGCCATCACGCTGCAGGGCGGAGCGGCGGGCTCGAGCGCCCGGACCTTCCAGGACGTGCTCTCCCCGCGGACGGCGCAGCTCGGCGGTGGGCCGGGCGTGCTGGTGGTGCCCGCGAAGAGCGCGATGCTCCTGCTCGGCCCCCGCTGAAGGCCTACTGGCCCTTCTGCTTGTAGAAGATCACCAGCGAGTAGCAGTGGAACTCGTTGTCGCTCGACTGGCTGACGACCTTGTCCACGATCTCGAGATCGGAGTTCGACCGCAGCCACCGCGTGACGTTCTCGCTGAGCTCGTCGCGCTCCTTGGCCTTCGTCGCCGAAAACACCTTGACGCCCGTGAACATGGATGACTTATCCCACGCGCGTTTCACCGCGTTCAAGGGGCACCGCTCATGTTGATCGACCTCCACGTCCATTCGCACTTGTCGCGCGATTGCCCGCTCGATCCGAAGCAGGTGCTGGCGCGGGCAGAGTCCTTCGGGCTCGACGGCGTGGCCTTCACCGAGACGAACACCCAGGACGGCTGCGACGAGCTCTTCGATCTGCAGAAGAGCACCAAGCTGCGCATCTTCGTGGGCCTGGAGCTCGCGACCGACAAGGGCCAGTACCTGTGCTTCTTCAAGGACCCCATGCGCGCGCCCGAGCCGGTGCAGATGTGGGGCTCGAACCGGGAGAAGGCCTGGAGCGCCGACGAAGCGCTGCCCAAGCTCAAGGCCCTCGGCGCGGTGATCATCGCGGCCCGGCCCTACGACAAGAGCTCACCGGCGCCGGCGCTGGACTACGTCAAGTCGCTGAAGCTCTTGTCGGCGGTCGAGGTCTACAACCCTCACGTGCGCGCGGGCGCGAACGAGCTGGCCCTCGACGCGGCGGAGGCCCTGAACCTGCCCGGCGTGGCCGGCAGCGACACCAGGAGCTCGCTCGACGAGATCGGCTTCGGCGCGACGCTGTTCCGCACGCCGGTGCAGACGCAGGCCGAGCTGGTGAAGGCCCTCGAGGGCGGCCAGTTCCACCCGGTGCAGATGGGCGAGCTGCCGCACCTGCGCCGCCCGGGCGAGGCGAAGGCCGAAGAGGCGAGGGTGAAGAAGAAGAAGCGCCGCTGGCCGCGGTGAGCGAAGGACCGGAGCTCGACACCCCTCGAAGTCGAAGCCTGTCGAACCCGCCCGCTACTTGATCTCGGTGACCTTCCCGTCGACGAGGATCGCCTGGCGCAGCCCGTCGGCCCACACCCAGGTCTCCTTCTTCTTCTCGCCGTCGAGCTCGATCTTCTTCCGCTGCGGCCAGCCCCAGGCCATCTCCAGCGCTTCGGCCGACATGTCGACCACCGCGGTCTTGTTCTTCACCGCGTCGCGCGCGGCCTCGGACATCGCGTCGAGCTGCGCCTTCAGGTCCGTCGCGCTCAGGGAGCGATCGAGCTCGACGGTGAACTCGGCCTCGTCCTTGATGCCGGGCGGCAGGACGATGACGAAGGGCGGGGCGTTCTTCGGCGTACCGCCCACGTCGACGTAGATCCACGCGAGCGTGCGGGGCGTGTAGAGCACCCGCTCCTGCATCACGAAGCTCGTGGGGAGCTCGACCTTCACGATGCGCACCGGCGTGCCGGCCGCGATGATGCCCTCGATCTTCCCGGGGTTCACGGGCGTGCCGTTCGGGTTCTCGAGCAGCCGCACCTGCTCCGGCGGCACCGGGCTCAACAGCTTGGTGGTCGAGTCGCCAAACAGCGGCGTCACGTACATCGACACCCGGAGGAAGCGGTCGGCTCCGGTGAGCGATCGCTCGAGCTTCGTCGACTCCTCGGGCTTCAAGTTGATCTGCGCGCTGATGCAGCCGGACAGCGAGAGGACGAGGGCGATCGCGAGCGCGCGCGTCATGAGCTCTTCCCCGAGGAGCCCGAGGACGTGGAGGTCGGGGCGCTGGCCGGGGCGCTCGTGCCCGACGACGAGGACGAGCCGGCCGACGGCGCCGAGGTGGTGGTGGTGGCGGTGGAGGCCGGGGAGCTGGTCGAGGACGACGCCGAGCTGCCGCCGCTCGAGCCGCCCGAGTCCTTCTTGGACGAGCCGTAGAGATCGGAGTACCAGCCGCCGCCCTTCAGGTGAAACGCCGAGCGGCTGACCAGCTTCTCCATGGCCTGGGCCACGCCGCACTTCGGGCAGGGGTTCGGGGCCGGGTCGTCGAGCTTCTGCATCAGCTCGACCTCGTGGCCGCAGGAGGCGCAGCGGTACTCGTAGATCGGCATGTCAGACGTCCTCGTCGGGGGTGATGAGGCCGAGCTTCTCCACGGCCCTCTCCAACAGCTCGGCGTTGAGGCCTTCCTTCTTCGCCACCAGCTCGACCAACGCGCGATCGTCGTCGGCGGCGTCGGCGTTCTCGTCGAGCAGGGCCTCGAGATCGTTCGCCAGCGACTGCCGGAACTTCTTCTCGATGCCCAGCTCCTCGAGGTAGCGCGTGCGGCCGAGCAGATCGAGTCGCAGGGCCAGCGTCTTCGGCGACAGGGCCTCGCGCACGAAGCGCTCCCTGATGTCGGCGGCCTCGCGGTCCAGCTTGGCGGCGGCGATGACCTGATCGAGCTCGTGCAAGCTCACGCCCAGGGCGTGCGCGGCGCGGCCCTTGGCGCCTCGGGCGTCGGTGAGGGCGCCGAGCACACTGGCCCGCTCCTTCTCCACCACGCGCGCGATGAGCTTGTGCTTCTCGAGCGCCTTCTCCACGTCCTCCAGGCGCAAGGGGCCCTTGTCGCCCGTGTAGCCGCTCTCCAGCGCCTGGAAGACGGCGATGCGGTGGGGGACCTGCTCGAGCACGGCCTTCAGCTCGTCGTAGGCCGCGGGGCCGAAGAGCTGCTCCAGGTTCGCCTTGGGGGCCTCGAGGCGGGTGTAGCGGCCGCGCGGCGCGGGGAGGTTTCGCTTGGGCAGGAAGCTCGAGGCGGGCGGCGGCGGCTCGGGGAAGGAGCTCTCGTCGGCGGTGCCCGGGGCGCGCTTCTTCGGGGCGATGCGCTCGGCCACCGTCGGCGTGATGGCCTTCGACTTCCTCGCCTTCGAGACCGACTTGGGCTGCTCCTCCCCCTCGGGCGCTTCCTCGTCCGCGGCGCGCGCCGGCTCGGGCGCGGTCGGCTCCGGGGGAGGGACCGCCTCGGCGCGCTCCTGAGCCAAATCGCGGACCAGCTCGTAGAAGCCCGTCTTCTCGCGATTGGCGGCCAAGGCGGCGTCGGTGCCCGAGACGACGTCCACCACCGCGAAGGGCCCGAGCGGCTGGGCCGTGGGCTCGGCGTCGGTGAGCTCCTTCACCCGGAAGTCGTCGCCCTCGGAGAGGCAGGCCAGCGCCTCACGCACCAGGGCGGGGGAGGCCGGCGCCTGGGCGCGCCGACAGAAGTCGGAGACCGCCACGGCCACCGGCGTGGGGACATCCTCGGGGTGCCGTCGTCTGGTCCACGTTCGCGTCGTCATGCTTGAAAGCCGTCGTGCGTATAAGCAGTCTCAAGACCGTGTCAACGAACGACGCACCTGGGGCGGGAAAGTCCGACGATTCTGAGCCGAGCGTGGCCGGGGTGCGGGTGCGTCCCGCGCTGCCTCTGGTCTTGTTCGCCCTCCTCGCCGGTTCGGCAGTGCTGGCGTTCTGGGCCCAGCGGGCCGGGGAGGCGTCCCCGGCGCTCACCGCGGCGGCGCCCTGGCTCTTCGCGACCTTCGCGTTGGGTTTCGCCGTGTACCGGATCTCGCTGGTGCTGGCGCGCCGCTACCGCCTGGGCAAGGCGCTGGTGCAGATTGGCCTGGCGGCGCTCTTCGCGGGGCTCCTGTTCAGCCCGGGCCTGCGCACCGGCGCGCTGCCCCTCGGCCGTCCAGTGGGGAGCCTGGCCCAGGCGCTCGGCGATCACGATCCCTGGGTGCGGGCCTTGGCCGCCGAGGTGGCGGGAGCTCGGAGCGACGTGACGCAAGCGCCGGCGCTGGTGGGGCTCCTGTCCGATCGGTCGAAGGAGGTGCGGGCCGCCGCGCACGCGTCGCTGGTGAAGCTCAACGGGGGGGTGGATCTCGGCCCCCCGGAGACCGCGGCCGCCGCCTGGAAGGAGCGCTTCCCGTGATCCCCGAGAAGAACGGTGACTTCAGGCGCTTCATGTCCGAGCGGGGGCTCAAGTCCACCAAGCAGCGCGCGCAGATTCTGGACTCGTTCTTCACCGCCGAGGGCCACCTCTCGGTCGAGGAGCTCTGGGCGCGGGTGCGCACGGTGAACGCCAAGGTGTCGGTGGCGACCGTCTACCGCACCATGAAGTTGCTCTCGGAGGCCGGGCTGGCCCACGCCCGAAACTTCGGCGACGGGCAGACGCGCTACGAGGCGGCGGTGGGCAAGCACCACCACGATCACCTCATCTGCACCCAGTGCGGCACCATCGCGGAGTTCGAGGACGATCGCATCGAGAGCATGCAGGACGCGGTCGCGCGGCGGCACGGCTTCAAGGTGACGTCGCACAAGATGGAGCTCTACGGCGTCTGCAAGAGCTGTCAGCGCGCGGAGAAGTGATGCGCCATTTGGCCCTCGCGCTCGCGGCGGTGGCGCTGTCGGCGTGCGCGCACACCGGGCTGGAGGGGCTGCCCGACGCCCGCGCGCACCTGAATTCCCTGCCGCGGGTGTCGGCGAGCAGCGCGCCCTTCGAGCCCTCGCGGCTGGAGGGGAAGGTGGTGCTGGTGACCTTCATCGCCAGTTGGTGCTTCACCTGCCTCACCGATCTCTCGACGCTCGACAAGCTCGACCGCGATCACGCGAAGGAGGGCTTCGCCAACGTGCTGGTGGGCATGGATCTCGAGGGCGAGAAGGTGCTGGTGCCGTTCGCGACGCAGTGGGAGCTGCGGTACCCGCTGGTCGTCGCCGATGAGCGGGTGCGCGCCGGGGAGACGCCCTTCGGCCAGGTGCGCGAGCTGCCGGCGCGGGTGCTCTTCGGGCGCGACGGCAAGGTGGTGGCCGCGTACATCGGGGTGCTGCCCTACCAGTCGTTGAACGAGGCGGTGGTGCGCGAGCTGGCGAAGACGCCGTGACCGGCGCCGCGACCCGGGCGCGAAATCCACCGGACCCTTGAACACGTCGCGCCCCAGCCGGAGACCGGCTGAGGCGCGCGTGCTGATTCGTAAGCTGAACCCCGGCTCAGGCCGTGGTGGTCGGCGCGGCCGCGGGGGCCTCGGCGGGAGCAGCGGCAGCCGCGGGAGCCTCCTCGGTGGTCGCCGGAGCGTTCATCAGCTTCTCCAGCGCCTCCGCCGACGCCTTGTCCTCCGCCTTGAACTTGTCGGTCATCTTCTGATCCGACTCGGCGATCTCCGCGGCCGTCGGCGAGGTGTGCTCGGCGTGCTGGCCGGTCTTCTTCTCCAGGTTGAAGACGGCCCGGTGGAGCAGATCGTTCTCCAGGAGCGTGCGGTTGAGCCGCATCTCCACCGCGCGGAACTTGTCGCGGGCGAGCTCGGCCTCCTTGAACACGTGCTTCGACTCCTTGTGGTGCCGCTCGAGCTTGGCCTTCATGGACTTGAGCTCCCGATCGGCCTCGGCCGCCTTCTTGCGGTCGCTGGCCGAGCTGGCCTCCAGGCGCGCGATGCGCTCCTTCTCCACGTCGGAGAGCTCGCGGATCACCTTGGTGATGACCTCCTGCGGCTTGGCCTCGGCCGGCTTCTCGTCGGCCTTCTTCTCCTCGGCCTCACGGCGCCTCTTGCCCTTGCCCTCGGCGTCGGCGCGGAGCTTCTGCAGCTCGGTCAGCGCGGTGGCCAGCTCGTGGCGGGTGTTCTCGAGCTGAACCGACGCCTGGCGCTCCACCTCGGCGCGGGCCTTGGCGAGATCGTCGCCCGAGGCCGAGGCCTCCTTCTGCTCGAAGACCTTCTTCTTGGTGGCCTTCAGCTCGTCCTTCACCTCGGCGTGGGTCTTCTTCAGCTCGTCGAGCTCCTTTCGCTTCTTCTCCAGCTCCGCCTCGGCGCGGCTGGCGCGGCCGTCGTCGTCACGGCCCGTCGAGCGGGGCAGCGCGGCGGCCGAGGCACCGGAAGAGGTCGCGGGGGCGGTGGGCGTGCCGCCCACGAGGCCGAAGTTGAACGCCAAGCTCACGGCCAGACCGAGCCCGAGCAGAATGATGACCATCGTCATGAAACACTCCTTGGGAAACCACCGAAAAAGGCGGCGGACCATACCCATCTGCCATGCATGGGTACAACAGGGGAAGGTCTGTTCGTCGAAGGGCGCGTTTTCATCGAATTCGCGGCCGCGGCCACCGCGCCGGTCCCCCGATGAGGGAGGCGCCGCTCACGCCCGCCCGAGCAGGCGATCGATGCGCTCCGAGAGGGGCGGGTGCGTCGAGAACAGCGACGCGACGCCCCGCCGGCTCAGCGGGTTGACGATGAACAGGTGCGCCGCCGCGGGCGAGCGATCGTACGGCATCGCCTGGTTGAGCCCCTCCAGCCGCGACAGCGCCGAGGCCAGCCCTTCCGGGTCTTGGGTGAGCTGGGCCGCCGAGGCGTCGGCGTCGAACTCGCGCGAGCGGCTGATGGCGAGCTGGAGCAGGGTGGCCGTCAGCGGGGCCACGATGAGGAGGCCGAGCATCGCCAGGCCCCCGCCGTGCTCCTCGTCGTCGCGGTGGGAGCCGCCGAGCAGCGCGCCGCCGTACCAGAACACCAGCTGCGCGGCGTGCGAGATGAGGCCCGCCAGCGTCGCCGCCACGGTCATGATCAGCGTGTCCCGGTTCTTCACGTGCGACAGCTCGTGGGCGAGCACGCCCTCGAGCTCCCGCGGTCGCATCGTCTCGAGCAGGCCCGTCGTCACCGCCACCGCGGCCTTCGCCGGCGAGCGCCCGGTGGCGAAGGCGTTCGGCGTGTCGGTCTCGATCACGAAGACCCGCGGCATGGGCAGGTCGGCCTTGGCGGCGAGCCGCTCCACCACCGAGAAGAGCTCCGGCGCCTGCTCGCGGCTGAGCGGGTGCGCGCCGTTGAGCCGCAGCGCGATGGCGTCGGCGAACCAGAAGGACACCGCGTTCATGAGCACCACGATCGCCCCCGCGAAGACGAGCCCGCGCGGCCCGCCGAGAAGCTGCCCCACGGCCAGCGTCAGCGCGCTCATCGCCGCGAGCAGCACCGCGGTCTTCACCAGGTTCGAGGCCCGGTGCATCGGAGGCATCACGGAGGTGGTCATGGCCTTAGACCTAAGGCCGGTTGGACGAGCGTCAAGGGTGGGCGGGGCCTGGAAGACCGGCTATAGAGGGCCGCCATGTCTGGGCTTTTCGTCTCCGATGAGCAGGTCGCACGCGCCCGGCAGCTCGCCCGGGACATCACCAACCCGATCTTCGAGCTCATCGCCAAGAACACCACCGTCTCCGTGGAGCGCACCGTGTTGCGCTGGTTCGGCGTCGACGGCACCGGCTCCATGGGCGCGCCGCTCGTCAACCTGATGGTGGACCGGCTGAAGGACGCCGGGGTGATGAACAAGGGCGCCGCCTACTGGTACGGCCGGGCGCTCAAGATGGGGGCCAAGAGCCCGCTCGAGGCGGTGGAGCTGCTCACCGCGGCGCCGCTCGCCTCCCTTGGGCCCCTCGCTCCGGACGAGGAGGAGCGCCTGCGCGCCGACGTCCGCTCCGAGGCCCGCCACGCGATGGCCGAGCTCAAGGCCCGCGTCGCCAAGCGCAACGCCCTCAAGACGAAGGTCCCGATGAGCCCGGCGCCGCACAAGTACGTCATCGTCGCCACCGGCAACATTCACGACGACGTCGATCAGGCCCGCGCCGCGGCCGAGGCGGGCGCCGACGTCATCGCCGTGATCCGCTCCACCGCGCAATCGCTTCTCGACTACGTCCCCCAGGGCGCGACCACCGAGGGCTTCGGCGGCACCTACGCCACCCAGGAGAACTTCCGCATCATGCGCGAGGCCCTGGACGTCGTGAGCGAGAAGCTCGGGCGCTACGTCGAGCTCACCAACTACTCCTCCGGCCTGTGCATGCCGGAGATCGCCTTCATGGCGGCGTGGGAGCGGCTCGACATGCTGCTCAACGACGCGATGTACGGAATCCTCTTCCGCGACATCAACATGCGGCGCACCTTCATCGATCAGTACTTCTCGCGCCGCATCTGCGCGACCGCCGGCCTGATCATCAACACCGGCGAGGACAACTACATCACCACCGCCGACGCCTACGACGCCGCGCACACCGTCATCGCCAGCCAGTTCATCAACGAGTGCTTCGCCCACCGCGCCGGCCTCGAGGACTGGCAGCTCGGCATCGGGCACAGCTACGAGATCGATCCGCACCGCGACGAGACGCTGCTCCTCGAGCTCTCGCAGGCCATGCTCGTGCGCCGCTGCTTCCCCAACGCGCCGCTCAAGTACATGCCGCCCACGAAGCACAAGGAGACGGACATCTTCTTCAGCCACGCCTACGACGTGATGGCCGACCTGGTGGCGATCTGGACCAAGCAGGGCATTCAGCTGCTGGGCATGATGACCGAGGCGATGCACACGCCCCTGCTCGCCGATCGCTACGTCGCGCTCAAGGCGGCCTCGTACGTCCACCGCGCCGCCCGCGGCCTCGACGAGGAGCTCACCGTGCGCGAGGACGGGAAGATCGCCCGCCGCGCCCGCGAGGTCTTCGGCAAGGCCACCGAGCTCCTCGAGGAGTGCACGTCCGACGGCATGATCGCCGCCATCGGCCGAGGCCGCTTCGGCGACGTGAAGCGCGCCGAGACCGGCGGCAAGGGCCTCGACGGCGTGGTCGAGAAGGCCCCCGACTATTTCAACCCGTTCCTCGAGCTGATGGAGGCCAAGGCATGATGACCGCGCTGGTGGTTTCGGTGGTGCTCAGTGGCGTCGACAGCCTCGACACGGCCCGGCTCAATGGCCTCGTCTTCAAGGCGCCGGTGGAGTGGAAGAAGACCTCGGAGGACTCGAGCCTCACCTGGGCCGCGCCCGACGACGAGGCCTCGCTCGCGGTCTCGGTCTTCGCGGTCGATCCCCAGCGGCCGGCGAAGGCCTGCCTCGACCAGCTCATCCCCGCGGTGTGGCCACAGGCCGACGGCGGGGCGGGCGGACCCGATCGGGTGATGATCTCCGCGTCGCCCGCGGCGAAGAAGGTCACCACCGACTACGTCGGCGAGGGCGAGGGCGCGAAGAAGGACGAGAACAAGGTCACCACCACCACCATCGTCGGCTGCAACGGCAAGACGAAGTGGGTGCTCACCTGGACCGCCAAGACCAAGTCGGCGGCCCGCTTCGGCCCCATCTTCAAGCGCATCTTGGACTCGATCGCCTACGGGAAGTGACGTCATGACGAAGCAACTCATCAGGCCCTACGGCGATCGGAAGGACGACGGCGTCATTCAGCTCTCGTTCACCCTGCCGGTGTCGGCGAGCGAGAAGGCGAAGGAGGCCGCCGCCGTCTTCTGCAAGAAGATGGGCCTCACCGACGTGAAGGTCGCCGCGGTGGAGCGCGCCAGCGAGGACTACACGTTCTTCATCGTCTACGCCCGCTCGCCGGTGGTGCTCGACTACGCCGAGCTCGACGTGCCCGAGATCACCATCAAGAAGCTCGGCTACCAGGACCTGAACGCGCTGATCGAGAAGAAGGTCGGCCGGCGCATCGTGGTGCTCGGGGCCTGCACCGGCACCGACACGCACACCGTGGGCATCGACGCGATCCTGAACATGAAGGGCTTCGCCGGCGACTACGGCCTCGAGCGCTACCCCTGGTTCGAGGCCTACAACCTCGGCAGCCAGGTGCCGAACGCCGAGCTGATTCGAAAGGCGAAGGAGAAGAACGCCGACGCCATCCTGGTGAGCCAGGTCGTCACCCAGCGCGACGTGCACAAGGACAACTCGCGGCAGTTCATCGAGGAGGCGAGGAAGCAGGGCGTGCACGGGAAGATGACGCTCCTCCTCGGCGGCCCGCGGGTCGATCACCGCCTGGCCATCGACCTGGGCTTCGACGCCGGCTTCGGTCCCGGCACCAAGCCCTCCAGCGTCGCGAACTTCATCGTCCACCAGGTGCTGCAGCGACTGGGCAAGGAAGAGAAGGGCGCCCACTTCGAAGGAGAGCCCACGTGACGAACCCCGAGGTCACCCTGCGCCTGCGCATGAGCGCGCACGACGCCCACTACGGCGGCAACCTGGTCGACGGCGCCCGCATGCTGGGGCTCTTCGGCGACGTGGCGACGGAGCTGTTGATTCGCCTCGACGGCGACGAGGGCCTCTTCCGCGCCTACGACTCGGTGGAGTTCCTCGCGCCCGTCTACGCCGGCGACTACATCGAGGCCTGGGGCACCATCACCGAGGTCGGCAAGACCAGCCGCAAGATGAGGTTCGAGGCGCGCAAGGTGATCCGCTCGGCGCCCGAGGTGAACGACTCCGCCGCCGAGGTGCTGGCGACGCCGGTGGTGGTCTGCAAGGCCAGCGGCACCTGCGTCACCCCCAAGGACAAGCAGCGGAAGAAGGAGGCCCCGTGAGCGCGATGCCCCCGATGGTGATCACCGCCGCGATGGTCGGCGCCGAGACCACGCGCGAGCAGACGCCGCACCTGCCCATCACCGCCGAGGAGATCGCCGAGGACGCCGCGAGGTGCCGCGAGGCCGGCTGCGCCATGGTGCACCTCCACGTGCGCACGCCCGAGGGCAAGCCCAGCCAGGACACCGAGCTGTTCCGTGCCGCCATCCGCGCCATTCGCAAGAAGTGCGACGTGCTCGTGCAGGTGTCCACCGGCGGCGCCGTGGGCATGGGCGTCGACGAGCGCTGCGGGGGCTTGAAGCTCGAGGGGGCGGACCGGCCCGACATGGCCTCGCTCACCACCGGCACGGTGAACTTCGGCCCCGACGTGTTCTGGAACCCCCGGCCGCTGGTGCGCGACATCGCCAAGCGCATCCAGTCGCTGGGCCTCAAGCCCGAGCTCGAGTGCTTCGACGTGGGGATGATCGACGAGGCCCGCGCGCTGGCGAAGGAGGGCTTCGTCACCTTGCCCGCGCACTTCGACTTCGTGCTCGGCGTCGGCGGAGCGCTCGCGGCCGACGAAAGGGCGCTCGACTTCATGCGCTCCTACCTGCCCGAGGGCAGCACCTGGACCTGCGCCGCGATGGGCCGGTACCAGCTGCCGTTCGTGGACCTCGTCGCCGAGAAGGGCGGCAACTCGCGGGTCGGCCTCGAGGACAACATCTACGTCTCCAAGGGCGTGCTCGCGAAGGGCAACTTTGAGCTGGTGGCCGAGGCCGCCAAGCGCGCGAAGGCGAAGGGCCGCACCCTGGCCACGCCGCGGCAGGCGCGCGAGCTGCTCAGGCTGACGTGAGCTCCGTTCACCCTGCGCGAAGCCGAAGGGCGCCGCTGCTCGTCGCAGCGGTCCTCCTCGCCGCCTGCGGCGCGCCGACCGAGACCGCCCCACTCGCGCGCTTCGCCGTCGTGCAAGGGACCCTGTCCACGGCGCCAGGCACCTCCGGCTCGGCCTGGGTGTTCCTCTACCGCCACGGCGAGGGCCCTCCCGGCGCCCCCGCCGTCCCGGCCTTCGTCACCGCCATCTCCCGGGAGCGCTTCTCCTCCGATCCCCACTTCGTGTTCGGCCGGGTCGACCCGAACCTCCTGCGCCTGTGGGCGATGGTGGACACCAACGGGAACTTCGATCCCAACGTCGACGTGCTGGCGCAACCGGGCGCGGGCGATCGCGTGGGCGACGCGGTGGACGTCAACGTGCAACCGGGCGTCACCCAGAGCTTCGACTTCACCGCGGCGAAGAAGGTGGAGCGCGAGCCTCCGGCCTTCTCCGTGCTCAACGCGCCCGCGGACGTGGCGCTCCAGCAGCGGCTCGACGCGCAGACCGCGATTCCCCTCGTGGCCGACGCGCTCGAGGGGCGGCTCGACGCGAAGAAGGTCGGCTTCGACTTCCACTTGGTCGACGCGAACGGCGATGGCGTCCCCGACGACCTGAACGGCGACGGCACGCCCGATCTCTCGCTCACCTTCGTGCTGGTGTGGCAGCCGCTCCCCGGTCAAGCGCAGCCGGGGCAGACGTTGATCGTGCCGCTGCTCTTCAACCCGACGCCGGTGCTCCGGTCGCTCGGGACGGACCTCACGGCCTCGGTGGTGGTGCCCGACCTCCAGCTCGCCGTCGTGCCCCAGGCGCAGTGGCTTCACACCGACGAGAGGGGCCGTCGCGTCGTCGAGCCCGCCGGCGCACCCCCGGCCGGCGAGTACCACCTGACCGTCCTGGCGAGTGACGGTCGCTTTTGGCAAGTGCCGAACGGACTCGCGACTGGTCTGCCGAGCCAGGCCACACGCTTCCACTTCGACCGCGCCGGTCCGTGAACTAAGCTCGACGGTTCCTCGATGACCGTCACCTCCGATACCGACGCAGTGGTCGCCAATCCACTGCGCGCCAGTGGGCTGGTCGACGCCGCGGCTCTCGAGAAGGCCCGAGCGCTGCAGGCGACGAAGGGTGGCTCGCTCTCCGACGCGCTCCTGCGGCTCAACTGCATCAAGGAAGGCGACTTCCTGCGCATCTTCGCCGAGCTCTACTCGACGCGCTTCGTGAAGGCCGAGAAGCTGCGCGCCCTCAAGCTCGACGAGCAGCTGTTGGAGCGCACCGGCGTGCGCATGGCCGAGCGGCTGCGCATGTGCCCCATTCGTTGGGAGGTGGAGACCCAGACCGTGCACGTGGTCGCCGCGCCGCCCTTGAGCTCGGGCCTCGAGCCGGAGCTGCGCCGCACCCTCAACTGCCGCTCGGTGGCCTTCTACATGGCGACGCCGGGCGCGGTGGGGGCGCTCATCCGCAGCGGCTTCTACAAGGACAGCAACGCCTTCGACGAGGTGTCGGCCAACGGCGCGGGGCCGTTCTTCCCCAGCGAGCAGAAGCAGGTCGACGAGCCCGAGGAGCCGCCGCAGCAGCAGGAGCGCACCATCATCACGATGATCCCCGGCGAGGATTCGTCGGATCGCGGCACGCCCGCCACCGGGACCGCGAAGATGCTCGCGCCGTCGTCGACTGGGCAGACGAAAGAGGTCGAGTCCCTGGCGGCGCTCAAGAAGGAGAACGCGCGCTTCCGCATCGCGCAGGACTTCAACCGCCGCGTCGCCCTCGAGCGCACCGTGGAGGCGCAGGTCGAGCGCATCCTCTCGGTCATCTTCGAGCTGTTGCCCGCGGAGGGCAGCGCCATCTGGCTGCAGAACGGCCAGTACATGTCGAAGTCGAAGGCCGGGAACAAGAAGGTGGAGGTCCCCCGGGCGATCATCGATCAGGCGATTCAGGCCACGACCGGGTTGCTCGTGAACAACGCGCTCATCGACGAGCGCTTCGATCGCTCCGCGTCGGTGATGATCCGCGGCATCCAGAGCGTGATGGCGGTGCCGCTGCGCACCCCGCGCAGCGGGACCCTCGGCATTCTCTACGTCGAGTCGGTGTCGCAGAGCGCGGCCTTCAGCGAGGACGATCTGCCGCTGCTCGAGGCCATCGGCGCCCAGGCGGCCGTGCTGCTCGACAACGCGGCGCTCCTCGCCCAGGTGCGCAAGGAGGTCGAGAACCGCGTCAGCCTCTCGCGCTTCCTCTCCGCGGCCGCCGTCGAGGAGGTGCTCAACGGCAAGATGAACCTGCGCATGGAGGGCGAGAGCGCCGACGTCACCGTGCTCTTCTGCGACATCCGCGGGTTCACCACCATGTCGTCGCAGATGCCCGCCGAAGAGGTGGTGCGCTTCCTCAACAAGTTCTTCGGCGAGATGGTCGACGCCGTCGAGAAGCACGGCGGCATCATCGACAAGTTCATCGGCGACTGCGTGATGGCCCTGTGGGGCGCGATCGAGCACCGCGAGGACGGACCGCGAAACGCCATCACCGCCGCCCTGGAGATGGTCGAGCGCGCCAAGCAGATCACCGTCAACGGGCAGCCGCTCCCCATCGGCGTGGGCATCAACACCGGCCCCGCGGTCGTCGGCGCCATCGGCTCCAAGCAGCGGCTCGATTACACCGCCATCGGCAGCACGGTGAACGTGTCGGCCCGGCTCTGCGGCATCGCCGACGCCGGGCAGGTGTTGGTGACCTCCGACACGCTCCTGCAGGCGGGGCCGGGCATCGTCACCGAGGCCGGCGAGGCGGTGATCCTGAAGGGTCTCGAGAAGCCCGTCGTGCCGTACGCGGTGAAGGCCGTAGCGCAGCCGCTGAGGCTCTCGCAGCTCGTGCCTGCCCGCTGACGACGTCAGGCGTCTTGCGCCAGCGAGTCGTTCGCTCTACAGCCCACCGCCGTTCACCCTCAAGCGAAGTCGAAGGGTGCCGAACCGCCAAGGAAGTCATCGAATGCGCCAGAAAGTCCGCACCGTCATCGACGACACGTTGAACGCGCTGAAGGCCAAGGGCGCGCTCTCGTTCGACGCCATCGCGAACTACGTCGTGGAGGTGCCGCGCGACGCCGCGCACGGCGACTGGTCCTCGAACGTCGCGATGACCATGTCCAAGGCCACGGGCCTCAAGGCGCCGGAGCTGGCGGCGAAGATCCGCGACGGGCTCGTCGACCGCGGCGGCGTCGTCGAGAAGGTCGAGATCGCCGGCGCGTTCATGAACTTCCGGCTCCAGGAGCGCGTCTTCCAGCAGGTCGCCCGCGACGTGCTGCTGGCCGGCGAGAGGTTCGGGCGGAAGCCGTCGAAGTCCACCGGCAAGCGGGTGATGGTCGAGTTCGTCTCCGCGAACCCCACCGGCCCGGTGCACATCGGCCACGCGCGCGGCTCGTTCATGGGCGACGCGGTGGCGCGGCTCCTCGAGGCGGCCGGTCACGACGTCACTCGCGAGTTCTACGTCAACGACTACGGGAACCAGGTCGAGATCCTCGGGCGCACGATTCACAAGCGCTACCGGCAGCTCTTCGGAGAGGCGGTCGAGCTCGCGGCCGGCGAGTACCCGGCCGAGTACGTCATCGAAATCGCCAAGGCCTGGAAGACCGAGATCGGCGACCAGTACCTGAAGGCGAGCGAGGCCGAGTACCTCCCGGCCGCCGTCGCCGTCGGCATTCGCGAGAACCTGAAGCAGATCCGCGCGACGCTCGAGAAGGCCGACATTCGCCACGACACCTACTTCAGCGAGAAGTCGCTCCACGACGACGGCAGCGTGCGGAAGATCGTCGACGTCTACACAGAGCGCGGCGCGACCTACGAGGCCGCCGAGGCCCGCCGGAAGGACGCCAAGGTTCGCGACGCGGAGTCCAAGGCCGCGCAGTACGCCGACCGGCAGAAGGGCGGCACCTTCCTCATGACGTCGCAGTTCAAGGACGACGAGGATCGCATCATCCTCCGCGCCGACGGCACGCCGGTCTACCTGACCGCCGATCTCGCGTACCACAAGGCCAAGTTCGACCGCGGCTTCGACCGCATGGTCGACGTGTTCGGAGCCGATCACGCCGGTCACGTGCCGCGCATTCGCGCCGGGGTGAAGCTGCTCGGCTACGACGAGAAGAAGCTCGAGTTCCTCCTGGTGCAGATGGTCCGCATCACGCGCAGCGGCGAGGAGGTGAAGGTGTCGAAGCGGAAGGGCACGCTCTTCGAGCTGTCCGACCTCATCGACGAGGCCGGCGGAGACGTGTGCCGGTTCCTCTTCCTGTCGAAGACCCGCGACGCGCAGTTCGACTTCGATCTCGACCTCGTCACCAAGCAGTCGCGCGAGAACCCGGTCTTCACCTACCAGTACGGCCACGCGCGCTGCGCCTCGATCCTCAAGAAGGCGGCGGAGAAGGGTCAACCCTTCGTGGGCCCCGACAAGCTCACCGACGCTCAGCTCGCGAAGCTGGTGCTCCCCGAGGAGAAGGCGCTGCTCAAGAAGATGAGCCAGCTGCCCGATGTGGCGGCCAGCGCCGCCGAGCGGCTCGAGCCGCACCACATTCTCTACTTCTGCTCGGAGCTGATCGGCGACTTCCACAGCTACTACACGCAGAACAAGGCCGACCCGGTGATCAACGCCGACCCGGAGAAGACCCAAGGCCGCCTCGCCATGGTCGCGGCGCTCAAGCACACGATCAAGAGCGCCTTCGGCCTGCTCGGTATCTCGGCGCCCGAGCACATGGAAGCTCCAGCGGAGGAGTAGTTTTTCTGTGGTTGGCGGCGGGCGGGCCGGCTCGTAACGTGCGTCCACCATGGCTCGCCGACTCCTCGTCCTCCACGGCCCCACGCTGGGGTTTCTCGACTCGGGCTCCTCGCAGAAGCTGTCCATCCTCGACGCGCGCATCCGGGCTCACGCCGCGGCGCTGAAGCTCGAGGTCACCATCGTGCGCTCGAACCACGAGGGCGCGCTGGTCGACGCCTTGGAAGAGCGCCGCCAGTGGTACGAGGGCGTCATCGTGAGCCCCGGCCCGCTCGCCTACACCGGCATCGTGCTGCGCCAGGCGCTGGTCGAGGTCGACGTGCCCACGCTCGAGGTGCACCTGGCGAAGCTGAAGAAGATCGCCGGCCGCGCGACCTCGGTGATCAAGGACGCCTGCGACGCGCAGGTCGTCGGGGCGGACGCTTACCTCGACGCACTGGAGCGCTTCGCCGCCGACGATCTCACCGGCAAGAAGAAGAAGGCGAAGGGGAAGGCGACGCTGGCGCGGCCGCCGATGACGATGTCGCTGCCGCCGCCGCCCGCGCTGGCGAAGCCGACCGTGACCGCGCCGCCGCGCCCGGAGCTCACGCCGGTCGAGCGCCCCGGCGCGCGCCTGGTGCGCCCG
>JBBIOE010000042.1:0-41320 GCA_037443525.1 Archangiaceae bacterium | reverse complement strand
CCACCAACCCGGGCCTGGTGCAGCGCTTCTACGCGGAGGCGAAGGCCGTCAACGTCATCGGCCACGCCAACATCATCAGCATCTTCGACATGAACGTGCTGCCGCCGAACCGCTACTACCTGGTGATGGAGTACCTGGAGGGGCACGAGCTGTCCCAGGTGGCCAGCGAGGCGATGCCGGCGAACGTCTCGATTCCGATCCTGCTCCAGGTCTGCGACGCGCTCGACGCGGCCCACAAGGCGGGCATCGTCCACCGCGACCTGAAGCCGGAGAACATCTTCCTGATGCGCAAGGGGCGCCAGGAGAGCTTCGTCAAGGTGCTCGACTTCGGCATCGCCAAGCTCTTCTCCGCCGAGGTGCAGAGCGACAAGACCGCCGCCGGCGTCATCATCGGCACGCCCGAGTACATGGCGCCCGAGCAGGCCAACGGCGAGGCCATCGATGGGCGCTGCGACCTCTACTCGCTGGGCGTCATCGGCTATCACCTGGCCACCGGCCGCCTGCCCTTCCAGGGCACCGGGGTGGCCGGGCTGCTCATCGCCCACGCCAAGGAGATTCCCACCGCGCCGCACCTGGTGAACCCCGAGGTGCCGCAGGCGCTCTCGGCGGTGCTGATGAAGGCCCTGGAGAAGAAGCCCGAGCGGCGCTTCCAGTCGGCGAACGAGTTCGGCGCCGCGCTGGAGGCGGTGCTGGCGCAGAAGTCGAGCCCCGCGGGCCGCATGGTGGCGCCGACGGCGATTCCGCTCTCCACCGACTCCGGGGTCGGCATGTTCGGCGGCACGGGCAAGTCGCCCAAGCCCTTCCTCGCCTCGCCGGCGCCGATTCCGCCGCTGCCGCTCGCCTCGCCGGGCCTGCCGCAGTCGCCGCCGCCGCGCCGGCCGCCCACGCCGAGCGCGCTGCCGCTGGAGATGCTGGCCCCGCCCGAGCCCGCGCGCGTGCCCGCGCCGGTGCCCTCGACGCCGCGCCACAAGGCGGGCTTCGACGCGGCGCTGGAGGAGACCGGAGGCAAGAAGCTCGGCACGCTGCGCTGCCAGGACATCAGCCGCGGCGGCTTCTTCGTCTGCGCCGACGCGGAGATGCCCGCGCTGTTCACCAAGCTCAAGGTGAAGATCCCCGCCGAGCATGGCGTGGACTTCATCGGCGAGGTGGTGCGCCACGTGCCGAAGGATCAGGCGAAGGCCTGGGGCATGTCGCCGGGCTTCGGGGTGCAGTTCGTGGCCCTGAACGCCGAGCAGAAGAACAACCTCGACCTGTTGGTGAAGGGCCTGCCGCTGTCCACCACCCCCGCGCCCACGCCGCGCTCGGAGACCGACGACCCGGTGGCCGCGGGCGTCCTGGCCAAGTACGCGCAGCGCATCAACGGCGACCACTACGTCCTGCTCGGGGTGCGCACCGACGCGGACTTCAGCGACATCCGCGCCAAGGTGCGCGAGCTCAAGCGCGAGCTGACCGGGCTGCTCGAGCGGCCCCTGTCGCAGCCGCAGCGTGCCCAGGTGGAGAACGCCCAGAAGCGGGTGCAGGCGGCCTTCGACGTCATCGGCTACCCCGGCCAGCGCATCGAGTTCGACGGTCAGAAGAGCAACTTCGAGGGCGTGGCCAAGTGCATCGCCGCGGGCCTCTCGGTGACGGAGATCGAGGCCGCGCGGAAGAAGCACCTGGTGGCCCACCCCGGCGCCGAGACCCACGGCCACATCCGCTTCGTGATGGGCAACGCGCTGGAGAACAAGAAAGACTTCAAGGAGGCGTTGCTGCACTATGGCCAGGCGCTCCAGGCCGACCCGCTCAACTTGAAGATTCAGCAGAAGTACTGGGCGCTCCGGAAGAAGATGGGCACCTCGTGAAGAGCTTCCTCCTCACCAACCTCTCCCTGCGCTCTGCCACGGTCTCCTTCGAGGAGTTCGTGAAGCAGTACCCCCACGAGTGGCTCGTCTGGGAGGCGGGCAACTGGCGGCCGCCGGCGCGGCAGACGCTGATGGTGCCGATGCAGGCGGTGCCGGTGACCCCAGCCGGGCCGCCGTCGAAGACGCCCATCGAGAAGTCGAAGGAGGGCCTGGCGCTGGCGCTCCAGGAGGAGCCCAAGGCGCCCTACCTGACCCTTGGCCGCGCCCCCGACTGCGACGCCTGGCTCAACGACGGCACGCTGTCTGGCGTGCACCTGCACTTCCTCAAGACCCCGCTGGGCGCGTGGACGGTGCGCGACGCCAACTCGCGCAACGGCACCCTGCACAACGGCGCCAAGCTCTTGCCGATGGTGGCGGTGAGCCTGCGCTCGGGCGACCAGCTCCACGCGGCGCAGGTGCAGCTGAGCTACTACGCGCCGAGCGACATGTTCGCCCGGCTCAGGGGCAAGTAGCCCTCACGCCGCTACTCGCCCAGGTACGCCTTGCGGATGTCCTCGGAGGCGAGGAGGTCCTTGCCGGTGCCCTCCATCACCAGCTCGCCGGTCTCGATGACGTAGCCCCAGTGGGCGAGCTCGAGGGCGAGGTGGGCGTTTTGCTCCACCAGGAGGATGGAGACGCCGGCCGCGTTCACCTCCCTCAAGATGCGGAAGATGGTCTGGGTCACCTGGGGCGCGAGGCCGAGCGAGGGCTCGTCGAGGAGCAGCAAGCTCGGCCGGGACATCAGCGCCCGCGAGATGGCCAGCATCTGCTGCTCGCCGCCGGAGAGCGTGCCCGCCGGCTGCAGGCGCCGCTCCTTCAAGATGGGGAAGTAGCCCAGGCACTTCTCGAGGTCCGCCGCGATGCCCTGGTGGTCGCGGCGCAGGTAGGCGCCGAGGTCCAGGTTCTCCTGCACGGTGAGGTTGGGGAAGATGCCGCGGCCTTCCGGCGCGTGGGCGAGCCCTCTGGGGACGAGCTCGTGGGCCTTCTTCGCGGTGACGTCCTCGCCGCGCAGGCGCACGGTGCCCTTGGACGCCTTCACCATGCCGCTCACCGCGCGCAGGGTGCTGGTCTTCCCCGCGCCGTTGGCGCCGATGAGGGCCACCACCTCGCCCTTCCCCACCGAGAGGGTCACGCCTCGCAGGGCGGTGATGGAGCCGTAGGCCAGGTGGATGTTCTCCACCTGCAAGAGCGCCTCGCGGGGAGCGCGCTCGCCGAGGCGGGGGGGGCTAGGCATGGGCAGGCGCCTCGCCCAGGTAGGCCTCGATGACCTTGGGGTCTTGCCGCACGCGAGACGGGTCTCCGGTGGCGATGGTCTCGCCGTGGTCGAGCACGGTGAGGTGCTCGCAGATGCCCATCACCAGCTTCATGTCGTGCTCGATGAGCAGGATGCCCAGGTCGAAGCGCTCCTTGAGGGAGCGGATCAGCACCATCAGGTCGGCCTTCTCGCGGGTGTTCATGCCGGCGGCCGGCTCGTCGAGGAGCAGCACCGAAGGCGTGGTGCCGAGGGCGCGGGCGATCTCCAAGCGCCGCTGCTCGCCGTAGGGGAGGTTCTTCGCCAGCTCGTCCTTGCGGTGCGACAGGCCCATCACCTCGAGGAGCGACTCGGCGCGGTGGGTGATGAGGTCCTCCTCCTTCAGGAAGCCCTTGGTGCGGAGGAAGGCCCGCCACCAGTCGCGGTAGTCGCCCATCGCGTCGAAGAAGTGGGCGCCCAGGCGCAGGGGCCCCGGCAGGGCGCGCAGGGTCTCGAGGTGCCTCTCGTCGACGAGCGCCCGTCGCTCGGCGAGCACCGCCACGCGCACGTTGTCGAGGGCGGAGAGGGCCTTGAAGAGGCGGATGTTCTGGAAGGTGCGGGCGAGGCCCTGGCGGTTGATCTGGAAGGGGCGCTTGCCCACCACCGACCCTCCGCGCACCACGACGTCGCCCTCGGTGGGCCGGTAGACGCCGGTGAGCACGTTGAAGGCGGTGGTCTTCCCCGCGCCGTTGGGGCCGATGAGGCCCGAGAGGTCGCCGCGCTTCACCACCAGGGAGAAGTCGGTGAGGGCCTTGAGGCCCCCGAAGCGAATGGAGACCTTCTTCGCCTCGAGCAGCACCTCGCGCTCGGCGGTGACCGGCCCCAGGGCTTGGGCGGTGCCGGGCTCGCTCACGTCGGCGCCGCCTTGGGAGGAGTGCCCTTCTTCTTCTTGTCGAACCAGTCCCACGCCTCGTGGCTGCCGAAGATACCCTGCGAGCGGGTGAGCATGATGACGACCAGGAGGAGCCCGTAGATGGGCATGCGGAGCTGATCGACGGTGTTGGCGAGCGAGTCGTCGCCCCGACCCACGGCGAGGAAGAGGGTGCGCAGGCCCTCGGGCAAGAGGGTGAGGAAGACCGCGGCGGTGAAGGCACCGGTGGTGGAACCCAGGCCGCCGGCCACCACCATCACCACGATCTCCATCGACTTCATGAAGGTGAAGCTGTTGGGGTTGATGGCGGACTGGAAGTGGGCGAACAGGCCTCCGGCGATGCCGGCGAAGAAGCTGGAGACGACGAAGGCGCGCACTTTGTAAGAGGTGGTGTCGACGCCCATGGCCTCGGCGGCGACCTCGTCCTCGCGAATGGCCCAGAGCGAGCGGCCGTGCGGCGAGGCGGCGAGGCGGCGGGCCAGGAGCACCACCGCGAACACCCAGAAGCCGACCATGAAGAAGGAGGTGTGCTGGGGAATGCCGGAGAGGCCGAGCGCGCCGCCGAGCGCGGGCGTGTTCTGCACCACCACGCGGATGATCTCCCCGAACCCCAGGGTGACGATGGCCAGGTAGTCGCCCTTGAGGCGTAAGGAAGGGAGGCCGACCAGGAAGCCGGCGAGGGCCGCCGCCGAGGCGCCCACCAGGAGGGCCAGCACGAAGAAGAGCTGGTTCGAGCCGGCGTCGCCGAGGAAGCCGACGCGGTACGGCGAGAGCGAGGTGGAGACCAGCGAGGAGATGAACGCGCCCACGGCCATGAAGCCGGCGTGCCCGATGGAGAACTGGCCGGTCATGCCGTTGACGATGTTGAGGGACACCGCAAGCACCACGTTCACGCCCACCAGCGAGGCGAGGTGCAGGGTGAAGGGCGCGTCCTTGAGCAGCACCTGGAGGAGCGCCAGCACCGCCACGGCGACGACGACCGGGAGAAAGGACCTCAAGGCCGGCCGCTTGTAGCCAATGTCCCGGGGGGTCGCCAGCGGCTACATTTCAGCCTCGACCTCGACTCGGGCGTCATCGCCGAGGCGCGGAAGAAGTGGGGCTGATCGGCGCCTCCGCGCAGCGCATGACGTGCGGGGGACTTCAGCGTGGCCGGCGACTGGATGATCAGACAGGACGTGTGCTGGCGCTCCGCCATCGACCGGGAGAGGCGGTGGGCTGCCGGACCCGGGAGAGGTCGTTGCAGTGGATGCAGTGAGCCTGCTATTTATCGTAATGATAACGATATCTCTGCAACAACTCTGAAAACCGACCCGGCCCGGGGTGGTGGTTCAGCGCGAGTGAAATGGGCGCGGATCAGCCGAGGGAGAAGCCGCTCCGACGAAGGGCGGTCGACCAGGGGCGACCGCGCCCAGCCACCGGCAGCGAGCACCGCGACCTCGAGCGACAGTGTCCCCTGGGTTCCGCTGCCGCTGCGCGCCAGAGCTCCGGTCGAGGAGCCAGACCGTGCGGATCCGTCGCCGCGAAACCGAGGAGCTTCCCGGTCGAAGCACGCCGCTCGCCACCCCATCGAACCCGCCCTGCTCGAGGCTTCTTCTCTCTCCGCTGATCGAGCCATTCCGCCATCAGCGGAAAGACCCCGCCCGGGCCGGGTCGGTTTTCAAAGTCCTTGCAGTGATGACGTCATCACTGCGACAAACAATTGTGATGTTGCATCTTCTGCAACTGTCTTCAACCCGTCCCCCGCCGCCCACCTTGGCGACGCACGACCCCGCGTCACCGGTTGATCGCGGCGCGACACGAATCACCGGCCCGCGCTCGCCGGAGCTCCCTCAGCGCCCCTGCAGCGCCCGCCCGTCGGCCAGCCGCCGCTCGAGCTTCGGCGTGGCGTCGACGTAGAGCGCCTTGGGGCTGAGCGACGCGGCCTTGGCGTAGAGCTGGCGCGCGAGGTCGAACTGCCCGCTCACCTCCGCGAGGACGCCGAGGTCGTAGTGCGCGCCGGCGAGGTTCGGATCCCTCACCACCAGCGCCTCGAAGCCGGCCTTGGCGGCGGGGAGATCGCCGTCGGTGGCGAGCTTCACCGGCTCCTTCAACGGCCCCGCGTCGTCGAGCTCGATGCTCTCGGAGATGGTTCGGGACACGATGTCCTGGACGAAGCCGCGGGTGAGCTCCTCGGCGCCGTCGTGCACCAGAACGTCCACGGTGGTGCTGCCCGGCACGTAGCCCGACTGCGTGGTGTTGCGCGAGTTCGAGGCCACCAGGGTGCCGTCGGCGCGCACCACGGAGAAGGTCATGTTCAGCGTCACCGAGGTCGTGGTGTCCGCCTTGCCCGGCTCCGGCGCCTTCACCACGACCGGGGAGATGTCTACGCGAACCCACCCGTCGATGGGACCGCAAGGCTGGCCGTCGCACAGCGTCACCACCGCGTACTCGCCGCTCGACGCCAGCTTCTGCTCCAGGAGCTGCTGCACCTGGAGCGCCAGGCCCGGGTCGCCCTGCGGCGTGACCGAGAGGCGCCGCACCTGCGCGCCCGGGTCGACGAGCGGCGGCGCGCGGCGGGCGATCATCAGGCCGGGCGCGCAGGCGGTGGCGAAGACGGCGACGAGGGCGCAGAGAGCATTGAGGCGCATGGCGGAAATGTCCCCGCTCCCGGACGCGGCGCCAATCGGAATCGTCAACCGTCGGGCACGGTCACGGACAGCCGGCGACCGGGGCTCCCGCACAGGTCAGGTCGGCGGCCGTGAGGCCATCACAGTTGGCGCTCGCGGCCCGGTAGACGGTCGTGTACCGACCCTTGAGCAACCACAGCGAGTAGTCAGCCGCTCCGGAGGCGAAGGGGGCCGTCAGGAAGGGGCTCTCTCCGCGACGGGTGAACTCGAGCTGGCCCGACTGCGCAGCCCAGGGCAGCGCCTGCCCGTTCTGCCTCAAGACGCCGCGGAGCTGCACCGCGGGCAGGTCGAGGTCGAGCACTCCGCTGGCCTGCAGTTCCTGACCGCCGAGGAGCACCGCGCCCTGATTGCAGGGCATCGGCCAGTCGCGCGCGCACGGGCGCTGCTGGGAGTCGTAGCTCACCGCGTACCGCCCCTTCAGGAGGTGGACCGCCCAGGAGACGGCGCCAGCGTTTCCGAACGGCTGCGAGCGCGCGAGGCCGCCTCCGGCGAGCGCGAAGAGCACGACGCCGCGATTCCCTGGCGCGTCAGGGGGCATCGCTCCGTTGACGGTGACCCGGCCCGTCATCTGGACCGTCTGCAGGTCGAGATCGAGGGCTCCGCTGGTGCTCACCGTGACGCGCTGGAGCAGCCCGCCCACGCACGGCATGGCGGCGAGGCCCGGGGCCGCGCAGCCGTCCGAGGTCGCCCGCCAGTTCGCCGCGTCCTGCGGCTCGTAGGCGACGAGGTACTCCCCAGGGCTCACGCTCACCGCGTAGGCCGAGCCCCCGGAGCTGCGGAGCGGTACCCGCACCGCCTCGCCGATGTCCGCGCGTTCGAACACCAACCGTCCCCGTCCCGCCGCGACGTCCGGAAGGGGGCCGCCGTTGAGCGTCACCCGCCCGGAGAGGGCGAGGCGCTTCACCTCGAGGTCGAGCGCTCCGCTCGCCTCCAGCGACACCCCGGCACACGACGACGTCGCCGCCCCCCCGCAACCTCCGCCAGAGCCGCCCAAGGACCCTCCGTCGAGCCCGTTGACCGACGATTGCGAACCCGAATCCCACAGGAGGCAGCCGGTGGTGGACAGCACGGCGACGAGACACAGGAAGGAGCGCATGGCGTTGGCTCGCGCTACTGGAGGACGGTCCACTTGATGCCCGCCGAGGTGCGGTAGAACAGGGCGGGCGTCCACGACCGGATGACGGCGTGGAAGTCGGAGCTGTCGGTGCTCACGCGTGAGCCGGGGCTGAGGATGTTCGTGTTCGAGTCGTAGTGGCCGCAGCGCAGGCCGTCGCTGTACCGCATGCACACCGGGCCCGTGTCGCCGTTCACGCCCCCCAGCGGCCTGGGCCCGATGAAGGCGACGTTCCGAGCGGCGACCTTGACCGGGGACCCAGAGCTCGAGGGCAGGACGTACACGGTCGACCCCACCCGCGCGAACGGCCTCGTCACCTCGTCCGGCGCTCCAGGGAGCGTCCAAGACCGCGGCGAGGCGCTCGAGTTCAACGTCTTCGCCGTGAGGGTGTTGCCCACCGAGGTGATGACGACGTCACCCTCCACGGCCCACAGCTTCGCCCCGGCGGCGGCGACCTGCTGCTTGCTGGACGCCTGGCAATTGGTCGACCCCGTTGCGACGCTCAAGGCCGCGACGGTCACGCCCTGCGCGTTCTCCACCGCGGCCCAGTCGGTCCCGTACGAGATGTACGTCCCGCCCATCACGACCCGGGTGGGGTTCTGAACCATCGCGTCCATCCAGGAGCACCGCTCGCTGGTGGTCGACCAAGTGTGAAGGTACTGGACCCCGGTTCCGACGATGGCCAGGTAGTTGGGGTACGAGTAGGTCCCGGTCTCGGCGGCGGAGATCAGGCTGGGCAATGCGGTGAATGCAGTCGTGTGCGAGGTGCCGCTCGGCCAGACGGTTCCATTCTTGTCCAACCTGAATTCCTCGAAGCCGGAGGCCTTCGGAACGACCCACTTCTGGTCGAACGAGCCCTCCCACGTCCCCACCGGCCCGGTGACGCTCTGGTTGTAGGCGACGGCGATGGTCAGAGGGTTACAGGTCCCGGAGGCCTCGGCGTAGTACGAGCCTGCCTGGCACTCGACGCCGCAGTGGCCGACGCTGCAGGCAGGGGTGCCTCCGGTCACGCCCCCGGGGCACGCCGTGCACGACGCGCCGCAGGCGGTCACGTCGGAGTCGGACGCACAGCGATTGCCGCACTTGTTGAACCCCGGCGTGCAGGCGAAGACACAGGCTCCCGAAACGCACGCCACCGTCGAGTTGGCCACCGACGTCGTGCAGACGCCGCAGCTGCTGCCGCAGTGGGCCGCGTCGTTGTCCGGGTAGCAGGCTGAACCGCAGGCGTGAGTACCCGACCGGCACACGCAGGTTCGCGAGCCGAGGTCGCACACCTGGCCCGCTGTGGTGCAACCGGTGTCGTTCACGCAGCCCGGCCGGCACTGGCCGGTTCCGAAGTCGCAGTACGTCCCAGCCCCGCACGCGGTACCGGTCCGGCAATCTTGGGTCACCACGCCTCCGCCGGTGCCTCCACCGGCTCCGCCCCCGGCACCTCCACCGGCACCGCCCCCCGTCGACCCATTGGAGGTGCACTGATTCTGGAGGCAGACCCCTGGGCAGACCTGGCAGGCGAGGCCGCCGGAGCCGCAGGCCCGGTCGTCGGCGCCCGAGAGGCAGACGCCGTTGACGTCGCAACACCCGGAGGCGCAGGTGCTCGGCCCACACGCCGGCTCGGCGAACGGGTTCCCCAGCCCCAAGTCACACGCGGTCAGAAGGCAGAACGTGGCGGTGATGGTCGCGCGTCGCAGTGGGCTCATGACGAAGGCAGACCCGGAGGCCCGCGGCCAGGTGCAATTCTACGTTCGCACGGTTGCCCGCCGGGCCGTCAGTGGCCCTGCACGACGACCCCGACGTGCTCGGCCACCGGCGAGGCGAAGCTGACGAAGAGCTCGCCGGTCAGCCGCGCGGGGCCGAAGCGGCCGGCGGGGCGCAGGTAGTCGTTGAGCTCGTGGCCGTCGGGCGCGACGTGCTCGCCTGGGGCCGCCAAGGTCATCGCCGAGCGCCGGATGCCCGCGCCGATGCGGTGGATGAGCGTCACCGTGCCCTCCTGGTCCACGGACTCCACCACCGCCACGTGGGTGAGGCCGTCGTTCTGCTTCCCGTCGCGGTTGCGGTCGTAGGTCTCGCGAAAGAAGACCAGGTCGCCCGGCGCCGGCCTGAGGCGGTGCAGCGCGCCGCGCTCCAGCGCCACCTCGTACATCGCGGTGACGCCGTTTTCGCCGTGGAAGGTGAAGCCCTCGTAGAGATCGACCCCCAACGCGTTCCAGGCGTAGCGCACCAGCCCGGTGCAGTCGTCGGGCAGCCCCTTCGCCCGCGCCCCGGCGTCCTTGAGCGAGGCGTGACCCACCAGCGACGCGGCGGTGCGCGCGGCGACCAGCCCCAGCGACCCGCCCTGCCACCGGCCCGGCCAGGCCGCCCACTCCTCGGGGCTCGAGCCGACCGACGGGTGCTCCGGCTCCGCCGTGGAGGGGATGTACGAGCGCGCGCCGCTCGCGGTGACGCAGCCGGAGGAGAGGAGGAGCGCCAGGAGCACGAAGGGAAGCCGGCCCCCCTCGGCGCCGCCCGGGGCCTCGCCTCTCCTGATCAGCCTCACGCGACTCGCCACCTCACCAGGAACGCAGACTCTGGCGGAGGGATTCATCCCACCTCGGCGCACGTCCGCCTCCGCGCGGGGCGCTCCGCCTCCGTTTCGCTTCGAAACGCTCGCGAACGCGTGTCCCCGGTCGTCCCAGGGGAAGACCACCGGTGCGCCGCGGGTCCGAAACCTGCAGTGCCGCGCCGGCTGACGGCAGCACGTGCGTCAGGTGGGGGGCGGCCATCACTCCAGGGGGTCGCCCCCCACATTTTTCTCCGGGTCGGCGAGGCCGAAGCGCGCCAGGGCCGCGTGCAGCGCCGCCTCCACCTCGGCGCCCTCGCAGGGAGGACCGAGCTCCACCTCGGGCAGCCCGCGCGCGGCGGCGATGAGCTTGGGCGCGTCGGGGGTGAGGAAGCGCTCGGCCAGCTCGTGGAGCCCGCCCTCGCGCTCCTCGACCTCGAAGTGGTGCGCCAACAGCTCGCGCAGGTCCTCGAGCCACTCGCGACAGGGACGCGGAATCACCAGCGTCACCAGCGCCCGATGATCTTGCCTGAGCTTGCGGCGCACGGCGGCAAAGCCCTCGCCCAGCCGGGCCTCCAGCGCCGGGGCGAGGACGCGCTCCTCGATGGCCACGTGTCGCACCAGCGCCCGCCGGAAGACCTCAAAGGCCTGCTCGTCGTAGCCGGTGGAGGAGTCCATCGTCGCCGCCAGCAGCATGCCCAGGCGCTCGTGGTCGTGTCCGAAGAAGTCGAGGAGCGAGGGCGTCATCGGGCGGCGTGCGTTTGCACTCGACGTGCCGCGCTGGGTCCACTCAGGAACCGGCCGTTCGGCGAGGAGCGAGCGAACGAAGCCCGGGCACGGTCGGACGCGGTCACGAGGTCGACCGAAACGCGGACCCAGGCACCGTTCAGTCCGTGCGAAGTCGAGGACCTGGGCTGACCCGCTCGGATTCCGGAGACTCGCCGGCCCTCGACGCAGCCTGTCCTGAGCGGAGCCGGAGGGCTCGGGCTGAACGGCGTCGCTCTCTCGCTCGACCGCCTCGGGGCGAGCGGCGAGCGGGCTTACGTCGGCAGCCCGTGCTCCTTGAGCTTGCGCCACAGCGTGGTGCGGCCGATGCCCAGAAGCCGCGCGGCCTCGGTCTGGTGCCCGCCGCAGGCTTCGAGGACCCGCGCGATGTGCCGGCGCTCCGCCTCGACCAGCGGCACCAGCTCGCCTTCGTCGACGACGCTTGGGCGAGACACCGGCGCGGGCCCCTTCACCGCGGTCAGCTCCTCGGGCAGGTGGGCCACGTCGACGTCCACCTGCCGCGAGAGCACCGCCCCGTGCTTCACCGCGTTCCTGAGCTCGCGCACGTTGCCCGGCCACGAGTAGCGCAAGAGCGCGTCGAGCGCGGCCCTGGTGAAGCGCCGGGTGGGGTGGTGCTCCTGCATCAGGAAGAGCTCGGCCAGGGGCACGATGTCCTCGGCCCGCTCCTTGAGCGCCGGCACCACCAGGGTGAAGACCTTCAGGCGGAAGTAGAGGTCTTCGCGGAAGCGCCGCTCCTGCACCGCGAGCGTGAGGTCCTGGTGGGTGGCGCAGATGACCCGCACGTCGACCGAGAACGGCTCCGTCTCGCCCACCCGGCGAATCTCCCCGTCCTGCAAGGCGCGCAAGAGCTTCGCCTGCAGGCCCGGAGGCATCTCCGCGATCTCGTCCAGGAAGAGCGTGCCGCCGTTCGCCGCCTCGAAGAGCCCTCGCCGGGTGACGTGCGCCCCGGTGAAGGCGCCCTTGGCGTGCCCGAAGAGCTCCGACTCCAAAAGGTCCCCCGGGAGCGCCGCGCAGTTGATGGCCACGAAGCCCTTCTCGGCCCGCGCGCTGTTGGCGTGAATGGCCCGGGCCACCACCTCCTTGCCGGAGCCGCTGGGGCCGCGCAGCACGATGGAGGCGTCGGTGCCCGCCACCGTGGCCGCCTTCACCAAGAGGGCGTGCATGGCCGGGCTCTTCCCAATCATCTTCGAGCAGCGCCGGGGACCGCCCGATTCAGGCGCGTGACGGCAGATCTCACAGAGTCCGCCGCCGTTCTCGAAGGGGTTTGCGCACTCCGTCATGTTTCACCTCGTGTTTCACGATGGAACACACTTAGTGAACAGTTCGCAAGCGAGCTGGACGGCCAGTCAGTAGCTCTGCTTACACCTTCTCCGCCTGCACCCGGCCGAACAGCCCTTCCGGGCGGAAGAGCAAGACGAGGATGAGGAAGCCGAAGGCCACCGCGTCGCGCCAGCTGGAGGCGGTGTAGCCGACCACGAACTCCTCGCAGAGGCCGAGGAGCAGAGCGCCCACCACCGCGCCGGGGAGGTTGCCGATGCCGCCGATGACCGCGGCCACGAAGGCCTTCAGCCCCACGTACATGCCCATCAGGGGCTGAATGCTCTTGTCCTTGATGGCGTAGAGGATGCCGGCGCCGGCGGCGAGCGCGCTGCCCAGCATGAAGGTGACGGAGATGACGGTGTCGACCGGAATGCCGAGCAGCGCCGCGGTGCGGTGATCGTAGGAGACGGCCCGCATCGCCTTGCCGAAGCGCGTCCGGTACACCAGCACCTGCAAGAGCACCATCAGCCCCACCGCGATGCCGAAGGAGAGGACCTGCCAGTTCCAGATGATGACGTCGGAGTCGCCCAGCACCAGCCACTCCTTGGGGGCGATGATGTCGGGGAAGCGGCGCGAGGCGGACCCGGGGAGCAGGGTGAGCGCGTGGCCGAAGACGTTCACCGAGAGGTCGAGCTGGAAGCCGTAGGAGAGCGCGAAGGAGATGCCGATGGCGGTGATCAGCGCGGTGAGGCGGGGCTTCTCGCGCAAGGGTCGGTAGGCGAAGCGCTCGATGACGAAGCCCAGCACCGCGCAGGCCGTCATGGCCACGGCGAACACCGAGAGCGCCCCGAAGGCCGAGGCCGCCGACTCGCGACCGAGCAGGAAGGCCACCGCGTAGCCGACGTAGACGCCCACCATCATCACGTCGCCGTGGGCGAAGTTGATCAGCTTGAGCACCCCGTAGACCATCGTGTAGCCGAGCGCGACGAGGGCGTAGATGGTGCCCGCCGCGAGGCCGTTGATGAGGTGCTGGAGGAGCTCGTACATCCGCGCGCCCTCAGGGAGGCGGGATGGCGGCCATGTACTTGAACTTGCCGCCCTCGACCTTGAGCACCACCGCCGGCTTCACGGTGTTGCGCTCCTTGTCGATGGAGATGACGCCGGCCACGCCGTCGAAGTCGCGGGTGTTGGCGATCTCCTCGCGAATCGAGGGGCCGGAGAGGTCCTTGGCGCGGCGCATGGCCTCGATGGCCACCCGGGCGGCGTCGTAGCCGAGCGCGGCCATGGCGTCAGGCATGGCGTTGAACTTGGCCTTGTACTTCTCGAGGAAGCTCTGCACCACCGGGCGGGGGTCGTCCTGGGTGTAGTGGTTGGTGACGTAGCTGCCCTCGACCGCGCTGCCGCCGAGCTCGAAGAGCTTCGCCGAGTCCCAGCCGTCGCCGCCGAGCATGGTGACCTTGAGGCCGAGCTCCTTGGCCTGCTCGGCGATCAGCGCCACCGCTTGGTAGTAGGCGGGGATGTAGAGGCCGTCGGCCTTGAGCTTCTTGATGTTGGTGAGCTGGGCGCGGAAGTCGGAGTCGCCGTTGGAGAAGGACTCCTGGCCCACCACCTCGCCGTTGAGCTTCTTGAAGCTCTGCTCGAAGGACTCGGCCAGGCCCACCGAGTAGGCCGCCTTGCGGTCGATGAGCATCGCGACCTTCTTCAGCTTCAGGGTCTCCTTGGCGTACTTGGCCATCACGTAGCCCTGGAAGGGGTCGATGAAGCAGACGCGGAAGACGTAGTCGCCGACCTGGGTCACCTTGGGGTTCGTGGAGGAGGGGCTGATCATCGGCACCTTCGCCTCCTGCGCGTGCGGCGCCATGGCGAGGCTGGAAGAGCTGGCGACCTCGCCCAGGATGACCTTCACCTGATCCTGGGTGATGAGGCGCTTGGCGGCGGTGCCGGCCTCCTCGGACTTCGACTGGTCGTCGTACACGCGCACCGCGAGCTTCTTGCCCTTCACGCCACCGGCGGCGTTGGCCTCCTCCAGCGCGAGCTCGATGCCGTTGCGGGTGGAGATGCCGAAGGCCGCCTCGCTGCCGGTCAAGGAGCCGACCTCGCCGATGAGGATGGTGTCCTCGGCGGAGGGCGCGGCCACCGGGGGCGGCACGTCGGAGGGCTTCACCGCGGGCTTCTCGGTCGGGGCCGGGGCGGGCGGGGGCGCTTCGGGCTTCTTCTCGCAGCCGGCGAACAGCGCCGCGACGGCCAGCACCGACAGGACGTGCCTCTTCATCGAACCCCTCCACGGGCTGGCCGGTCACTTCCGGCGGAACGCGGCCTTGTACGAAGACCCCTCGAAGGGGTCAACGCTCACGGCTCGGCCGGCGCGCTTCGGCTCTGCGGCTGGCGGGTGGCGCGGGTGACGACGTCGTTGGCGTTGACGTTGGTGTCCTGCCCGTTGCCCTTGAGCTCGTCGGTCCCGCCGGCGGCCATGGAGGCCGAGGTGGACGAGGCGTTGGCCTTCCGCTCCAGGGAGCCCGCCTGGTAGGGCGCGGAGGTTCCCCAAGGCGTGGCGAGCACCGGCGCGCCCTCGCCCTGGGTGGCGGCGGAGCCCCAGGCCACGGTGTCGGAGATCAGCGCGTCGGTGGCCGGCGTGGTGGGCTGCGCGCCCGGCAAGGCGAGGCGCACGTGCCCCGCGCTGGTGGCGAGGTTGAGCGCGCGCACGGCACAACTGGCACAGGTCTTGGCCTCGAAGTCCGGCGTGGGGCCGGCGTAGCTCGCGGCCAGCGTGGTGCCCGAGCTGATCAGGTAGAAGCCGTGGCTCGGCACCACGGCGCCCGCGGGCAGGAGCGCGATGGTGCCGAAGGTCGAGGTGGCGCCGGTGGCGCGGTACTGCAGGAGCCAGCCGCTCACCGGCACGTCCTGCGCCGAGCCGTTGTAGAGCTCGACGAACTCGTCGTCGCTGCCGTTGGGGCCCGCGGCGGCGAGCTCGCTCAAGACGATGTCGCAGACGTCGCCTCTGGCGTCGCCGTCGGCGTTGGACTGATCCGCGTTGGGAATGGTGGGGCAGTCGTCGCAGGCGTCGCCGTGCCCGTCGCCGTCCGTGTCGGTCTGAGGCGCCGAGGCGAGCTGCGGGCAGGTGTCGCAGGCGTCGCCCACCCCGTCGCCGTCCGCGTCGGCCTGGGTGGGGTTCTTCACCTGGGCGCAGTTGTCGCAGACGTCACCGCGCCCGTCGCCGTCGGTGTCCTTCTGGTTCGCGTTGGCGGTGGCGGGGCAGTCGTCGCAGGCGTCGCCCACCCCGTCGCCGTCGCCGTCCGCCTGGTTCTGGTTCGCCGCCAGCGGGCAGTTGTCGGCGGCGTTGAGCAAGCCGTCGCCGTCGGCGTCCGGGTCGCAGGCGTCGCCCTTCCCGTCTGAATCGACGTCGGCCTGGGAGGGGTTGGCCACCGTGGGGCAGTTGTCGCAGGCGTCTCCCACGCCGTCGCCGTCGCCGTCGGTCTGCGCGGCGCCGGCGAGGTGCGGGCAACGGTCACAGGCGTCGCCCAGGCCGTCGCCGTCGGAGTCGAGCTGCGAGGGGTTGGCGACGGTGGGGCAGTCGTCGCAGGGCTCCATCACCCCGTCGGAGTCGCTGTCGGTGGTGCTCGGGGCGCAGACGCTGCCGGTGCCGCTCGCGTCGCAGGCGAGCGCGCCGCAGCCGGGCCCTGAGAGCGCGCAGCGCTGGCCGAGGTTGGGCACGTCGGGCTGGCCGCAGGTGCCGCAGGAGTTGCGGCCCGAGCCGCCGCAGACCCACGAGGTGCCGGTGGCGCTGCACTGCTTGGTGCCGGCGCAGCCGCCGGCGGCGCAGGCCTCGCCGAGGCCGGCCACCTCGGGCTGCCCGCAGGCGCCGCAGGAATTCTTCGCCGGGCCCACGCAGACCGCGGTGGGGCCTGCGTCGGGCGGGCAGGCGGTGGCGCCCGAGCAGCCGTTGGCCGCCGCGCAGGAGACGCCCACCCCAGGCACGTCGGGGGCCCCGCACTGGCCGCAGTTGTTCTTGGGCTTCGACTGGCAGACCACCGCCTCGAGGCCCGAGCAGGTCCAGGTGCCGCAGGGCGGGCAGTCGCCGCCGGGCGCGGAGTCGAGGGGCGTGCAGCCGCCGCAGGCGTTGGTGACGCCCTCGTCGACGACGCCGTTGCAGTCGTTGTCTTGGCCGTCGCAGACCTCGGGCAGGGGGACGACCTCACCGGCGCACGCGCCCCGCTTCCCGGAGGCGGCGCAGAGCGCGAGCCCGCTCTTGCAGGCGCCGACGCCCAGGGTGCCGGCGGGGCCCGCGTAGCAGAAGACCTGTTGGCCGGGCTCACAGTCCGCCGCCGGCGCGCTGCACGCCGAGAGGGTGGCCACCGCCAGGGTGATGATCAGGCCACGAAGCACCCGATCATCGTCAGGGGTGCCGAGAGCGGGCGCAAGTGCGCGGCCAAGGTTGCAACATCACTGTGACGCCGGCGCTCGACCGGAGCTTCAGAAGGTGTACGGGTAGACGCCTCCGTCCCAGGCCCGGAAGACTGCGGCGCAGCCTCGAAGCGCCTCGACGGCGGCCCGCTCGAAGGCCGGGGGAGGCGCGATGGCGCCGGTCAGGCTGAACCAGAATCCCCCATCCGCGTCGGGGCGCACGTGGACTCCCGCGCCATGGGTGCGGCAGTTGACGGCGAGCAGGTCCGAGTCGCGCAGGCAAGAGGCGGTCCTCAGCGCCGCCCAGTCCACCTGGCCTGCGTCGCCCGTCCCCAAGCTCGTCACGCGGCCGGTCGCCTCGTCGCGCACGGAGCACGAGAGCAGGTGCCGGTCGAGGTCGAGGTCGTGCGTCCAGGCCAGCTGCCACACCCACGAGTGAACGGCGTCGAGGGTCAGGTGCTTCATGGCCAGGTCGGGTGGGCACGCGGAGAGTCGGCGACGGCACTCGCCTTCGCAGTACGGCGCCCGGATCCACTCGCAGGACCAGCCCGGAGCGCAGGGCGTGGCGGCGGCGCAGGGCGCGCAGCTCTCGCCGCAGGTGAACTGGACCGGGCAGCCGGTGCCGCCGTCGCAACACCACCAGGGGGCGTGGACGGACGCTTCGACGCCTTCGCAGGAGGTCCAGGTCGGTCGCGGCGGACCGGCGTCGGGAACGCCCGCCTCGACGGCACCGCCGTCCGTCACCGGCCGCCAACATCCGAGCCAGGTAACGGCCACGGCCATGGTGAGGGCCCCCGAGCGCGTTCCCATGCGCCGGAGCCTACCTCGACAGCCCGAGGAGCATCACGGCGACGGTGCCGCGGGCTTGGGCTTCGTCTTCCCCTTGGGCTCGACGCGCCGCGGGGTATCCGGCGTGGGCTCGTTCGGGTTCGGTCCGTCGTCCCACTTCTTCTCGGGCGCTTTGCAGACGCCGTCTTCGCACCTCGTACCCCGGCAGCAGGGCCCCGGGACGCACGAGGTGCCGGCCGCGGAGCAGCGGCGCGGGAAGCGGCCGCGCGCGACCGCGGCGGGCGACTCCGGCGGCGCGGCGGACGCGAGTTCGGGAGCGAAGAGGAGCGCGGCGGCGAGCCAGAGCATGCGACGGCGAGCGTAGCGCGAGGCCGGCCTGCGCGCGCGTCGCGGCCCGGAGCGCCGCAGGTTCGCAATCCACTGCCGAAGCATGGCAGCGACGAGGTCTTGCTCGGCTGGCGCTCCACCGAGAGCAAGAGGCGAGGGAGTCCTTCGCGGAGGCCTGTCGCCGCGGCCATGCAGCGGTGTGTGCGCCTACGGATGGGCCGGCGAAGACGGGGAAAGGAGGAGCTGCTCCGTGGCGCTCACGCCGAGGGCGTCGGCGCGGAGGCGGCCCGTCGCCGGATGGACCAGGCGAGCGCGGGCGGCGTGATGACGGTGGTGACGATGACCATGAGCACCACGGCGGCGTAGAGCTTCGCATCGATGACCGGGGCCCCGCGCAGGGTGAGCGTGGCGCCGACACCCGCGAAGATGAGGCCCACCTCTCCGCGCGGCATCATGCCGAGCCCCACCGTGAGCCGGTCGAGGCCCTTGCCGAAGGCGCCGAGCCCCGCGACCAGCTTCCCCACGATGGCCACCACCACCAAGGCCAGCGTCAGCACCCAGACCGACGGCGACGCCAGCATCGACAGGTCGGTGCGCAGGCCCATCACCACGAAGAAGATGGGCACCAGGAAGTCGGAGATGGGCTCGACGAGGTGCGCGAGGTTCTGCCGCTCGCGGGTGGCGAGATCGTGGGTGTGCACGTCCTCCAGCACCAACCCGGCGGCGAAGGCCCCGACGATGGGCGACAGGCCCACCAGGTCGGCGGCCCAGGCGAGGAGAAAGCAGAAGATGAGGCCGAAGGCGACCAGCACCCGCCGGGCCTTGAGCCTGGCCGCGAAGCCGAAGAGCGTGGGCGGGAGGTAGCGGCCGATGATCAGCGCGCCGCCGAGGAAGGCCACCGCCGCGAAGAGCGAGCGCCCCGCGTCGGCGAGGGGGAAGCCTTCGCCCGCGTCCGCGGCCGCGACCGCGCCTGAGACCACCGCCAGGATGACGAGGCCGAGCACGTCGTCGACCACCGCCGCCCCGAGAATGATGCGCGACTCCGTCGACTGCTCCCGGCCGAGGTCCCTGAAGACGCGGGCGGTGATGCCGACGCTGGTGGCGGTGAGGGTGGCAGCGAGGAAGGCGTGCGCCGCGGGCGAGGCCGAGGGCAGCACCAGCGCCGCCGCGCCCCAGCCGAGCGCGAAGGGCGTCGCCACGCCGATGAGGGCGACCGCCACCGCCGAGCGGCCGACCTTCATCATCTGCCCGACGGTGGACTCCAGGCCCACCTCGAAGAGGAGAATCACCACCCCGACGCGGGAGAGCAGGTCGACGAAGGCGTCGGTGCGCAGCGCCTCGAAGGCGGTGACTCCCAGGAGCGGGAGGTTGCCGAGGAGCACGCCGACCAACAGCTCGCCCAGCACCGCCGGCAGGCCCAGGCGCATCACCACGTCGCCGCCCAGCTTGGCGCCGAGCAGCATCACCGCCAGCGAGAGGAACACCGGCCCCGAGGGGTCGTGCGTGGAGGCGAAGGCCGGCGCGGCGAAGAGGAGGAGCGCGAGGGCGGCGAAGGTCGGCACCCTTCGACGCCGCTTGGGGTGGCCAGGCTCGGGGACGACGCGCCGCACGCCGCGATTCTACCCGCCTCGCTCGCAGAGGCCCGCGAAACCGGCAGGAGCCCGTACGTCCGCTCTCGCGCTTCCTCGGCGGACCGCGTGGTGTAGGGTGCCGCGCGTGAACCGGCTCTCGCTCGCTCTCGCCCTCTTCGCCGTGCTCGAAGGCTGCGCCGTCGTGAAGTCCTCGATGGTCCACTCCGACTGGTCGCGCGAGGACAACAAGAAGGTCCGCCGCCTCGCGGTGGTGGTGCGGCCGATGGGGGAGACCAGCGACAAGGCCGGTCCGCTCCTGGCGCGGGTGGCGCGGCGCTACGTCAACATGAAGCGCGACTTCCTGGTGAAGCAGGAGCTGGTGCAGAAGGAGCCGGTGAAGCTGGAGGCCGTCTGCGGCGGCGATCTGCACATCGAGGGCGTGCTGATGCTCGACGTGACGCTCGTGCAGAAGGGCGAGGGCTTCGAGTCGTCGGTGAGCGGCAAGCTCGCGCGCTGCGGCGACGGCCAGCAGGACTGGGCCGCGGAGGCCGGGAGCTCCTTCCCCTCGAAGGACGAGCGCCTCACCGAGGTGACCCAGTCCTACGTCCGCGAGCTCGGCCCCGAGGTGGAGCCCTTCGTCTCGCCGGCGATGAACCTGCTGCGGCCCACGCTCGACACGCTGCCCCAGCCGGTGCTCAACGACGAGGACGTGAGCGAGAAGATGTCGCTCGAGGACTGAGCGGGCGGGCACGGGCATGGAGCCGCTGCGCGTTCGCGAGATGACGAAGGCCGACCTCGCGGAGGTCGGTGAGCTCGCCGGCGCCCTGGTGCGGCAGCACCACGCGTTCGACCCCCAGCGCTTCATGCTCACCGAGGGCGTGGAGGACGGCTACCGCTGGTGGCTGGGGAAGAACCTCGGCGCGAAGGACTCGGTGCTGTTGGTGGCGGAGCTCTCGGGCCAGGTGGCCGGCTACCTCTACGGCACGCTCGAGCCGCGCGACTGGGCGCTGTTGCTCGACGAGCACGGCGTCATCCACGACGTCTTCGTCCACCCCTCGTTTCGCCGCCGGGGCGTGGCCCGCGCGCTGATGACCGAGGGCGTGCGCCGCCTCGAGGCCAAGGGCGCGCCGAGCATCACGCTCCACTCGGCCACGCCGAACGTCGACGCGCAGCGCCTCTTCGCCTCGCTGGGCTTCCGCAACACCATGGTGGAGATGACCCGCGGCGGGTGAGGCGTTGGGCGCGACTCGGCGGGGTTACCAGCGCTGCGCCGGTGGCTCGGTGCCGGGCCGCGCGCGGTCGACGAAGACCGCCGCCACCACCATGGCCCAGCCGAGCGTGCCCACCAGCCCCTGCGCGGCGTACACCCACCACAGCCGGTCCCCAGAGAGGACTCGCGGCAGCACCACCGCCGTGGCCCGCGCGAGCAAGGAGATGCCCGCGCCGAGAACGACGAGGAGGGACGCCATCGGGTGACGGCTCCACCGCACCGCCGCGAAGACGATGGCGGCGAGGGAGACGAGCAGCGAGGGGAGCTGGAAGAGACTCAGAAGCAGGCCGCTGGCACCGGACATGGCGCCACGCTGGCCGACGCCGCCGAGGCCTTCAAGGACTTCAGGCGGTCTTGGCTTCCTTGCCGTGCTTGGCCTGGTGCGCGGCGACCTCCGCCTTCACCTGGTTCATGTCGAGGGCCTTCACCTGGCCGATGAGATCCTCGAAGGCGCTGGCCGGCAAGGCGCCCGCGTTCTGCCCGAGCAGGATGCTGTCGCGGAAGATGGCCAGCGTCGGAATGGCGCGCACCTCGAAGGCGGCGGCCAGCCCCGGCTGCGCCTCGGTGTCGACCTTGGCGAAGGTGATGTCCGGGTACTTCACCGCGGCGGCCTCGAAGGTCGGCGCGAAGGCCCGGCACGGCCCACACCAAGCGGCCCAGAAGTCGATGAAGAGGATGCCGCCCTTCTTGAGGGTCTCCTCGAAGTTCTGTTCGGTCAGCTCGAGCGTGTGGACGTTCGGGTTCGCCATGGTCGTTCTTTCTCGATCGGCGCGGCTGAGCGCGCCGGGGGGTGTCGACTTTCAGATGCTCCGCGGCAGAAAACGGTTCACGGGCCGGCCGGTCAGGGCGAGGTTGGGCTCTGGCCGGCGGTCCGAAGCGTCAGGATCACGCGCACTTGCGGCCCGTTGCGGCGCACCTCCACCCGGGTGCCGTCGACGGTGGAGCGCACCGCGGCCTCGAACCGCTCGGGCAAGGCGTCCACCGTGCCGGCGTCGAGCCAGCCGTCGGGGAGCGAGAGCGTCTCCCATTGCCCGTTGGCGCGGAGGAGGTCGAGGGTCTGCCGCGCCAGGGTGGCGGCCCGGTGCTCGTTGATGGCGACGTAGTCGGCCCGCACCTCGAAGGCCTCCCGCGCGAGGAGAAGGCCGGGGCCCTCTCGCGGGAGCAGCATGCCCAGCTCGAGCGACGAGACCGGCGACGGGGCCTGCATCACCCGCTCCACCGTCTCTGCGTAGAAGTTGAACCACAGCCGCGCGGCGGGCCGGCCGTCGACCACGGTGTTCTCGACGAAGTAGGGGGGCCGCTCCCAGCCGAGGCCGCCGTCGACGGGCACGAAGCCGTTGGAGGCGAGCGCCTGGGCCAGCGGCTTCTCCAGCGCGCCGTCGCCCGAATAGACCCGGGTGAGGTTCGCGGAGCCGACGAACTGCACCACGCCGCGGTACTCGGGGAAGATGAGGAGGAGCGCGCTCTTGAGGTCCAGGCTGTGCGTGATGGGCAGGGGCGCGGAGCCGGCGTCGGCCTTGGGCGCGGCGCCGCAGCGGGCGCAGCCCGAGACCAGCACCGCCAGCACGGCGAGCGCGAAGAGCCGCCTGGTCACGCGCGCTTCACCGCGTCGCGCCACTTGCCCAGGTGCTTGGCGCGGACCTCGGCGCTCATCGTGGGCTTGAAGACCTTGTCGGCCTTCCACGCGGCGCGGATCTCGTCGGGCGACTTCCAGAAGCCGACGCCCAGGCCCCCGAGAAAGGCGGCGCCCAGCGCGGTGGTCTCGATGTTCTTCGGCCGCACCACGTTCGTCCCCAGGATGTCGGCCTGGTACTGCATCAGGAGCGAGTTCGCGACCGCGCCGCCGTCGACCTTGAAGGCGGGAATGTCGCGGCCCGAGTCGAGCTTCATCGCGTCGGCCAGGTCCTGAATCTGCAGCGCCATGCCCTCCAGCACCGCCCGCGCCAGGTGGCCCTTGGTGGTGGAGCGGTCGATGCCGGCGAACAGGCCCCTCGCCTCCGGCCGCCAGTGCGGCGCGCCCAGGCCGGCCAGCGCGGGGACGAAGACGACGTCCCCGGTCTCCTTCACCGTCTTGGCGAGGGCCTCGATGTCGCCGGCCTTCTTGATGAGCCCGAGGCCGTCGCGCAGCCACTGCACCGCGGCGCCGGCGATGAAGGCGCTGCCCTCCAGGGCGTAGGCCACCTCGTGGTTGACCTTCCAGGCCACGGTGGTGAGCAGGCCCGCCTTGGAGGCGATGGGCTTGGGCCCCACGTTCATGAGCAGGAAGGCGCCGGTGCCGTAGGTGCACTTGGCCTCGCCGGGGGTGAAGCAGGCCTGGCCGAAGAGCGCCGCCTGCTGGTCGCCGGCCATGCCCGCCACGGGGATGCCGTCGGGGAGCGACTTCATGCCGCGGGTGAGGCCGTAGAGCTCGCTGGAGGCGCCGATGCGCGGCAGCACCTGGCGGGGCACGTCGAAGAGGGAGAGCAGCTCCTCGTCCCAGTTGAGGGTCTCCAGGCTCATCAGGAGCGTGCGCGAGGCGTTGGAGACGTCGGTGACGTGGCTGGCGTGCCCGGTCATCTTGAAGACGAGCCAGGTGTCGATGGTGCCGAAGAGCAGCTCGCCCTTCTCGGCCAGGGTGCGGGCGTCCTTCACCGTGTCGAGGAGCCACTTGAGCTTGGTGCCCGAGAAGTAGGGGTCGAGGACCAGGCCGGTCTTCTCGCGCACGCGGGCCTCTTCACCCTGGGCCTTGAGCTCGGCGCAGAAGCCGCTCGTGCGGCGGTCCTGCCAGACGATGGCCTTGTGCACGGGCTTGCCGTCGCGGCGCCACAGGCCAGAGGTCTCGCGCTGGTTGGTGATGCCGATGGCGGCGATGTCCTTGCCGGTGACGCCCGCGGCCTTGAGGGCCTTCTGAATGCACCACTCGGTGGTGGCCCAGATCTCGTCGAGGGAGTGCTCGACCCAGCCGGGCTTGGGGAAGAACTGGGTGAACTCCTTCTGGCCGACGCCGACGAGCTTGAGCTTGGCGTCGACGACCACCGCGCGGGTGCTGGTGGTGCCCTGGTCGACCGCGAGGACGTAGCGCTTGTTCCCCATGTGCCCTCCCACTGAGCCGCTTCCGGTGGCGGCGAGACACCGGTGGGTAGCGCCGAGGGCATGGGTTGTCGATGGGGAAATGGGCTTGCGTTGCGCACGAAGGGCGCGCTCGCGCTCAGGCCGCCGTGACGCCGTCGACGAAGGCTCCGGCCTCGGCGGCGACCAGCGCGCGGTCGCGATCGCGGCAGAGCTGGTGAAAGCCGCGCTGAAGCCTGACCAGCCGCGCGCCCGGCCGCGCCTCGGCGAAGCGCACCACCCCGTCGAGGTCCACCACGTGATCGTGCTCCGCCGCGAGCACCAGCGCCGGGGCCGACACGCGCGGCCAGTCGCGCCACGCCGCGTCCTGCAGGGAGAAGAGGTCGAAGAGGCGCCCGAGCGGATAGCGCGACAGGAGAGGAGCATCGCGGCGCTGCTCGGCATCCTCGAGGTCGACCGAGCTCTTGGAGACCCACCGGCGGTCGAGCGCGCCGGGGTGCACGTGACGCATCGCGCGCAGCGCCTTCGCGTCGAGCCCCTTCAGCGTCACCACCGGCGCCATGAGCACCAGCCCGTGGACGCGTGAGGGCGCTCGCGCCGCGAGCCGCACCGCGAGCAACCCGCCCATGGAGAGCCCGGCGACGACCACCCGCTTCGCGCCTTGGAGCGCGTCGAGCTCGTCCTGCGCCGCCCGCTCCCACTCCGGCCGTCCGGCGAAGCGCATGTCCTCGGGGACGGTGCCGTGCCCCGGCAAGCGGGGAACCCGCACGTGGTAGCCGAGCGCGGCCAGGGCCTCGCCGAGCGGCAGCACCTCCCAGGGCGTGCCGGTGAAGCCGTGGAGGAGCAGCACCGCGCCGCGCGCCTCGGCGAGCGAGGGCCCGAGCGAGCGGGACTTGGTCTTCTCGGCGTCGAGCGGCTGGGTCACTCGTTCCACACCTTAGCCGACTGCCCGAGCCGTCCGGGCAGTGCGAAGCGAAGGCGCTATGATGAGCCCATGGGTCCCCTGGCGAAGCCTTCGGCAAAGACCATCGCAGACTGGTTGGCTCAGCCGGAGTCGGCGCAATTCGAGCTCATCGACGGGGAGCTCTCGGAGAAAGCGGCTCCGTCGATCGACCACGGGTACGTGCAAGGGAACGTCGTCACGCGTCTTGGCGCGCGCTTCAGCCGCCGCCCGGGGGGACGGTTTCCCGGCGGCTGGTGGATCGTGACCGAGGTCGACATCCAGCTCGGCGCGAATGGCCTCCGGCCGGACCTGTGCGGTTGGAGGCGCGAGCGGCTTCCCGAGCTTCCCAGAGAGCGCCCGGTGAAGGTTCGCCCGGATTGGATCTGCGAGATCGTCTCCGAGTCCAACGCCGCCCGGGATCGAATCATCAAGCTGCGCGCCTATCACCGAGCGGGCGTGCCTCACTACTGGCTCATCGAGCCGGCGAGCCGCACTCTCACGGTGATGCGGCACACGGAAGGCGGGTACCTCACGGTGCTCGCTGCGAGCGCCGAAGAGAAGGTCCGCGCCGAGCCCTTCGACGCGGTCGAGCTCCTCGTCGCCTCGTTCTTCGACGACGAGCCCGACGACCCGGTGCCCTGAGGGCTTTGCGGAACGCCGAGCCAAGCGCGCCGACGCCTGCTAAGCAGCCGCGCATGGCCGACTCCGCCAAGCCCCCCGAGATCCAGCTGCAGATTCAGCTCGACGACGACGTCGCCAACGGGCGCTACGTCAACCTCGCGCTCGTGAACCACTCCGAGACCGAGTTCACCCTCGACTTCATCTACGTGCAGCCTCAGCAGCCGCGCGCCAAGGTGCTCTCGCGCATCATCACCAACCCCAAGCACCTGAAGCGCCTCTCGCTCGCGCTGCAGGACAACCTCGCCAAGTACGAGGCGCGCTTCGGGGCCATCGACATCAGCGACCCGGGCCAGCCGGTCCACTGAGCCTCAGCTCTGTTGGCCGTTCAAGCGGTTGACGATGGCCGCCAGCCTGGGGGCGCAGCGCACCCGCTCGAGGGGGAACGGCGCGGGGCCCACCGAGGGCACGCTGTCGGAGACCACCACGCGCTCCAGCGGCAGGGACTTGAGGCGCTCGTAGGCCGGCCCGGCGAAGAGCCCGTGCGCCGCGACCACCGTGACCCTCGGCTCCGCGCCGGCCGCGAGCAGGGCCTCCACCGCCGCGACGGTGGTGCCGCCGGTGGAGATCATGTCGTCGCAGAGGATGACGTGCTTGCCCTTCACGTCGCCCACCAGGCCGCGCGCCTCGACGCTCTCCCCGGAGATGCGGTGCTTGTGCACCACCGCCACCGGGAGCCCGAGGGGCCGGGCGAAGAGCTCGGCGCGCTTGATGGCGCCCAGGTCCGGTGAGACGACGACGGAGTTCGGCGTCACGCGGTCGCGCACGTGGTCGACCAGGCTGGTGATGGCGGAGGCGTGCTCCACCGGCACCGAGAAGAAGCCCTCCACCGCGCGGCTGTGGAGGTCCATGCAGACCACGTGGTCGATGGGCCCGGCGCCGAGCAGCTGCGCCACCACCCGCCCGCCGAGCGGCTCGACGTCGGTCTCCCGGCGGTCCTGCCGCGCGTAGCCCAGGTAGGGAACGATGGCGGTGACCCGGGGCGCACCGGCGCGGTGGCAGGCGTCGGCGATGAGCGAGAGCTCGAGCAGGTGCTCGCCCACCGGCGAGTGGAGCGTCTGCAGGAGGAAGACGTGCGCCTGCCTCAGGTCGTCGCGCACCTCGATGTCCAGCTCGCCGTCGGGGTACTTCTCCACGTGGCAGGCGCCGAGCGAGACGCCCAGCTCGTTCGCCAGATCCTTGGCGAGCGCGGGGTGCGAAGTGCCGGCGAGGAGGACGAGGCGCATGCGGAGATTGTGTCCGCGCGAGGTCTGGAGCGCCACCGTCACGACGAAGGTTTGAGATGGAGCAAGGAGCAGCTCTACTTCGCCGCTTTCGCCGCCTTCTCCACCTCGACGAACTTCTTGTTCGTCTCCTCGAGCGTCGCCTTGAGCGCGTCGGCCCGCTCCTGGAACTTCTTCGCCGACTCGAGGAAGTCGGCCTTCACCTGCGCGTCGCTGGCGTTGGCCTCGGCGTCCCTCTCCGCGGCCGCCTTCTGCTTCCCCAGGTGCTCGAGGTACTTCATCAAGACGATGCGCTTGTTCACCAGGTGCTTGGAGTTGGCGGGCGCCATGGCGATGAGGCGGTCGTAGCGGTCGAGCGCCACGTCGAGCTGCGAGGGGTCGGCCATCGCGCTCGTCCCGCGCGCGCCACCCTTCTGCGAGGCGATCTCCGCGAGCCACGCCAGCGCCGACTCGCTCTCCGGAGCGAGCGCGAAGGCGTCGGAGAAGTACTTCTCGGCCTTGCCGAGGTCGTGCGCCTGGGTGAGGTACATCGCCGCGACGTTGATGGTGGTCTCGAGCTTCGCCTTGGGGTCCTGCTTCTTCTGGGCCGCCTCGAGGAAGAGCGTCGCCGCCGGGTCGTACTCGCCCGCCTTGGAGTGCGCGTAGGCCGTCACCTCCAGGTCCTTCACCGTGCGCTCCTTGGCCAGGGTGAGCGCCTGCTCGTACTCGGCGGCCGCGGGGGCGTACTCCTCCTTCTTGAAGAGCACGTTCCCCTTCTTGCGGTGCGGCTCGGCAGGGTCGTCCTTCGCGCACGCCGCGAGGGCCCATACAGCCAGCAGCATCAGCGCAGGCACGGACCGGTTCATGACGGCCTCCCGCGATGGCGGATACACCACGGGGCGGGTGAGGAGAAGGAGGACGCGGGTCGGAGCGGTGGCTCAAGGCCCACGGTGCATGCTCGGGCCCTCGACTCCGCTCGGGCTGAACGGTAAGGCTCCTGGCGCATGATCGACGTCCCGGAACCGTTGCGGAAGCGGCTGCTCGACGCGCGTCGCGCCTACCACCTGCCCTCGCAGCTTCGCCCGCTGGCTCACGTCTTCGCCGAGCAGCTCCTCGGCGCGCTCTTCCCCCACTTCGCTCAGAGCGTGATCTGCAGCGCCGACGCGGTGGACGAGGACGTCATCGAGCTCGCCGAGACCCTCGGCCGCCTGGAGCGCGCCATCGGGCTGTTGCACGAGAAGATGCCGGTGCGGCTCATTCCCCGCTTCCTCGACGCGCTCCCCGAGGTGCACGACCGGCTGGAGGAAGACGCGAAGGCCATCTACGAGGGCGACCCGGCCGCGAGGAGCATCGACGAGGTCATCCTCACCTACCCCGGCTTCCTGGCCATCGCGGTGTACCGGGTCGCGCACGCGCTGCACGAGCTCGAGCTGCCGTTGTTGCCGCGGCTCCTCACCGAGCAGGCGCACGAGCGCACTGGCGTCGACATCCACCCCGGCGCCACCATCGGCCGGCGCTTCTGCATCGACCACGGCACGGGCATCGTGGTGGGCGAGACCTGCCTCATCGGCGACGGGGTGAAGCTGTACCAGGGCGTCACCCTGGGCGCGCTCACGGTGGAGAAGGGCCTCGCCGACAAGAAGCGCCACCCGACGCTGGAGGACGAGGTGGTCATCTACGCCGGCGCCACCATCCTCGGCGGGCGCACCGTGGTGGGGCACCACTCGGTGGTGGCGGGCAACGCCTTCCTCACCCAGAGCGCGCCGCCGCACTCGGTGGTGAACCGCCGCGGCGAGGTGCGCGCCAAGAGCGGCGGGGTCGAGGACTTCGACTTCGTCATCTAGCGCCGGCGGCGCGCAGGGTTCCGCCGGGGAGTCCACCGCGGGGGGCGCGAGGCGATCGCCGCCACCTTCGACTCCTCGAGCCCGTAGCCGGACCGAGAGGCTTCGTCACAGCGCTGCTGCAGGAGCTCGAGTCGCGCGTCGGAGATCGAGCGCCGGCGGCTTACTTCCCACGTGTCGCTCCCGCGCGCCCCCCAACCGAGAAACCGGCGCGCGAGCTCGCGCGTGATGGGCGCGAGGAGCCCAACGTCGTACTTCTCCATCGCGCGCGCCGTCGCGGCGAGGCGTCCCCGCTTGGCGAGGCGATTGTAGAGGTAGCCGGAGAGGCCGCCCATCTCCGTTTCGATGACGAAGTCCCAGATGAGGAAGAGCTCGCGGTCGCGCCGGGACAGCCCCTGGATTCCGCTGTGGAGCCCGCGGTCGAAGATCTCACTCAGGAAGGCGTTTGCGGACCGCACGGTCGGCTCGATCATCGTCGTTCCCCTCGAGGTGCTCGGGCTCGAAGCGTACCGCCGCATCGCGGCCAGCGCACTGCGACTGACCGTCCCCGTGCGCTAGCGTCTGCGGCATGCGGTCCAAGCACGCTCTGTCCCGTCGAAGGCGACGCGCCGCGGAGCTCGCCGTGGGCCTCATTTTCGCAGCCTGCCGCCCGCCTCAGGAGCCGCCGCCGGAGACGCCGCCCACCCGCTTCGACGCTCGCCTGGAGTGCCCGGCCGGCCAGATGCCCTCGCCGGACGGCCCGTCGTGCCGCGACGTGGGGTGGACCGAGTGCCCCTTCGGCTTCGCCCGCGACCCGAGCGGCTGGGGCTGCGCGCCGGTGGTGCCTCGCGACGCCTGTCCCCCCGGCACCATCGCCACGCTCGGCGACACCTCGTGCCTGCCGCTGGGCGACTGCGGCGCGCCCTTCCCACCCCGGGAGGCGACCTTCTTCGTCGACGATGACTTCACCGCCGCCGAGCTCGACGCGCACCACTTCGGCTCCATCACCGAAGCCCTGGCCGTCGCGCCGGCGGGCGCCACCATCGCGGTCGAGGCCGGGCAGTACGTCGAGCACCTGGAGCTCCTGACACCGGTCGCGGTGGTGGGCCGCTGCCCCGCCCGGGTGAAGGTGCGCGCCGACGACACCCGCATGGTGGGCCTGCACTGCGCGGCCGAGGTCCAGGTGCGCGGGCTCTCCCTCCAGGGCTTCCGCCTGGGTCTGGGAGGCGAATCCACCTGCCGCGCCACGCTCACCGAGGTCGAGGTGCTCTCTCCGGTCGCGGGGGGAGTGGTGGCCACCGAAGGGGCGGTGGTGACGTTGCGCCGCGTCCGGGTGGTGGGGGCGCACGGCAGCCCCACGGTGGAGAACGGCAACGTGCTCGGCGTCTTCGCGCAGGGCGGCGACGTGGTGCTCGACGGCAGCGAGCTCGACGACATCGTGGCCATCGGCGCGGGAGCGCAGGGCCCCACCGCCACCCTCGCCGTCCGCGACACGGTGATCCGGCGCACGCGCGAGGCCGCGACGCAGGCCGGGGGCGGGCTCTTCGCCAGCCAGGGCGCGCGCGTCCTCGTGGAGCGGAGCGCGGTGCTGGAGACCGAGCTCCTCGGCCTCTCCGCCACCGACCTGGGGACGCGAGTCGCGCTCTCGGCCGTGGCCATCTCCGAGGGCACCGACGGCCGAGATCTCCCCGGCGACGGCCTCTCGGTCCTCGACGCCGCGACGGTGGTCGGCACCGACGTGCAGCTCGCGCGGAACCACGGCGCCGGCGCGCTGGTCTCCGGGCAGGGCTCCGCGCTGCGCCTCACCCGCGCCACCGTCGTCGGCACCGGGAAGAGCCCCGTCTTCCACCAGGACCTGGGCGACGGCGTCTACCTGGTGGACCAGGCCGCCGCGGTGCTCGAGGACAGCGCGGTGGTCGACAACCGGCGGGTCAGCCTGGAGCTGCAGCCGTCCGGGACGCGCCTGGAGGTCGTCCGCTCCTACGTTGCCGGCACCCGCCTCTCCGGCCCCGACGAGGACGTCGGCGGGTTCGGCGTCTTCGCCAAGGAGGGCGCGCTGGTGGCCTTGGACTCGGTCTTCTCCCACCACCGCCTCGCCGCCCTGTACTCGCAGCACCTCTCCTCCTTCAGCTTGCGGGGCGTGCTGGTGCGCGCCACCACCGACAGCCCGCGCAACCCCGGCATCGGGCACGGCATCGTCTCCACCAACGAGGGCGTGCTCCTGGCCGACGACGTGACCCTGGCCGACCACGCCAGCGTCGGCGTGGAGGTGGACGCCTCCGACGGCGCCCTCACCCGGAGCCGCGTGTGGCGCAACGGCATCGGCCTCAACACCGGCCAGCTCACCCTGGTGGAGGGCGATGCCCCGGCCGCCGGGGACTTCGTCTTCCGCGTCGACGCCGCCACCGAGTTCATGGGCAACGCCGCGCGTACGGGGACCCAGACCGTGCCGCTCCCCTCGCTTTGACGGCCGTGGCCACCTGCGTGGGCGCGAACCCGCTTGAAACCCCGCATCCGCTCGATGATATGGTCCGTCCAATATAACGGACGAACCTCCACCGGAGCCTCCATGCGCGCCAAGAGCATCCTCGACACCATCGGCAACACCCCCCACGTTCGAATCAACCGCCTCTTCGGCGACACCCACGAGGTGTGGATGAAGCTGGAGCGGGCCAACCCGGGCGCCAGCATCAAGGACCGCATCGCCCTGGCCATGGTGGAGGACGCGGAGAAGAAGGGCATCCTCACCAAGGACTCGGTCATCATCGAGCCGACGAGCGGCAACACCGGCATCGGCCTGGCGATGGTGGCGGCGGTGAAGGGCTACAAGCTCGTCCTGGTGATGCCGGAGTCGATGACCGTGGAGCGGCGCCGGGTGATGGCCGCCTACGGCGCGAGCTTCGACCTGACGCCGCGCGAGAAGGGCATGAAGGGCGCCATCGCCCGCGCGCAGGAGCTGGTGGCGCAGACCCCCAAGGCGTGGATGCCGCAGCAGTTCGACAACCCGGCGAACCTCGAGGTGCACCGGCGCACCACCGCGCAGGAGATCTTGAGCGACTTCCCCGAGGGGCTCGACGCGCTCATCAGTGGCGTGGGCACCGGAGGCCACATCACCGCCTGCGCCGAGGTGTTGAAGCCCAAGTTCCCCAAGCTCAAGGTCTTCGCGGTGGAGCCGTCGAAGTCGCCGGTCATCTCCGGCGGCGCGCCGGGGCCGCACCCCATTCAGGGCCTGGGCGCGGGCTTCATCCCCACCAACCTGCACAAGGACGTGCTGGACGGCGTCATCCAGGTGAACCACGAGGACGCCTACGACTTCGCCCGGCGCGCGGCCAAGGAGGAGGGCCTGTTCGTGGGCGTCTCCACCGGCGCGGCGCTGGCGGCGGTGAAGCAGAAGCTCCCCGAGCTCCCCAAGGGCAGCCGCGTGCTCACCTTCTGCTACGACACCGGCGAGCGCTACCTCTCCATCGACGGCTTCCTCCCGTAGCGCCGCTGAATACCCGCCCCCGCGCGAGCGTCGAGAGGCCTTCAAGGTGCGTGACGGCCGAGCCCGCATCGAGGAAAACCGGGCCATGAAACGACCGCTCGTCGCCGCCGCGCTGGTGCTGGCCCTGTTGGGCTCGTCCTGCGCCGCGCTGCTCGATCTGCTCCGCAGCTCCTTCAAACAGCCCACGCTGGTCTACAAGAGCGTGGCGCTCGACGACATCTCGCTCGCCGGCCTGACCCTCGACACGGTCTGGCGGCTGGAGAACCCGAACGCGGTCGGCATCTCGCTCGCCTCGGTCGACTACGCGCTCTTCATCGAGAACAAGCAGGTGGTGGCGGGCGCGCCGAAGAACGGCCTCACCATTCCGCCCAACGGCGGCATCGACCTGCACTTCCCCGCCAACTTCCGCTTCCAGGACGTGGCCGGGGTGGTGGAGACCTTCCTCACCAAGGACACCGCCGCCTGGAGAGCGGAGGGCAAGCTCGGCGTGCAGACGCCCATCGGCGTCCTCCAGCTGCCGATTCAGACCCAGGGCAGCTTCGAGGTGCCCAAGGTGCCGCAGGTGGCGCTGGGGAACCCGCGGGTGTCGAACCTGTCCTTCAACGGCGCGACCATCGACTTCCCGCTCACCGTCACCAACCGCAACTCCTTCCCGTTGCCGGTGGGCGGGCTGGAAGGGCAGTTCGCCATCGCCGGCGCTCCCGTCGGCACCGTCAACACCGGCGACCTGGGCAAGCTCGACGGGCGCGGCGCGCGGCAGCTCTCCTTGCCGCTCAACGTGAACCTCTTCAACGCCGCGTCGGCGGTGCAGCGCGCCATCGCCGGCGGCAACCAGCAGGTGCAGTTCAACGCCGCCTTCAACGTCGCTGGGCAGCGGGTGCCCATCCGCGTCGACCAGGTGGTGAACTTCCTGCGCTGACGTTACAGGGAGGCCCCCATGGCTCTCCCGACCCTCATCTACTTCGCGGCTCGCGGCCGCGCCGAATTGACCCGCCTCGTGCTCGCGGAGGCGGGCGTCGAGTACCAGGAGCACCCCGTCGGCCACGGCACGCCGCCGAAAGACGGCCGCCCCACCGACTTCCCCGCGCTGAAGGCCACCGGCGATCTGCCCTTCGAAGCGGTGCCGGTGTGGGAGGAGCCCGACGGCTTCCGCCTCGCGCAGAGCCTGGCCATTGTGAACTACCTGGCGCGCGCGCACGGCCTCGCCGGCAGAACGCCCAAGGAGCAGGCGCTGGTGGAGCAGGCGCTCGGCGGCTTCGACGACTTCCGCGCCGAGATTCGCAAGGTGGCGGTCGCCACTTTGGAGCAGCGCCCCGCCTTGCGCGAAGCGCTCGCCACCCAGGTCGCGCCGCGCTGGCTCGGGTACTACGACCGGCTCCTGCGCGCGAACAAGGACGGCACCGGCTTCCTCGTCGGCGACGCTTTGACCTCGGCGGACCTCGCGCTCTGGTACCTGTGCGAGGTGTGCATCGACAACGGCTTCGGCGCGGCGGTGGATAAGTACCCGACGCTCAAGGCTCACTTCGAGCGTATCGGGAAGCGGCCGCGCATCGCCGCCTACCTCGCCTCGCCCAAGCGGCACGCCTTCCTGCCGCTGCCGAAGTAGGCGCCTGACGAGTCGTCAAGCGGGTGTGGCCTCGACTCCGCTCGGAGCGGAATGCCGGGCAGGCGCCATGCGTCGCCGGGGCCGAAGGTGTCGTAGGGTCAGCGAATGCCCTCGCCACGTGCGACGCTCTGGGTCCTCTTCGCGGCGGCGAGCTCGGGCTGCGCGACGAGCCGGCCGGCGGTGGAGGCCTCGCCGCCTCCGCCCATCGCGGCGGCGCGCACCGCCCGAAGCGTGAGCCTCAAGTCTGCCTCGGCACGGCAAGGCCCGTGGTACGGCGCCTGCGAGCAGCCCGGGCAGGCGTGCCGGAAGGCGGCGCCCACCGCGCTCACCTGCCCCGCGGCGCAGGACGCCGTCACGCCCGGCGACGTGTGCGGGCTGGCCGGAGTGACGCCGCCTAAGGTCTGCGAGTTCGAGACTGGCCGCTGCCGCTGCGTGCACCACGTCTACTGCGGCGGCCCGGTGCCGACCTACCTGCAGCAGCAGGCGATGACCTGGGAGTGCGCCCCGACGCGCAAGGAGGGCGACTGCCCCGACGAGCCGCCGGTCGCGGGCGCCGCTTGCACGCCCACCCGCGAGGCCTGCGCGACGAGCGGCTGCGGCAATTCCCAGGTGTGCCGCTGCGACAGCGGCCGCTGGGCCTGCGAGACGCACGCCTGGGCGCCGCCGGAGTGAGCGCGCCGAAGCGCTCGCGCTGAACGGTGGGCGAGGCGAGCTGAGACGTTCCCCCAGCCCTGAGAGCGAGTGGGGCGCTTCGACGAAGTCAGAGGGTTGCCGGAGTGCGGAGCCTGCCACCGCTCAGTCCGAGAGGGTTGGTCGGAATAGCGAGTCCGTTCAGCCCGAGCGACGTCGAGGGCCAACAGCTCAAGCGAATCCGACCGGTTCCGTTGGGGTCCTCGACTCCGCTCGGACTGACCGGGACAGGACTCCTTGTTCTGATCAACCCTCCGAGCGCCGTCGAGGACCTCGGCTGAACGGTGTCGCGTTTCGCTCAACCCACTCGGGGTGAATGGATGGGTCGAAACGGAGCGCTCGCTCAGCCGCAGAGCGCAGGCGGCACGCCCGAGTCCACGCCGCAGCGGATGGCGCCGAAGCGCCCGGCGCGGGTCTCTCCGTTGGAGAGGCGGAGGTTCACCGTGCCCTCCACCGCCTCGCCGGTGGACGACTCGATGACCACGGTGCCGCTCGTCACCTCGAAGCACTCCAGGGCGGTGCACGCCCAGCCATTGCCGTCGCCCGAGAAGCCCGGGGTGAGCTGGTAGCTCTTCACCGCCGGCGTCCAGGTCCACAGGTCGACGGTGAAGGCGGCCACCGGCATCGCGCAGGTCGCCGCTCGCCCCGCCGCGAAGTCGAAGTGCGTGGCCGGCCCATCGTTCGGCGCGCACGAGGGGAAGAAGGTGGCAACGAAGTCGGCGGGCGGCTGCCCCGCGTCGGAGTGGCCCGCGTCGAGGGTCGGCGCTCCACCATCGCGGCCGGCGTCCGGCTCGAGGCCACCCTCGGCCAACGGCGTGAGGCAGGCCGGCGCACCGAGCGCCAGCGCGAGGACCAGGACCGCGCGGAGGAGCGTCACGGCCCACACCGGGACACGCAGCCGTGCTTCACGCACCCGTAGGCCGGAGCGCCGCCGTCGGCGCAGCTTGGGGTCGCGCCGCCGAGCGCCGCCGGGCAGTCGGCGTCGGCCGCGCAGGCGCCCAGCTTGGTGCAGCGCAGGACGCCGCCGTCCGTCGAGGGCGAGGCGTCGCGGCAGTACTCTCCCCAGGGGCAGCCGCCGTAGTACCACCAGTTCGGCGTGAGCTCGGAGCAGCTGGTGCCCTCGCCCTGCTGGCAGGCGCCGTCGTGGAGCACCTCCACCCCAGCCGCGCGAGCGTGGCACTCGCCGGAGTAGGTCACCGCGTTGGCGCCGCACACCGGGCGCTGGGTCGCGGGGCACGACGCGCAGGCGCCGCAGGTGGAGGGCCGCGCGCAGCCGGTGGCCGGGTCCACGCCCTGGGGCTGGAGGCACTCACCCGCCTGGCACACGGGCGGGACCACCGCCGGGCACGCCTCGCAGCAGCCGACGTCGCAGAAGCGCGTGCCGAAGCCGCACTCGTAGGAGGTGTTGCAGCGCCCCTGGCCCTGGTCGCAGACCCGGCAGTCGGGGTCCTTGGAGTCCACCTTCCCGTCGCAGTCGTCGTCGGCCCAGTTGGCGCACCACTCCTTGGCGCCGGGGCGAACGCGGGGGTTGCCGTCGTCGCAGTCGCCGATCAGCTTGCCGGGGCAGTCGAGCGAGGGGTCGAGGGTGGCCGCGTAGCCGTCGTGGTCCTGATCGCGGCAGGGATCCGGCTGGCACCAGCCCGGGGGGCACGCGCCCGAGGTGCAGGTGACGCCGAGCCGGCAGATGAAGTTCTCCGCGCACTGCGAGTTGAGGCGGCAGCCGGGCACGCACGCCGTCCACCCCAAGGCGCTCTCGCCGCACACCATGCCGTCCGGGCACTCCGCGTCCGAGGCGCAGTCCATCGAGACGCCGCCGTCGGTGAGGGAGCGCCCGCCGTCAAAGAGGAGCGCGGAGGCGCGCGGGGCCTCGTCCACCACGCCGCGGCAGCCGGCGAGGGCGAGGAGCAGGAGGACGGAGCGTCGGACCATGCGGCCCCCGTGAGCACGCCGCGTGCCCTCGCGGGCCGGTCGAGGTTCTGGGGGGTTGGGCGGGCAGCCTGACGGTTTTCTGAGGGCTTCGAGGTGGGCGCCTCAGGGATACGGGGATACATCTGGGGCGTGTCCAAGGCCTTCACCGACGAGGAGTCGCAGGACGCCACCGTGCTCGGCCGACCACCGGTGCGCGCGGCCCGAGGCGCGGAGCGCCCGGTGACGCCCGAGGGCTTTCGCCGCCTCGTCGGCCAGGTGGAGCGGCTCCGGGCGGAGCGGGCCGAGGCGCAGACAATGGCCGAACCCTTGCGCGCCCAGCGCCTCGCCGACGTGGAGCACCGGCTGGCGGTGGCCGACGCGACCCTCTCGAGCGTGCGGGTGGTGGAGGCGCAGGCCGTGGACGGCGTGGTGCGCTTCGGCAGCCAGGTGACGCTCACGTGGAGCGACGGGCGCGTGCAGCGCCTTCTGCTGGTGGGCCCCGACGAGGCCGAGCCCAAGAGCGGCAAGGTCTCAGTGGAGGCGCCGCTGGCCCAGAGCCTCCTGGGGCTGACGCGTGGGGACACGGTGGAGGTGGAGCGCCCGCGCGGGGTGGAGACGGCCACGGTGGTGGAGGTCGCGTAGGCGGGGTGAACGGGCGGCCCGCATTTGGAGGCGCGGGGCTCGTCTGCGAGAATGCCTTCGATGCTGCCGGTGATTCCTCCCCAGCTCCCGAGGGTGCCCGAGCGCCGCGGCAAGCGCGACGACTCGCTCTCCAAGCTGCTCGACCGCATCCAGAAGGGCGAGCAGGAGCGCCGCAGCTTCCGCGACCGCCGGGGCACTCCGCGGGTGGCGGTCTCCATCGACGTGCACACCGACTTCGGCGACGAGCAGCAGGTGCTCTCGACGCACGACCTGTCCACCTTCGGGCTCTCGCTCAAGGGCGGGCCGACGCCGAAGAAGGGCAGCTCGGTGCAGCTCAAGCTCTTCCTCCCCGACGCGCCCACCGAGCCCTTGCTGCTCAAGGGCCGCGTGCTGGGCTCCCTCGACGCCTCGGGCGGAGCCCGGGTGAAGTTCGTGAACCCTCCGGTGGAGGCCTTGCGCCGCATTCACCGCTTCCTGAAGTAAGGTGGCTTCCGCCATGGGCGACGACACGAGCCTCGAGCGGCGGCGGAACGTTCGCGCACCGGTGTCCTTGTCGGTCGAGCTCCGCGACAAGCGGGGCTTCTCCTTGCATGCCACCCGCGACATTTCCGTGGGCGGCTTCTTCTTCGACCGCGCCATTCCCCACCCGGTGGGCACCCGGGTGATGCTGGCCTTCACCCTGCCCGGCGACACGCGCACCATTCGCTGCGGGGGGGAGATCGTGAACGTCCCCGACGCCCACGGCTACGGCATGGGCGTGCGCTTCGTCGACGTGCTGCCCGGAGATCAGAAGCGCATCGACGAGTTCGTCGCCGAGCTCGTGGGAGAACCCTCGTGAAGAACCTTCCGTACCTGCTGGCGGTACTGGCCGCCTCGTCCTGCATCACCGACACCCGCACCAGCCGCGACCGCGGCGCCACCGGCATGCTGGAGAACGTTCCGCTCTACCAGGCGCCTGCCCAGTCGCGCTGCGCCAAGTACAAGGACGGCGGCTCGCGCCTGAAGGCCTGCGAGGAGGCGACCTACCTCGCCAACATCTACGTGCGGAAGCTCTCCGCCACCGACGAGGTCTGCCTGGAGAACGGCTTCGGCGACCGGCCACAGGCCACCTGCACCTGCCGGGCGGCGGTGGCCGACGTGAGCGTGAACAAGGTGCTCCTCGAGGTGCGCGAGGCGAAGCCCGACTCCAAGTGGTTCACCAAGGAGCAGAACCAGTTCTGGTTCGAGGAGGGCGCGCTGGTCGACCTCTACCTCCTGGACCACGGGTACTGACTTTCCGCGCGATGGCCTTCTACGACCCTCTCCTGGAGCGCCTGAAGCCGCTCGGCGTCTTGCGGCCGAAGGAGCTCAGGCGCCTGTCGAACGAGCGGCTCACCACGCTCATCGAGGAAGAGGCCAGGCGCTCCAAGGAGCGCGTCGACGAGCTGGTGCGCACCTACCCCTCGGCGGGCACGCGGGAGATCGCCCAGCGGCTCATCGACTCGAAGAAGCAGCTCGCCTCGGTGGTGGGCGGAGTGACCGGCGTCTTCGGCGCGGTGACGGTGCCCATCGACCTGGTGGGCATGGCGTACCTGGAGCTCTCCTTGCTCGTCGACGTGGCGCAGGTCTTCAAGGTGAACCTGCGCGCCGACGAGCCGAAGCAGGAGATCATCGACCTGTTCGGCTACGCCAACGGCATCGGGCCGACGCAGCGCTCGAGCCCCAAGGTGCTGGGGAGCCTGGCCTCGATGCTGCTCAAGCGCGGCGGGCTGTCCACGCTGGGCCGGGCGATGCCGCTGGTGGCCGCGCCCATCTCCGCCTACCTGAACAACCAGCACATCCAGAAGGTCGGCGAGGCGGCGGTGCGGCACTACGACGGGCTGGCCAAGGCCCACGCCAAGGCGCAGCAGGAAGGCTGAAGCCACGCCTTCAGCGGCAGACGCCCTGCGCGCAGGCGCGCCCGGCCGCGCAGGCGGAGCAGGCCACGCCCGCGGTGCCGCAGGCGGCGTCGTCGAGGCCGCCCAGGCAGGCGCCGCCGTCGGCGTCCCGGCAGCCGTAGCAGAGCGTCGGGCGGCAGAGCGGCGCGGCGGTGGGGTACGGGTAGCCGGCGTCGGGCCGGAGCGCGCCGCCGAGCGCGGCCGCGGGAAGGCCTCCGCACTCGAGGGCGTCGAGGAAGTCGGCCAGCATCGGGGCGGACTCGTGCGTGTCCTGCACGTTGCAGGGCTCGATGTTCCCACTGGTGGTCCAGCACAGCGACCAGGTGTGCCGCGTGTACCCGCGCGGCCACGGCGCCGTGGTGAGGTGCGCGGAGGCCAGCGCGTCGTGCAGGCGCTGCTCGGTGCCCGCATCGGGGCCGCGCAGCCGCCACAGCATCGCCGCCAGCGCGTTCTCGTCCATCCGCTGCATGAGGCCGGCGCTGGGGGTCGGTTCGACGAAGCTCCCACCACCGGCGAACGTCTCGGTCGAGAGGTCGAACCAGAACAGGCCGCCCTGGCTGTCGAAGTAGACGGGGCTGTCGCGCAGGGCGCCGGAGTGGAAGGTCGCGAAGCCCTCGCTCCAGGCCTGCCCCGGGAACGTGGGCTCTCCAAAATAGTGCGCGCCGCCCTCGCCGGGATTCCTGCCGAAGCTCGCCATGGCCCAGTGCCCGAGCTCGTGCAACGTGACGGCGTCCGACCAGTAGCTCTGGTCCGTGGCGTCGCCGTCGAGCCAGACCTGCGTCTGGAAGCCCTCGGCGGGCGTGTTGCTGAAGCAGGCGCCACAGCGCCACCGGGTGCCGAGGCCGAACCAGACCACCACCGAGCGACCGTCGTGGCCCTGGTGCCGGGCGGCATCGTAGGCACGGGCGGCCTCGAGGTCCTCGAAGATGGCCAGCGCCGCGGAGCCCTGGCTCGCGGTGATGGTGATGGTCCCACCGCTCGGGGTGGCGCTGAGCGAGCGGCTCCAGCTCCAGGTGCGGCGGGCCAGGTTCTTGCTGCCGACGGAGAACAAGCCGGGGCCGAGGGCCGCATCCATCACCGCGGAGGTGACCATCAGGCCGTCCCCACCCCAGGCGATGAACAGGAGCGCGTCGGTGCCCGCCGGCAGCGCCGGCGCGTTCACGGTGTAGCGCCCCGCGGCGTCGGTGCGCGTGACGCCGTACCAGGCCCCGGTCGCGCTCTGGGCCACCACCAGCACGCCCCGCGCGGGCTCGGCCGCCGCGGGCAGCCAGGCGGAGTAGTTCGCGTTGGGCCGCCGGCGCTCGAAGAGCAGCGTTCCGCTGAAGGGGGTCGTCGCCCCGGCGGGACAGAAGGCGCCCACCGGCCCGTCCTCGCACCCGCGCTGGCAGCTCGTGGTCGACCAGCTCAAGCTCACGTCGCAGGTGGCGAGGGTGGTCGGCCCGGAGCACCGGGACTGGCCCGGCAGGCAATAGCCGAGGGGCGCGCAGACGGCGCCCGCCGCCCCCTCTCGGCACCCGGTACCGGGCGGACAGGCGTACGTCACCACCGAGGGGAGGCCTTGGCCGGTGGCGAGGGCACAGACCTGCACTTCGCCGGTGTTGAGGCACGCGCCCGAAGAGGGCACGCCTCCGCAGGAGAAGGCGCCGCCGTCGGTCGGCATCGGCACGCAGCGGCCCGTGGTGCGCTCGCACAGCTGGTCCACCGAAGAGCAGTCGCTGCACGCCCGCCCGAGGGTGCCGCAGGTCGTTTCACTCTGCGCCATGCACACGTTCCCGGCGCAGCAGGTGTTGCAGGTCGAGAACCCGCAGTCGGCGGGGGCCGTCGCCACGCAGCCGCCATCGGGCCCGCACGCCTCGTGGAGCCCGCACACCTGGCAGGCCTGGCCGCCGGTGCCGCAGGAGCCGGGGCTCTGGTTCGACGGCGCGCCGACGCAGACGCCCTTGGCGCAGCAGCCGAGGCAGGTCGCCGGGCCGCAGGACGGAGGCGGCAGACAGGCCGCAGAGCCGCCGTCGAGCGCACAGTCTCCCCGGCAACGCTCCACGTTGAGCCACGCGCCCGTGCGGCACTCGGCCACCACCGGCGCAGGGCCCGCGCAGCGCCGCGCGCCCTCGCTGGCCGCGGCGCAGCGCCCTCCGAGGGTCACCACCGAGGTGTCGCACTGCACGCCCGAGGACGTCTCGGCACAGCCGGCGGGACCTTCGCAGGGCGAGGCGACCCAGCGGCCGCCGGCGCACTCGAGCAGCGCCCCGGCCGAGGCGCAGTGGAGCCGAGCGCCCTGGCAGGCCTGCCCCTCGCGCGGCGCGTCGCAGCCGGCCAGCACCGCCACGAGCACCGCGCCGAAGCGCCCGCTCCCCCCGCGTTCGAGCATGAAGGCAAGTGTACAACACGCCCCCTGCTCGGTATGGGTGCGCTACGCTCCGAAGCTCCATGCCGAAGGACAGCACCTTCGTAGGGAACATGCCCAACTTCGAAGACGACGACGCACCGGAGCAGCCGAGATCCGCACCGAACTCCGTGCCGCGCGCCCAAGGTGGCGTGGTGCCCGGCCAGCCCCGGCGCTCGGGCATCGCCATCCCCGGCCCCGGCTCCCGCCCCCCGCCGGCGGCGAGCAGTCCGGCGTC
>JBBIOE010000041.1:0-41515 GCA_037443525.1 Archangiaceae bacterium | reverse complement strand
ACGCGCGCCGTTTGCGGATGCACATTCCCTGATAGCTCAGTTGGTAGAGCAGGCGACTGTTAATCGCCGGGTCGTAGGTTCGAGTCCTACTCAGGGAGCAGCAGGTCGCCGGTGACCAACCGGCCCCAGCCTGAAATTTAACGACGGCCCCGCGGAGCAATCCTCGGGGCCGCTGAAGTTTCTGCCCACGTTCCCGCCGAGTTCGACGCTGGTTCGCGCGTCTTGGAGCAGTGGACGGAGCTCGAGCAGAGAGCGAACTGCGCGCTCTTCGGCGACGATTTCTCGAGGGAAGGACGGAGAATCGGCGTCGAATCGTGTCCCGCGACGAGAGAGAGACAGAGACGAGTTAACGCCTCGGCCCATATTCCGGGACGGCTCCGCGCGGGTTTAACCGGCCCACGATTCTGAACGTCTTCCTGCACGCGTGGTCGCCGGCCACTAGGTCGCCGGCACAGCGAATGATCCGGGAGTGGCGACGGCCCCGACCTCCGCAGGAGCGCACCTTCAGCCCATCGACGAAGTGCAGCTCGCGACCACGGGCAATGATGCCGCCGCTGAGGAACCCTTGAGAATCGCGAAAGTGGGTGCCCGATGGTCGCTACCTGGTGGTGGATCCCTCGCGGCCCGTGCACTTTTCGTCCGCCCTTGAGCGCAAGCGCGTAAGCTCGCAGGCTAAGAGTTTTGCCCACTTGGCTCGCTGCCTCGACCGTATGTGTGATCAACACCGTGTCAGTGTGTTGTTGATCGGCCGTCTTGCCCCGGCTCGTGGTCATCAGCTCCCTCCCTCGAACGTTTCGGCGGTGACCTGATGATCGACCTCCAGCGTCGTCTCGCCACAAGGTTCGGCGAACTTCGCGACTCGCGCACGGGGCCGGTCTTCTTCATTGAGCACGGTCTGGATGCTCAGGACCTCGACGAACTGCTCGTGGCCATGCGGAGGAGCCTCCGGTCGCACCCGCTTGAGAGCGACTGGTGGGACCACTGCGACCTGCCGTTGCTCGTCGCCGCGACCGAAGAGGGATACAGATATCGTGGCGCCGGGACGGACTTCTGGCCGCTTGTCGAGGAGAAGCTGGGGTTCACGGTGTTGCCTCAGGGCCGCCAGCGCATCAGGGACCTCTTCGTCCAAGCGGCGGCGCGGTTCCGAGGTGCGGTTCCTCCGAGCACCGCGTGGACCGCCGCGTTCCACTTGATCGCGTGGCCGATCACGCACGCGCTCCTCCCGCTGGAGTTCCACCGACCTCTCGCGGCGGCCCTCGCGAACGTCCGCGTCAGCGTCGCTCAGGCGGATGACGCCATGCTCTACCGCGCGATGCGGGTCGCGGCGTCGCTCCCTACCGCCAGGTTCGCCACGCTGCTGGAGGACGCGGGCGTGGTCGTCTCGCTCGCCCGCAGCCTCCTACGCCGCGAGGGGGTGGAACTCAGCGCGGAGATCGTCGGGCGACTGTCGCGGGACCTCGAAGCCGACGACTTCGCGCGTCGCGGCGTCGCTGTTGCGCGAAGCATCCAGCGCTCGGCGCACGCGAAGGCAGGTGGGGTATCCCAACTTCCCGCGGTCACGCGGACCACGGGCGAACTGCAGCTTCGACAGGCGAACGACGCGATCCTCCTCGAGGCCCGCTTCCCGCCGCTGGACGCCGACATCGCCGAGCGCCTCCGTCGCTCCCTCCGCCGTCGAAGGTTCGCGCCGCAGCTGTGGGGCGCGACTGCGCGTGTCCCCTGCGATCAGCTCCTGTCCGGGCTCCCATTCGCGGTCAAGCTCACGACCGCACCCGACAAGGACACTCCGCTGTTCCCTGACTTGGAGACTGGGGAGTTTGACGCCCAAGACCTCGCGGTGCTTCACGGCTTCGAGTTGGAACTCGCGCCGCCACACCTCTTCGCGCTCAGCACCGACGGCGAGATCGCGCGGCAGGTGCTCGGCACCACAATCACGGCGTACCGAAAGTACTGGGCGCTCTTGGGCGAAGACGACGACGAACCGTGTGGCGCGCGGGCGCTGGGTGATGTCGGGCCGCTCCGGTGCTTCGAGCTTGATCCCGCCTCTCCTGACGGGGCCCGCGCGCTCAAGCAACTCGGCTACGACGTCAGGCTCGGCGTGTCCGTGCGGTTCGCCGGGACTCCCTCGCTCGCACGCGGAGGTGAGATCCCGACGTTCGTCGCTGGTGACAACCGCGTGCTCGTCCCCCAGCGCCTCAGCGGCGACGGCGCGCTCATCGTCGACCTCAACGGCCAGCGGGCTGAGGCGCGCGCGGCTCAGCTCGTGCGCGTGACCGTTGAACCTGGAGAGCATCGGATCCGGGTCTCCAGCGAGACGGACTCGCGCGAGTACGCCTTCCGAGGGGTCGGCGCGGCGCCTTCTCCTAACGCGCCGGTCTACGTAGAACTGCGCACAGAGGAGCGAACGGTCCAGGCCCTCCTGGGGGGCCGCCTCTCGTTCGCGGTCGACAGCGCCGCGCCGATAGATGGCCTGCCGCTGACCGTCGACCTCGACGCGAGCGGGCGGCGCTTCAGCGCGACGGGCCCGCTCGGCCCCGTCCCCCAGCCGGTCTCCACCGAGCACGCCGTGATGAAGGCGCTCCTGAGTGACGACGTGCGAGACCTCGTCTCTGGGGTTGAGGCGGCCACGTTGCGTGTGCGGGTGGGGCACATCTGCAGCGCGGCGTGGGAGCTTGAGCGCGTCGTTCGTCCTTGCTGGTGGGAGCAACGAGGAGAGCCCAAGCTGCAAAGCGAGAGCGGCCCGCTCGGCTTCGGCGTCGTGACTGCAAACGCCCCCGTGCGGGCGCCGTCGGTGAGCGTCGTCGGCAACGGGACGTACCTCTTGGCGCCGATCGGGCTAGACCAACTGGACTTCGCGGCCGCCGCGCCGTTCACCACCCTGTGTGTCGCGCCGAGGCGCGCCCAACTGCGCGACCTCGAGATCGCCAGCGCGCTCAAGCCAAGGCTTGAACGTCGACGCCGAGGAACCAACGCGGGCGTCGGGCTCGAGGACCTCGCGGAGGCATACCTCCGCTGGGCGCTCGCGGAGACGCGCAGCGCCATCGCAGAGATCCATCGCGGGCAGGTTACCGCGCGCGTGGAGGAGTGGATGATCGAGGTGTGTTGTGGACCTGAGTGGGCGCAGGCGGAGCAGACGCTTCCACGAACGAGCGTTTGGGGCCTCCTCGAGCAGGTATGTAAGGAACAGGCGCTCGGGCGCGATGGATACGTCGAGGTGACGCCCGAGCAAGATTCTCGAGTTCGGAAGCTCGCCGTTCATGAGATCAGGCGCTCGCTCCCCGCACTCTGGGCTCGCGTTGGCCCTCCATCTGAGTTCGACGACAGCGACTACGAAGCGCTCGATCGGGCGTGCGCCAAAGCGTACGAGGACCTCTCGAAGGAGTACCGAGCGCTGGGCCTGGACGACATCGCTGACGAGTTTGAGAACGCAGACCCTGGTGAGCCCCCCGAACGGTGGGACGCCGCGTTCGCCAGTGTGCGGGAACGCACAGAGTTGCGCGCGCTCGCGTCGATGCTCCTACCGTCGAACAGCGCTGCGCGGCTCATGGGGTTGGACGTCACCGCGATGTCGGTCGATGACGTCGCCGACGAACTGTTCAACTGGGTCAAGGCTGCGCGAAAGGCGCTCGCCGGAGACCCGCCGACGCGTGAGGCGCTGAAGGCGCTGTACTCGCTCTGGGCATCGCCGGAGGTCGCGCTGACTCTTGACTGGCGCGCCGCCCTCGACACCCTCGTCGCCGAGCGCTCGGTCGCGCGCGCGACGCGATACCTTGCGCTGAGGGCGCGAGAGGCACGGTGGGGGAGCGTATGAGCCGGAACCCGTACCTGGACCTCTGCCTGCACCTGCAGGCCCTCCGGCGGCAGGCGGAGGAGGTGCGGACTCCGCTCGCGCCAGCGGTCGGAGTGGCTGGCTCCATCTACACGCACCAGATCGCCAACGTCCTCCGGGTGCTGTCGGACGTCCGGGTCCGACACCTTCTCGCCGACGAGGTCGGGCTCGGCAAGACGGTCCAAGCGCTAATGATCTTGAACGCGCTGCGCCGGCAGCGCCGAGACCTCCGCGCGCTCGTCATCGTCCCAGACAGGCTGGTTCCGCAGTGGCGTGACGAACTGATGACTCGCGCGCACACGGCGCCGCACGAGGATGCAACGCCCGGAGAGGGGCAGTACGTCCGGCTCGCGTGGGAGGACCTGCTTCGACAGAAGAACGCCATGGGCGAACCCAAGCTGGTGCTCTCGGACATCGATCCTGCGCGCTATCAGGTGCTCATCGTTGACGAACTGCATCGGCTCCGTTCGGATCTTCAGGACCGTATCGTCCGGGTGGCTGGCGAATTCGAGCACCTGCTGGTCCTCACCGCGACCCCGTCGTTCCAGCGTCCTGAGCGGCACGCGCAACTCTTCGCGCTCTTGGAGCCCGAGCGGACCGCACGCGCGCGCTGGGACATTGCCGACGAGATGGACGACCTCGTTGTGAGCGACGACCTCTCGGGGTGGCCTGAGGCGGCCGCGCAGCGGATCGTCGACGCGCTCTGGGCGCGCGACCGCGAGGCGGCGGCAGCGGCGGATCAGAATTCGCTGATGGCCACCGCGATGGCTCTCTGCGCATACCGTCGGCTGATCCGCACCCGCCGCGTCGACTATCGCAGTGTGATCCCACGTCGCCAGCACTGCCCTGTCGTCGTCGAGCCCCTCGGCGCAGAGATCGAGCGGCAGGCGCTGATGTGGAGGTACTTCACGCACCTCGACACCCTCAGCACGCGGTTCGATCCTGTGTTGCTGGCGAAGCGGGTCGTACTCAGCCCACCCTCTCTTGAGCAGCGCGTCGACTTCTTGCGGCGTAAGGGACACGAGCGAAACGGGCTGCTCGAGCAGGTGAAGCCGCTGGTCCACAGGAGCAAAGGAGACTCGCGCGCCGACGCGCTAGTCGACCTGCTCGCTGAGCTCTGGATCCGCTCTCCCAAAGAGCGTGTGCTGGTTTCGGCGCAGGACAACCTGACCGTCGACTACCTCTTCACGCTCGTTCAAGCGCGGCTCCCCGAGATCGGGCCACTAGGCGCCCGGGTGCCCCTCATCGCGGCGCGGGTGCGGCAGGGCATGGAGACGGACGCCGTCGAAGACCTCGGCGGCTACGGCAACGAGACCAGCGAGAACCTCGAGGCCTTCCAGCGGGGCGATGCGCAGGTGCTCTTCGCCCCTGAAGCCGCGCAGGTGGGCCTGAACCTCCAATGCGCGCGGGTGCTGGTGCTCTACAGCGTGCCGTGGCGACCGGAGGAGGTCGAGCAGTGGATCGGACGCCTTGACCGCATCGGCAACGTCGCGGCGTTCTCGAACGAGGGAGCCGCGCAGACCGTCGACGTCTACACGATCGCGCAGCGAGGGCTCGTCGACGAGAAGGTCGTGAACGTGCTCCAGCGCTTCCACGCATTCGAGCGCAGCGTGAACCTCGATGGCGCGCACCTTGGCGAGGTCGCGCAGGCCATCGAGGATGCGGCGCTCCGCCCTGACGCCGTTAGTTGGGCGAAGCTGGAGGAGCAGACGGCGTCGATGGCAGCGGAGGACGCCGGCCAGGAGCTCAATTCCGCCCTGCGCCCGCACCTCCCGTGGAACGTCCGCTGGGCGACGGAGCAGCGCGAGAGGCTGGACGCGCTGCCTCCGGTCGGGCCGGTGGTAGGCGACGTTCGTGAGCACTCTGCTCTCGGGCCGAAGGCCTGGGACCGCGCGCTTGAGCCGATGTTCCGCTTGCTCGAGAAGGCAGGCGAGTACCACGTGCGCTGGAACACTGATCCCGAGACGGGCAAGAAGTTCCGCTCGCTCTGGTATCGCTTCGGCGAGCGCGGGATGTATGGCCAGAAGGCGGTGACGGCGAGGGTGGTCTTCACGTTCGGCGCCGATCCGTCGCAGGAGCGCAATCCCAAATACGCACATGCATTCATCACCCGCCGCGGCGACATTGGGAGCCCTCCGCGCCGAGAGGTCTCGCTGGAACTTGAGCACGTGAACGCCAGGCGCCCCCTTCACTTCGTGAACTTCGGCGACCCGCTCCACGACGAGCTCGTCGACAGCTGGTGCAAGGCACCCGAGACGCCACACTTGGTCGACGTCACCTACTTCAGCGACCACAAGCTGTGGAGTTTCGCGGAGCCTGGATGGTTCCTGCTAAGGCTCACCGGGCTGGACGCCGCTGATGCGCTCTCCTCGGAGGCGGCGCTTAAGGAACTCGAACGCGAGGTGGCGGGAGCGGTGACGAAGTCCCCAACCGAGCAGTTGGCGAAGCTCGTGGCGCCGTTCTCTCGCGCTGCGAAGTGCGCTATCGAGGCCGACGTGCGGTGGCTCCGCGCCACCCTGATGGCGACGACCACGCTCACCGCGCGGTCGAAGACCACGCGCGATTGGCAGGACGTCTCGGCGGATGCCGTCGCGGCGCTGGTGAACCCGATGGCACACAACCGCGACGGGGTCCCGCGCTCCGAAGCCATCAGGGGCGTCGACTCGACGGTTCGGCGAGAACTCGAGGAGCTGCGCACCGCGGATCGACGGGGCGGTGAGGTGTGGAGCGAGCAGCGGCCGGCGTTCACCGCTGCGCTCCGCGCGCGCCTCATCGTTATCGCTGAAGAGGCGCGGGACGCGCTGGAGCTGGCGAGGCGAGAGGTCGAGCGCGCCGAAGCGGCGCTGGTCGACGCACAGGAGCGAGGCAACCGCGCTCAGCTCACCCGCGAAGAGCACAGCCGCGATGCCGCGCTCGACGTCGCGGCGATGACCGAGGTCTACTGGCAGCGTCGCGAGGCGTGGCTCCGAGCCTGCGAAGAGGCCATCGTCCTGCTGCGACCGCGCGAGCAACTCGTCGCAGTGATCCGCGCGAAGCGCGCCCTCACTTGAGCAGCGACCAGAGGTCCGGCGCGTCAGCGGCGACGCGCCAGCGCCAAACTCCGGTCGGGACACCGCTGATGTCCAGCGCCGCGCGGAGCTGCGCTGGGAGCGGCCACGTGACCTGGACCTCTTCACCTTCGCGCCGCACGACCTCCTCCGGGCCCCTAGCGCGAGACCGCGCGAGGAGCGCCCACCGCCACTCGTCATCGTCGAAGAGGTCAAGCACCCGGCGATCCTCGCCGTCCACGGCGAGCAGCGTCGGGAGCCAGTGGCCGTCGCCGTGTCCGCGCCGGTACGCGCACCAAACGCCGTCGGGGGGCGCCGCCTGCCACCGTCCTTCCGTCGTCGGGGCAGTGTGGCGCCCGAAGAAGCCCCCCGGGCCTCCGACCACCGCGCGAACGTCCGCGTCGGCGTCGACTTGGAGGCCCTGTGTGCTGGCAGAGTCCGCCAGGCGCTCCCAGTAGCGCGCGAGCGTCAGCTGGTCGCCGCGGACCGCCTCGCCCGAACGGCGGGCGGCGTGGCCCAAGAACCCGAGCGGGTGGAGCCACTCCGCCAGCAATACCTGTCGGGCACCTTGCGTCTCGAGCGCCGCCGCCTGGTCATCGCCTTCAACGTGCAGGCGCACTGCGATGTCGGCCGGGTCGAGGCTCGCGAACCGCGGCGTCTCGCTCGGCGGCGCCGTTGGCCCGAGCAGCACCGCCAGACCTCCACCAGAGGCGACCCAGCGAGGTTCAGCGGGCGCGACGTACGCCTCGTGGCCCACCCCGACCTCCGCGCACTCACCCAGCGCGACGAGCCGCTCGAGCACCCTTGGGACGGTGTCTGTCGCGACGTCTCCAGCGCGGAGTTGGTCGCGGGCGTGCTTGAAGAGCGCGCGCTTCGGACACAGCCCCCAGCGCCCCAAAGCGTCTCGCATGAACTGCGCGATCGCTCGCTGACTCGGCTTGCCCTCGACGTCCGTGTAGCGGAGGCTGCTCGCGAGTTGCGTTCGCGTGAGGGTCTCAATCGTCATCCTGTCGTCTCCGACGCCGCCTGCGCGGCGGCGATGACCTCGCGGCACTGATCTCCGTGCGCGATCGCGACCAGCAGTCCCTTCGCGCGCGTGCATGACACGTAAAGGTCCTCTCGCTTGAAGAACTGGCTGAACCCGCCGAGGTCGTACAAGACGACGACCTCGGCCTCGAGCCCCTTGAACGATCGCGCCGTCGTGACGAGAACACCGCCACCCGCGCGCCACGCGAGCGTCGACGTCACCAGCGGGACACCATCGACGTCGATCAAGTCCGCGAGACTCCCCTTGTCCTTGCCGGCGGAACCGATGACGGCGATCTGCTGGGGCGTTACGCCCTCGCGCTGGAGCAACGTTCGCAACTCTTGGAGCACGAGGCCCTTCTGCTGGCGCTCCGACCCCGCGCGGAGCACGCGCAGCGCCCCGCCTACAGGGGCGCGCTTGAAGATGTGCGGGATGAGCGAGAGGACCGAGGCGCTCGCGGTGGCGATCCGCTGAGTGTTCCGACAGTTCATTGTGAGCTTGAAGCGGGCGGCGAACTCGATCTCCGGCCACTGCACTTGGCCGCGGAGCGACTGGTTCGGGTCCAGGAAGGCGTAGAGCGGCCCATCGGACCTCGTGAGGATGGAGTTAGTCAGCGCGTACCACCAGCCGAGGCAGAAGTCCTGCGCCTCATCCACGACGATGGCGTGGTACTGAACCGCGTCGCCCAGGCTGAGGACGGCCTGCTCCATGAGGTCCGGGACCTCATCGTTCCAGAACGCGTCGGTCAGCGGGCCACCCGCCTGCGGGCGGAACTCGATCTTCGCCTCCTTCGCGAGGTCAGCTGCGAGCGAGTGGAAGTGCTTTACCGTGAGGAGGGCGCGGAAGGACGCGGTCGACGGGTCCTCGTCGACGTGGGCGCGCAGCCACGCGGCCAGTTCCTTGTTGTAGCAGACGAACAGGGTGCGCTTCCCCGCACGCGCGAACGCCAGGGCGCGCTGGAGCGCGAGGAATGTCTTGCCCGACCCAGCGACTCCCTCGACAAGCACGCGGTCTTGGACATAGAGACCCTCGAACACCTGCGCCTGCATCTCGGTGAGTTCGAGGAGGCGCTCAGCGGCCTTCGAGAGATCGGGCCCGACGGGACGGAACACCCGAAACTTCGGCATCAGGCAGTCGTGCAAGAGCATGCGGTGCTGCTCATGCGCGAGGGGCTTCGCCGCGTTCGGCGCGTCTGTCCAAGCTTTGTACGCGGCCTCGATCGCCTGCGCCATCATCGGGAGGTGTTTGCGCGAGATGATAATCGCCTTGTCCGCGTGAGGAGGCGGCGCGCCCTCGTAGTCGAGGTGCGGGAACACGACCGCGTAGCCGTGCGCCATATCGTCCTTGCTGATGCGCCGCCCTGATCGCTCCCGCACGATTTCGAGCAGTGCGTGCATGTTCTTTCGCGCTTGGACGAATGGGTCCTGGAACTCCTTCGATCCGCTCGCCGTCTCTCGAAACCAGCGCCGACCGTCGTGCCGGATGGTCTCGCCGCCCTTCACCTCGAGCACCAAGATCCCTCGCTGCGGGTGGACTATGACGAAGTCAGCCTCGCCCTCGAGAAGCGCGTCACCACGCCAAGGCCGCAGCCAGGGGTAAGAGTGAAGCACCGAGTACTCGTCGCCGAGTTGGTCGCGCAGCGCGACATACACGGGCTCCTCTGAGGTGTGCTCGAGTTCACTCGGGGGGACATCCGGGTACATCCGCGCCATTAGACGCCTCCCAGCGACTGGAACTGACCCTTCACGAAGACGCCGTGCGCGCGCCCAACCACCGTGACCTGGTCCTGGCGAGGGGTCTCCGAGCGCGGCGCGACGTGCGAGAAGTAGAGGATGTGGACCTTGTCGACGCGCAGAGAGGGCAGGCCAAAGGTCCAGCGCTCCTTCGTCGCGTTGAATGCTCCCTCCTTGGCCACGAGCAGCCGCGGCGTCTTGTCCTTCCCTTGGGCGAAGTCAGCCTCACTCGTGGGCGTGAACACGACCCACGCGTCCTTCCCGAGTTCACCCTTGCCCATGCGCTCGAGGGTCGGGTGCGACAGCCTGACAACGAACGCGCCAGCCGGCGCACCCGCGATCGCGACCGTCGCCAGCGGTGTCGGCGGCGTCGCGAGGCCGAGGGTCGTTGGGTCGTAAACCGGGCAACCGCCAGCCGCAGCACAGAGGAACGCCGGCAGCCGGAACGCCCCCTGCTCCGTGACGAGCGCACCCGTCGCGGCCTTCACGGCAGCGGGGAGCGCGCGATCGACGAGCAGCTGATCGACGACCACGTGCTGCGCCGCCTGCTCGACGAGCGCGCGACCACGCGCCGAGCCTGCCTCGCCGTGGGTCATCGGGTGGCCGAGTACGACCACGCGATCGGCGAGGCCAGGGAGTCGGAGACCACCATCGACGGCGACGACATCGTGCCCTGCCTCCTCCAGGTCGACGTGGAGCGCGTGGAGCAAGCGATCTTCGTCTTCGCTAGAGAGCGTCGGCTGCTCGCCGCGCACGACGTGGCGGATGAACGCCGCGCCGAGTTTGCGGTCGAGGTACTTGTGGTCCCACTTGTTCTTGTAGCTGCGGAGGCACTCGTAGCAGGAGTGCGTGCAGTGGCAGGACTCCAGGCGCTGCAGCGCCGTGTCGAACAGGCGGGTGGGATCTTTGACGGCCGCGCGGACGAACCCAGCGCCGCCCGGCGTGAGGTCGTACAGGTAGATCTCGACGTCACGGCCGGTGCGCCCGCCGCTCGTCATCGCCACACGGAACTCGGCGCCGATGTCCGACGCTTCGATTTCGAGGACCTTCGCCGCGGCGGAGGCGAGCGCCTCCGCGACCGTCGTGAGGACGATCTTGGCAACGGTGGAGCCCGGCGCGATCGTGAGCGCACCTCCGAGGTGGAAGCGGAACAGCGCGACGTCCGTCTCGAACTCGTTCCCGAGCACGACGATGGTCGGCGTCCCGTTGCAACTCGGGCCGTGCGGTTTGTGATCGGGGTTTGGCTTTGGGTGACCTCCCGACTGGAACTTGCCGGCGTTCCAACCGTTCGGCTCCGCACGCCCGCACTTGGGACAGTAGAGGAAGCCTGGCTTCATTCGGTCATGTGAACCGATGTTCGTGAGGACGAGCCGCTGCTTCGCGGTCCACACCTCAAAGGCGGCGCCATTCTCAGCTTGGCCAGCCTGCGCGGGCGGGCCGCTGTCGGTGAAGGGCGCGCTGAGTTTGGCGTGCGTGGGGCGCGTCGGCGTGGGGCTGTCTTCGAGCGGCAACTCGGCATCGACGTCGACAGGGTGCGCGAAGCCGGGGGGCCGAAGCCAGCGCGTCCCGACGCCGAGCGAGGCGGGGGTACCACACGCCGGACAGTCCAGCACCTTGCCGACGTAGTACTCCTCGCTGCGCTGTTCGACGCGTGCGTAGCCGCACCGGTCGCATTCGAAGTACACCTTCATCGCGAACCAGGCCTGCCAACACTCGCGGCGCTTGAACGGTGTCCAGATCGCGAACGAATAGTGGCGCTCGCCGTTGACCCAGACCTCGCGGCCCGGGGCGTAGCTCGACAGCGCCTGGTTCAGCCCGAGCTGCGGCGAGTACTTGAGGACCGCCTTCCGGTCGGTGCTCGCGTTCTTGTCGAACACGTGAAAGGTCACGACATCCGTGGGGAACGCGTAGCGCGGGAGTACGCCACGATCGAAGAGCCGATCGAGCATCTTCTCCGGATCGAGCCCTCCCTCCGGCGCCTCCTCCGCGTGGTCCGCGTCGGCGACGCTGGGCGCGTCGTTAGCGGAGGTAGGGACGGCGTCAAAGTCGATGGAGTCGCCCCAGTCCAGGACCAACCCGCCGCGAGCGGTCGCGGCTTCCTCGCCGCCGCCCTCCGCGATCAACTCGTCGACCGCTGGCGAGAGCCCGCCCTGGATCTCCGCGCCCTCGACTGGCCCCGCGCCGACCTCTCGTAGTGCGGCGAGCAGCCGCGAGGGGATCGCGTCGACGAACCCCGCATCGAGGGTGATGAGGTCGTCGGGGACGACCTCGGCGAGCGCGTCTCGGACCGACGCCGCGTTGTCGTTGAGCCATCGCTCCAGGCCGGCATAGGAGAACTCCGATGCGTCGCCGGCGCGGAAGTCTCGTAGCATCCCGAGGCTCTCGAAGACGTTGGCGCTGACGCTGTCATCGTGCGGGTCTGGGATGACGTCCATCTGGAACATGCTCATCACGAGCGCGAAGCAGTGGCGGCGGACGATCTCGAGGTTGTCGAGGTTCAGCGTCGGGTCTGGCACCGGCCCGCTGACCATCGCCTCTGGGCTCGCGTAGAACTCTTGGTCGTGGCTGTCGGCACCACAGTAGGTGACGACGGTGGAGAGCGCGGAGCCTCGGCGGCCTGCGCGTCCCGCGCGCTGCTGATAGTTGGCACGCCCCGGCGGGACATTTCTCAGCGCGACGGCGGTCAGGCTGCCGATGTCGATGCCTACCTCCATCGTCGTCGTGCAGGAGAGCACGTCGATCGGGCCGTCCTTGCGCCCCTCTGGACCTTCGACGTCGAGGTCCTGGAAGCGGAGCTCGTGCCACTCGGTCCGCGCCACCGCCGCGCTGTTGCCGCTGTCGTTCAGCGCGGCGGAGTGCTCGGCGGCGACGTACGGGTGCGGCGCGAAGCCAGGCTCCGTCCCAAGCCGCTCCGTGTGACGTCGAAAATGCCCCTTCCTTGAGCGGAAAACAGGGTCGGCCGCAGGGTCGAGTGGGCGGGTGGTCCCGCCGCATTCACGTTGCCCGAGGCGCATCCGGCAGTGGGTCCCAGCTAACGCATTGAGTGGCTGCGCCGTCGTACAGGTGTCGCAGCGGCGCCATTGAACCCCGCCGGTGACGATGCGCAGCTTCGCAGCGCGGAGGATGAAGCCGTTGGCGGTCTCGCTCGCGCCAAAGGTTCTGCGGAGGAAGGCCCCCCACGCCGACGGGGAGGCGGTGTTTCCCTTCAGGTTCGCGTTGAACCACTTGTTCCCGACGAGGTCCTTCACGAACCCTGGGAACGTGGCCTTGGTCCGGTTGATCTTCGCGCCCACCGGTGAGTCGAGCCAGTCGCTCGGGGTCGTGGGGAGGAAGACCGCGTGGCTGAGCACGGCGTCGCTGAGCCACAGGTCGAGCAGCGCCAGACGGCGCTCGTCATCAGACAATGCAGAGGGCTCGGGCGGCGCTGGCAGTCGGTGCAGCGCCGCGAGGTCGGTGTCGTCGAGGAGCGACTGGACGCTCCCGAGCCCCAGCGCGCTCAGCCCCGTATGAGGGTCCTTCAGGACCGGGTAGAGCGCGAGCATGAGCGCCTTGTTCGTCCGGTGCGTGTTCAGCTCCGCCGAGCGCGAGAGGAACGCACGCTCAGTGAGCGGCGGACTGCTGCTCAGCAGTTCGCGGAACAGCTGGAGGTCTTCCTCGAAGTGCGGCGCCTGCGCGGGGCGGAGCGTGACTCCGCGGACCACGCAGCCCGTTAGGAGCGCCGCGTAGGCGTGCTCCAGCGCGACGGGTGCGCCAAAGCGCCGCTCCAACGCCGCGAGGCCGTCTAGGATGAGCGGGCGAACCGCGTCGCGCATCGAGTACTGCTGGAGTTTGCCGGCGAGCCGCGACGCGGCTTGGCGACCATCGGAGAAGATGAGCGCCTTGCGTCCCTTCAGCGGAGTGTCCACATCGGGGCGCGGCGGCTGCTCCAGCAGCTGCGACGACACGATCTCCTGGAAGGGCTCGTCGCCCTTCGTGACGTGGTCCATGATGTCTTCGCCGCGCGCGCCGCAGCGGGGGCAACTCTGGAACTCCCCCGGCGGGGTGTCCTTCTGGCCGACGGGCGGTAGCCAGATCTCACGCGCAGACTCGCTGCTGGAGCCGACTCGCCCCGACACTGGGTCGAGGTAGTCGAGGCGCGCACCAGACCCTGCCGGTGGCTCCTCGAGCGCGAGGAACACCGGCTGGACCACGCCGTCAACGTCGTCTACCTCGCCGACGTCCTCCGCCCAAAGGTAGTCCGGGGAATCTGGGTCGAAGGAGAACGCTCTGAAGTGGGCAGAGCCGCATGATCGGCACGTGTGGAGTTCGAACACGCGCGCGCCGCACTCGCAGGTGCGGCGGGGCTGCGCGTACAGCGCCCCCGCAGGAGGCAACCGATCAGCCCAGCGCTCCCGCATATTGCGTGGGACACACGAGCAGTTCGGGTCTGAGCAAGCCCAGAGCCCGGGCAGCCCACGGAAGAAGGCGTGTGCGCGCGCAGCGAGCAACGGTGCTTTGCCGTGGCTCTCCTTCGCCAGTGACGCGAGTTCGACGAGGCTGTTGGTGGCTAGGCGGGCGACGTCTGGGGCGACCTCCGGGAAGAGCCGCGCACTCAGCTTGGCCGCGTCCTGCGCCGGGCCAACGCCGACACCGTCACGCTCTTGGTCGCCCTCGGCACGCGCGCCGCTCGTGAGGTTCACAAGGCGCCCGGTGACAGGGAGCTTGCTGAGCGCAGCGTGGAGCGCGCGCGCCACCGGATCGCCGTCGGTCACGCTGGCCGCAGCCGCGGTGAGCGCGGCGGCCGACGCGCTAGGATCCACGAGTTGGATTACGGGGAGCGCAGCGGTGCAGCGCGCGGCGAGGTCACCGTCATGGACGAGATGCAAATCGATCCCGGCGAGCGCGCTAGCGACCTTGTGGTCACCAGCGCCCGACGGCAGCGCGGCGCGCTTCTCGCCGGTGAGGACGTGGAAACCCGAGACGGGCTTCCCCGCGAGGTCGGCGGCGAAGCGCTTGGCGGCGTCAGGGTTCGAGAACGACGCGCTGGTGCAGATCACCTGAAGCTGACTGAGGGGGATCCGAAGCCGGTTGCGCAGGCGACGGATGAGCATCGCCACCTCTGTCCCTTGGGCACCGCGGTAGAGGTGAGCTTCGTCGAGGATGAGGATAAGACGCTGGTCTTGGTGCTTCGCGTAGTACTCGGCCGTCTCGCGAAAGATGTCGCGTTCGATGGGCCGAAGGAGCATGTACTCGAGCATCGAGTAGTTGGTGACCAACAGGTCGGGGACGCCCTCCTGCGCTTCATGGCGGAGGAATAGTTCGGGGTCTTCGGGCCGCTCGACGGTGCGGACCCACTCGTCGTCCCTCTTCCACTTCCCCGAGCCGAGCCACCGCGTGACCCCGTCCTCGCGGGATGGGCTCGACGAGGGCTTGGCTGGCCACTTGCCTCTAGCGCGGAGGTCCGCGATGAGCCCGCGCACTGCTGGGTCTGAGGCGGCTCGGTCTTCGAGCTTGGTGAAGAACTCGAGCGGCCCCTTCAGGCGGGACCAGTGCTTTGACGTGTCCTCCTTACGGCGCCCCGGATATAGCGAGCGCCCCGTGTACCGCGCGAACTTCATCGGACGACCACCGTGGTCCGCGAACCACCGAGCGACGTCGTTGCCGCCGAAAAGCACGCGCAAGCGCCCGAGTTGGTCGTTTACCAGCGCGTTCATCGGGTAGAGCAGCAGGGCCCGGACCGCGCGCGTCGAGAACGACGATGGCTTCGCGGAGGCCTCGGTGGCGAGGCGGCCGAGGATGGGCAGCAGGAACGTCTCCGTCTTGCCCGAGCCCGTGCCCGTCGTGACGACGAGGTCTCGGAAGGCCGCCGCGAGCCCGAGTTCGAGCGCGCTCGCTTGGTGGTCGTACGGCGGGTCGAAGACGACGCCGCGCTGACCGACGGTCGTTAGTAGCTCCTTCACCGACGACGGGATGGTGAGATCCGCGTACCGACGAGTGGCGGCGTAGCGCGCCGTGCTCTCGATGTACGGCCGCTGGGCGATCGCTCCCTCACGTACCAGCAGCGCGTCACGGAGTTCGACGAGCGCGGCGTTTGAGATGTGGTACGTCGAGGTGATGTAGGTGCGGAGCGCTGCGGCGTAGCTCTGGAGTTCTTCGTACACGGTGACCCTTAGGCTCTGCGTTGATGAGACCCGCTGCGACTGCTGAGCGCACGTCGAGCGGCGGACGCTAACACCGGGGACATCAAGAGCGGAGCGCGTCGGCGTGCCTGGGTCCCCTCACCGAGGAGTTATCGATCACTGCAGGTTGCGTGCGCGGCCGCATCAGGGTGCGGAGCGGAAGGACTGGCCTGAACTCCACGCGGGGCGCCCTCGGTCGACCAGCCGCCCTGGGCCTGATCCGATCTCGTGGACAGTGTTGATGAGTTGAACCGCACCGTCGACGACGTCAATGTACTCGGTCTGCGACCTCCTGTGGTTGGTAGTTGTCGCCCGCCGAAGCGAGCGCAGCGAGCGAAGGCGCCTTGCAGAGCGTGCCCGCGTCTGCGGTCGATTTTCGGGGGTACTGATGACCAGGGTCGGGGCACGTTCGTCGAACCTGGGGCCAGCCAGAGGCCTCGTTTCTCCGGACGGCGCCGGAAGAATCGAAAACCTCTGGCTGACGAGGGGTCTCACGCGGCGAGTTGCAGGGTGCGCGCGTTGCGCTCGAACTCGGCCGGCGAGCAGTAGTCGAGCGTCGAGTGCAGCCGCGTCTGGTTGTAGAAGACCTCGATGAAGTTGAAGAGCTTCGCCTTCGCATCGGCGGGGCTCTCGAAATCTTCGGCGAGCTCCATCTTCAGCGTGCTGTTCCAGCTCTCCATCGCCGCGTTGTCGAGGCAGTTCCCCCTGCGGCTCATGCTGCAGGTGATGCCGTGCTTGTCGAGGACGTCCTGGTAGTCCTCGCTGGCGTAGGTGCTGCCCTGATCCGAGTGGTGCACCAGCCCGGCTCCGGGGCAGCGACGGCGCACGCCCATGTCCAGCGCCTTCATGGTGAGGTGCCTGTCATTCACCGCGCTCAGGGCCCAGCCGACGACGAAGCGAGAAAAGAGGTCGAGGATGACGGCGAGGAACAGCTTGCCCTGGGGCGTGCGCAGCTCGGTGGTGTCGCCCACCCAGCGCTGGTTTGGCGCTGTGGCAGTGAAGTCGCGCTCGAGGAGGTTCTTCGCCACCGGCAGCCCGTGGTTGCTGTCGGTGGTGTGCTTGAAGCGCCGCTTCGGCCGTCCCACCAGCCCCTCTTCCTTCATCAGTCGAATGACGCGGTTGCGGCCCACCCTGACGCCCTGCTTCCGCAGCGCCCGGTGGATGCGAGGGCTGCCGTACTTCCGCCGGCCCTGAGAGCCTCTGGTATGCGCCTCGTGCACCAGCACCTTCAGGCGCTGGTCGGCTTTGTGCCGGGCGCTGGCTGGGCGCTTCCTCCAAGCGTAGTACCCCGTCCGAGACACCCTCAGGGCTCTGCACAACTCCGCCACTCCGAAGGACTCGGCCTTCTCCGCGATGAACGCGAACTTCACGCGTTCTCCTTCGCGAAGAAGGCCGCCGCTTTTTTTAGGATTTCCCGCTCCACCCGCAGCTCGCGGTTCTCCTTTCGCAGTCGCGCCAGCTCCTCCTTCTCCTCCGTAGTCAGCGTGCCGCGCGTGCTCGTCCCGGCGTCGGCCCGCGCCTGCTCGACCCACTTGCCCAACGACGACGGCGTCAGGTCGAGGTCTTTGGCCACCTCCGCGACGGTCTTCCCCTCCTTGAGCACCAGCGCCGCCGCCCCGGCCTTGAACTCTGCCGTGTAAAATCGCTTCTTCCTTCTGCCCAGCTTGTCCGTCTCCATGGAACACCTCTACTTGCTACGAAAGGTGTCCACCAAACCGGATCAGGCCCACCCGTCGTCGGACGGTTCGTGGCTTTCGCGGGCCTTATCGATCGCGAGCTACCGGGGTATACTAACGACAAGCAGGCGGATCTCGCCCCTCACCGGGCTCCAAAAAATGGGGCCTCCAGGCAAAGGACGCGTGACCAGCCAAAGGGAAGAGCCTCCTCCTGCGAAGTCGTTCTGGAGGCTTTTCACATGGCAACGCCGCACTCGACCCTCCGCCATCGTGCGGAAGGAGAAGACACCTTCTTGAGGTCCGCTTGGCCTGCGATCCGACGGTCAGCTCGTCGCTCAAACCCAAGCGCGAGTGATGACTTGGCTCAGGATGTCGCCTTCAAGCTCTTGCTCGCGTACCGCCGGCAGGCACAGCGCCCGTCACAGCCGAAGAACGTTGCGCTGATCATCTCGAACGCGACCCGAAACGCGCACCGTGCTCGCGTTCGCCGCGCCGCGGTAGAGGCGCTGGCTGACGAGTCGGAGTTGGACGTCGCCTCGGAGGCCGCCAACGACGATCGCGAGTCTGCGAGCGTCTATCGGCGGATCGACGAGGTCCTCCAAGGGAGGCTTCGCGACGTCTTTGAGTGCCTCTACGCACTCGGGCTCAGTCAACGCGAGGCCGCCGCGCGGCTGCGCCTCAGCCAGCCGCGAATCGCGCAGCTCCACAGGGAGCTGCTCTCTCGCGCCCGCGCGACGCTGGGGCTCGTCGTCATCAATTGAAGCCGTCCTCTCGGGGCGTCGAGCCCAACCCCGAGTGCGCAGTTCGGGCTCATCACCCGGCTCCCAAACACGGAGCCACCAAGGAGCAGAGATGGACACCAAGAAGCAGGAGAAGAAGAAGAACAACGTCGCCGAACCGATGCAGCGGACCATGCTGATCGACACTGTCGCGAGGCAGAAGCAGTACGTCGCGGACCAGCGGAAGAAGGGGCTGGGCCTGGGCGTCGTCTTCGCGGACACGTTCCTCCGCGGGATGCGCGACCTCGGGTACAAAAACCCCGCTTGGGCGCTGGCCGAGCTGTTGGACAATTCGTTCCAGGCTGGCGCGGACGAGGTCTCGCTCCGGTTCGGGTTCGACAAGTCGAACAAGTCCCAAGCGAAGCCCGATCTCATCGCGATCTGCGACAACGGGAACGGGATGATCCCCGAGATGATCGGCTACGCGGTCCGGTGGGGCGGGACGGACCGAGAGGGCGATCGCACCGGGTTCGGCCGTTATGGCTACGGCCTGCCGAGTTCGGCCGTCAGCATGGCGAAGCAGTATACGGTGTACTCGAAGGCGAACGGCGGTGACTGGCACGCCGTGAAGGTCTCGATCGAGGCGTTGGCTGAGGCAGCGAACGACATCGAGAAGACGCAGAAGCTCCTCACCGCGCAGCCCGCCAAGCTCCCGGAGTGGCTGGTCCAGGCCCCCGCGACACACGGCCACGACCTCAGCGCCTTGAAGTCCGGCACCGTGATCGTGCTTGAGGACCTCGACCGCCTCAAGAACCTCTCTGGGTGGATCAAGGCCGATACCCTCCGCACGAAGCTCCTCCAGCACTTCGGGGTGATCTATCGGCACTGGCTCCCAGAGCGCCGGGTGATCATCGATGGGGTCGCGGCGCAGCCTGTCGATCCCCTGTTCCTGATGGAGCACGCGCGGTTTTTCAACGAGACGCAAGTTCACGCCCAGCGCGTGGAGACGAGGACCTTCGAGGTGATCACGGAGCGCGGCACGAAGGGCACCGTCTCCCTCCGCGCCTCAGTGCTCCCGCCGAGCTTCCAGCTCGCTGAGCCCGCCCAGTACGGCGTGAAGGGGGCGAAGCTGAACCCGCGCTGGGACGTGATGAAGGACTACAACGGCCTCTTGATCTGCCGCGAGCGCCGCCAGATCGACTGCATCGCGCCGCCGTGGACGAAGTTCCAGAACTATGACGCCAACATCAAGATCGAGATCGACTTCGATCCGGAGCTCGACGAGCTGTTCGGTATCACCACTGCCAAGCAGCAGATCGTCCTCGACGACAGCATGTGGGAGAAGCTTCAGCACAGCGGCAAGGATGGGGGGGCGCTGAAGGATCTGGTCAAGGACCTCCGGCGCCGCTTCGAGGAGATGAAGGCGCAGCTGGAAGCCAAGGCAAACAACCGCGCGACGGGTGAGGCGCCTCGCCCGAGCGCGCTCGCCATGGAGCAGTCGGAGAAGTTCAAAGGCTCTACGCCCGAGCCGACCTCTGCTCAGCGCGAGGAGGCCCAGCGGAACCTGGAGGCCGCTGCGGCACGGCGCGCAGAGCAGACGGGCGAGGCGCCTGAGGCCGTCGTCGCGGTGTTGGCTGCAGAAACGTCGAAGCGACGGTGGGAGGTAGAGTTCTCCGCTCAGCCGGAAGGGCCCTTCTACCGCCCGGTTCGAATGGGCGAGCAGAAGCGTCTCGTGATCAACACCGAGCACCCCTTCTACGCGAAGGTCTACAAGTGCGCGCCTGAGGCGGCCCCGGCGCTCGAGGTCCTGCTCTACGTCCTGGGGGAGCGCGAGCTGGACGTTCGAAACGACGCGGAGCAGTTCTATCGGGCGGAGCGGAACCGCTGGTCGGAGCGGCTGCTCCACGCGCTGGAGGCGCTCGAACCGCAGGAGGCGATGGCTAACAAGGCTGCTGCTGTCGCCGAGCGCATCCACGCGGGTGAGGACGAAGTCGCGCCGACCGCCTGAAGACCGGCTTGCGGCGGGCCTTACGCTAGGCCCGCCGTAGGGGGCAGCGCTTCGCGACCAAGCTCGGGCAGGCGCGGCATGTGGCTGGCCCCTGCCGCGAACAGTCACGGGCTGCGGCGCCGCGGTTTGCGGCGCTCATGAAAAGGTAGAGCGCCTGTTGGACCACCCGCGGGTTGTACGCGCTCAGGCGTTCGTCGAGCCGATGCAGGTCGATCTTCTCTGCGAGCACCTGAACGAACGCACGTCGAGCGTCATAGGTACCAGTGCCGCGGTAGCCGATCGAGGCGAGGAAGAGGTCTACGTTGCTGTCGATGACGACATAGTGCGACCAGTCGATGCCCTCCGCCCAAGGAGCAGGCACGTCCGAGAGCTCGGGGTTCGAGATGGCTGACAGGTACATTGCAGCGATCTTCTGGTTCACTCTCCACGCCCCGCTCAGCGCCTCCTCAAGCGCGACGGCACGCCCCTCGGGCGTCGGCACGTCTCGCAGGATCTTGGCGCGCAGCTCGCGAAGGTTCCGTGCGCCAGCCTCTCGAAGGACGAGCGCCAGAGACGTAGGCACCTTCCCGAAGTGACCGTAGCGCTTCAGCAGGACAGTGTGCCGCTTGAGGTGGCATTGGACCGACGGGTTCGCGTCGCAGCGGCCGAGCTTGGTCTTCTCGTCCTTCCCGAGATCACAGCGAGTCACGAGGTCGTGCGTGCTCTTCATGTGACTGCATGGGCTGGCGTCCACGAGCTTCAGCAGCGTCGGCGCTGTGGAGAGTTGTCGGGCGTCCTGCGCGCCGATGCCCTTGAGGATCCGCATGATCTGTACGTCCTGGCGACGCTGGAACATCGTAACGATGAACCAGAGCCGGAAGAGCGTCTGAGGATCGCCCGCGGCCAGCTTTTGCCTGTCCAGCGCGAAGTGACCAACGCGCTCTGGATCGCAGAACATCCCCGCGACGCCTGGGTCGTCCGGGGTCCTGAAGTAGTGGGAGAGGTACCAGCGGACGACCGCGGTCGCGGCTTCGACCTGAGGCCGGGTCGGAGCCGGAGTTCTAGCTGTCCTCAGGGAAGAACTCCTCTTGCTGGGGAGGGGTCTTCAGGACGACGCGGGCGCCATGCCTGATGGGGCGCACGAGCGAGTGAAGCGCGACCTCGGCCAGGACCTCGTCGGATTGGATCCGGTTGCAAAGCCATCGCTGCCTCCACCATGTCCCGATCTTCGCAGTCGCGAGCGCGCCGTCGGTCACGGGCAGTAGGAAGTCCGGGTGGTCATCGAGGCCGAGGAGGAACTCGCGGAGATTTCGAACCAAGCTGACCCCGTAGACGACCCGGTGGCGGTGGTGGCGCAGCAGGTCTCCCGACGGGAAGCCCAGCGCGTCAAGCCCCTGCCGTACGTGCCGCATCTTGGGGCTGTGGCCTTCACCGAAGATGCTGTTGACGCGTTGCCCCTTGTTGGTCTGTTGCACGAACTCCTTGAGCGCCGAGACAGTCTCCTCAGAGTACTGAGACGTCCCGTAGGACTCGGAGTGCCCCAGGTCTGCGTAACGAAGCTCCTCGCCAGCACGGCCGCCGATTGCCTCGCATGGGATCTTGATTCGGTTGTACTGGCTCGAGCCGACGCCGTAGAGCGAGGTCGTGCCGAGGAGAACCAGCGCTGGTTGACGGACGATGGGACGGCCGGCCATTGAGCTCGCGATCTCACTCTGCGCAGCTGAATACCGGCGCCTGTACTCCGCAGAGACCTCAGGGCTCGAAGCCAGCATCGCGACGCATTTGCCGCCCAGGATCGCGTTGTAGGGTTGGACCGCACCGCAGACGGAGATGTCGGCGACGCAGATGCCGACCCGGTCTGCCTTCGCCTTCTTCAGGATGCTCCGGATCGCGTCACTACCGGCACTGGTTAACGCGAGCGCTGCGAGCTTGGCTGCGGTGGGGCGTCGGCCGAACGCCGCGACCAACGCGCGTTGCGCCCGAAGGTAGGTGGCCAGTGACTGCGCGCGCTTGCTGCGAAAGAGGTGGGTCCGCGCCTTGACGACCCAGTCCTCGTCGCCGTGCTTGCTCCGCTTGAAGTCAGCAGCCTGGGCCAGGCGGAAGTGCTTCTCCTTCTCCGAGGCCGCCTCCTTCAAGAGCGCCTCGATGACCTTGTCGCTCGGGTTCGCGATGTCAGCGCGCCGCAGCAGATCATCTGCGATCAAGTCATCGACGAAGATCTCGCCGATCGCTCCCGCGACGACCTCGACGAGCCACTTCGCGACCTCGTCGGAGGGCGTCGCCTTGACGTGAGCAAGGAAGGCGTCGGGGTGCCAGCCGACCCAAAGGTCCCGTTCACGGATCTGCATGACCGGAGAGCTGAGCGCGGCGATGCCCACGACAGGGTGGAACGGCGCGGCGCGGTCTCTGACCAAGAAAGACATCGTGCGGCCGGGGACGCTCTTGTACTGGTTGGTCCACGTGTGTCGGAAGTATCGCCAGACGTCGATCAGGCGCAGGCCCGTGTGGGCGCAGACTGCGTCCTCAGTAACGAACTCGAGGTAGGGATCGATGAGCGCGCGAAGCGCGTCGTCTCCGTTCGATTGGCGTGCTTGGCGGAGGGCCTTCGCGAGCTCGCGACCGTCGCGCATCAGCGAGAAGATCGACGCCATCCTCCCGTTGTGCATCCGCGGCTCTTCCATCTCGCGGATGAAGCGCTGAACGGAGGGCACGCGAAGCTGTGCATCCCGCTGGAGGAGTTCCTGGCGACGAATGCGAGCCTTCTCCGCGCTGCGGTCTCCGCTGACTTCGGCCGGCGGCCTGACCTCGATGTTCCCGCGCGCAAGGCGCACGCCCCAGCCTTGCCCGGTGAGGTCCCAGAGGACCAAGCCGGCGGCCTTGATCATGGAGCGTTCGGCTCTTGGGGCGCTCTCGAGCGACGAGAGGAAGTCCGTGCGCACCTCCTCGAGCGCATCCTCAGCGTCATCGTCGAGGGTTCGACTGACTCGCGCGAGCGCGCGTGCATGCTCGCGGAAGAGCGTCTTTGCCGCAGCAGATCGAAGGGGCGGCGTGAGCGCCGCCCAGCCTGACTCCTCGGGCTTGGTCATTTGTTGAGGAAGGTGGCGAGGGTGTTGCTCCACGCGCGCCGGTGCTTTGCGATCACGCCGTCTGCGGACTTCGTCGAGACTTCGCTGCGCGCGGCCGCGAGCAGAAGCAGCTCCAACTTCACGCGGAGCTGCTGATCTCTGGGCGCGTCACTCTCGTTCAGGGGACGGTAGATCTCTCGGTAGAAGGGATGCTCTGGGTTCAGCGCGAGCACGAGCTTGTCGCCGTCGAACGCGTAGTCGAAGAAGCAGGTGTCGCGCGGCGAGTCTTCCAGGACTCGATATCGCGAGGGCTCCGCGGCCTCCTCGTCGCGTCTGCGGAGGGCGGGGTGGCGTTGCTCAAGCTCCGCCATCCTCGCCTTCGCCTCGGGCCGAGGCTTCGTCGGCAGCGGCTCCAGCAGGTGCTCCCTGTCCGTGGCCCGTTGCTCGGTCTCTGAGAAGCGCTCGCCGGCCTTGACCTCCAGGTGCCCCTTCCGAGCGCGTGCGTTGAGGACACGCGCGGTCGCCTCGATGTCGGCGGTCAGTGCCTCGAGGATGTGCGCTTGAGGACGGACCTGCTGCTTTGTGTGGGTGATGCCGAAGGCCTCATCAAGGACGGGGTCGAAGAGGATCTCGCACCGCCACCAGTCGTCGTAGTTCTCCCGATGTTTCCCGCCGAGGAAGAACCAGCCGTAGTCGACCTCTCGCCCTGCGCGGACAATCGAGACCCCGGCTCCTTTCGATATCCCATGGCGGCGCTTCTCCTCGTTTGAGAGCGTGTGCCACTCATGCACGGGGAGTTCTGAGAACCGGACGGTCACCCATCCGGTCTCCTCGGGCTTGGTCGGGTCTGCGCACACCTCGTACTTCTCTTCGCTGAAGAGCGTGGCGCCGCTGAACGACGACCTCTCATTCAGGTAGAGCGGGTCAAAGGGCGTGACGGGCTTCCCGTTGATCGTCAGCTTCAGGCCTCGCCAGAGGAAGTGCCGGAACCGGCGACCGAGTTCAGCCTCCAGCTTCCGTGTGATCGTCGAGACACGGCGGTTGTCCAGGCGATCGCATTGCGCCCAGAGGACCACCGTTCCTGAGGGCCAGGCGTGCCTGACGGGGGGGGCTTCGACCTCGCTAGGGACCGGCACGTCTTTGAGCTCCCCTCGCGCGATCTCGTCAACGTCGAGATACGAGGTGTAGACCCGCCGGGCGCGCGAGGTGGACTTCGCGCCCTCTGCCCCTGGCGACTGCCAAGTCCACACGATGACGCGCTTGCTCTGGCTCAGCGAGGCGTTGGGGAGCCCCATCCCGTACCGACCGAGGCCCCTCCTGTCACCGAAGCGAGAGCTCCCGCCGAAGCGAAGGGCCTGCCTCAGCGTGAAGGGGTCCATCCCGCAGCCGTCGTCGATGACAGAGATGTCGATGACCTTGGCGTCCTCGTCATCGCCGCCAACCGAGGCGGTCACGTTGATCTCGATGTGGTTGGCCGAGGCCTGGATCGAGTTGTCGACGATCTCAGAGATCGCGCTCGACGTGCCTTTGTAGCCAGAGTCACGTGTCGCCTGGATGAACTTGTCGAGGGCGATGATGGAGCAGCTGTCATCTCGTGGTTCGGCGTCTCGGGCGGTCTGCGCCCTGCGCTTGTCGCTCATCGTGAACTCCTACGTTGTCGTGGCTGTTCTCGTTCAAGGGGCTCGAGGCGGTTTGCGAAGTCGCGGATTGCAGCCGCCTCATCCTCGGTGAAAAGCACTTGCTGACCGCGGTACCGTGAGCCCTTCGGGACGAGCCCGTTGCTCCGCCACCGCCACAATGTCTGTCGGACCAACCCCAGCGCGCGGCAGACGGCGCCGGCGGTCAGATACCGGACGCCGTCGATGATCACCGACTCGTCGGCTGGCGGCTGTCTCATCGTGTCTCCCTCCGTCGCATGGCGTTGCAGCGCGTCACGCAGATGCCCCGGTTTCGCAAGCGAAGTCAACGAGTTAGGGGCGGCGGAGGCCAAATGCGGTCCGCTGCGCGGTCCAGTGCCGGTGCCGAGCGACCGCACGAAGGGCCCGCTCGGTGGTCGGCTCTACACCTTCGACGGCCTCGAACTGCAGGACTCGAAGCTGGAGGTCTGGAGCCAGTAGGAGCAGATCGAGGAGCTGCGTAACTCGGGCTCGAGTGAGGCCGAGCTTGCGCGCCGCGGCGGCCCGATCGGCGACGAGCCCCGTGTCGATCGCGCGTTGCAGGTGGTGGGCGAGCGCGAGCATCCGCGCGACCTTCGCGGGACGACACACGGGCGCGGGCGTAGAGGCGGGCAATGGCGGCGCGGCGGCGAAGGAGACGCTCCTCCCCTTCTGCCTGAACAGCGGGCCCTTCAGGATGCGCGAGGCCGGCTCGGCTTCGGTCGGGGCTGGTGTTGGCTCTGGGCTCATGCGGATCCCACATCCGCGACGGCGGCGAAGTCCGCCAGCTCGACCTCGACCTCGTTCTTGGCCTCGTCCACCCGCACCTCGATCACCAGCGCGCGCATCAATCGCCCCCGGTTCTCGGGCGTCATCAGCCTCCACGCGCGCTCGAAGTCCTTGAGGGCTCCGACGATCCACTCGCGCTCGCCGTCGGCCACCTGCAGGTCGAGGTCGTCGCTCTCGGCCCGCGCAAGTTGACGCTCCGCCGCAGCGAGGCGGTCGGTCTCCGCACGCAGCTTCAACTCGACGAGGTCTCGCGCGCGGCCCTCCAGGCGCCCCAGCTCGGTGGCGTACTTCGAAGCGGCGGCCGACGCCTTGGCGACTTCCTCGGGCAGGCCGGCGCGGAGCGCAGCGACCACCTTCCGCCTGGCGTCGATGCGGCCCTTCAGCTGCTTGGACACCTGGGCGATGAGTGACCTGTCGGTGGTTGCACTCTCAATGCGCTCGACCACGAACTCCTCCATCGCGCCGGCGGGCAGCGGCTTCGCGGCACAGACCTTCTTCCCCTCCTTGTCGCGGGTCGAGCAGCGGTAGTAGCGATGGACCGTGTGGCCCTTCTTCGTCGACGCGGGGCTCATCGCTGCCCCGCATCGCCCGCAGCGCAGAAGCCCGCGGAGGACGTAGTCGGGGTTGAGCCCGGTGTACCTGAGCTCGCGGTGCTTCCCCGACAGAATCACCTCGACTTGCCGGTAGGTGGCATCGTCCACCAACCGCGGGTGCAGGCCGGGGTGGACTTCGTCGCCGTACATCATGTTGCCGACATAGAGCGGGCTGCGCAGCACGCGGCCAATCGAGCCCTTCGTCCAGCGGAGCCCCTTCTCGGCTGGGCGGTTCCTGGCGCCGCGCGGCAAGAGGCCGCGCTCGTTGAGCATCCTTGCGACGGTGGCCATCTGCCGATGCTGGACGAAGAGCGTGAAGGCCTCGCGCACCACCTGCGCTTCGACCTCGTTCACGTAGAGCTTCTTCTCCTTGGCCGAGTACCCGAATGGAACCGGTCCGCCGGTCCACTGCCCGCGGCGCCGGGACGCGGCGATCTTGTCGCGCGTGCGTTCCGAAATCATGCTCCGCTCAAATTCCGCAAAACTCATGAGCATGTTGAGCGTGAGCCGCCCCATCGCGTCGGCCGTCGAGAAGTTCTGGGTCACCGAGACGAAGGAGGCGCCCGACGCGCTGAAGCGCTCCATGACCTTCGCGAAGTCGAGCAGCGAGCGCGAGAGCCGGTCGACCTTGTAGACGACCACGACGTCGATCTTCCGCGCCTCGATGTCCGCGAGCAGCCGCTGGAACGCCGGCCGCTCGATGTTGGCTCCGGTGAAGCCGCCATCGTCGTAGCGGGTCTCAACGAGTGTCCACCCGGGCTGCTGCCGGATGTACGCCAGCGCCGCCTCGCGCTGGGCGTCGAGCGAGTTGAACTCCTGCTCGAGGCCCATGGTCGTCGACTTGCGCGTGTAGATGGCGCAGCGCCGCGCAGTGTTCGTCGGGGTGGTGGGAGCCTGGCGCTTCGTCATCGCGGCGCCTCGGTCTTCGTCGGCGCGGCCGCGGCGTCAGGCTTGCGCTCAAGGGCGGCGAGCAGCCGCTCGAGGTTGTCGTTCAGCCGCGCCAGCTCGCGCGCGAGCGTCGGCATCGTCGCCTCGTAGAAGCGATGGCCCATCTGCGTCCGGTAGAAGGGGATGTCGCCGCTCACGACGCGCGCTCCTTGCCGGCCGCGGGCCGCTTCGTGAGACCGAAGAAGAGGAAGCCGTTCCACGGGGTACCGGAGATGTGCCGCGCGATGGCCGAGAGCGTCTTGTACCGCTCGCCCCCGTAGGCGAAGCCCTCCGCGCAGATGGTCACCTCGTGGGTGACTCCGTTGAAGATGCGCCGGAGGACCGTCCCGACCGGCGGGACCCGGCTGTCGCGCGGCTCGAGGGCGACCTGGGCCGCTGCGCGAACCTTCTGGTCCTGCTTCATGCGCCAGCGCTCGGGGAGGTCGTCGCCCAGCTCCTCGATGCGCTTGAGCGCGCTCGCGGGCAGCCCGCCCTCCGCCAACTCCTGGATGCGCCAGGCGAGCCGCTTCTGCAGGTACGGCTTGTTCCTCGCCCGCGTCGGCTCCCCGTAGAGCTCGCGGTACTTCTCGGCGAGTTGCCCTGTCGTCATCTTCCCGAGGGCCGCGAGCTGAGCGGGCACGTCAGCCAGCTCCTTCGCGTTCGCCCGGGCTCGTTCCGTCGTCTTCGACATCGTGCCTCCTTCGGCGCGAGCTCCATGCCCACGCGTCGGAGTCATGGACCCTTCTTCCCCGGTGGAAGACAAGGAGAGAACCAGAGACTCGTCAGACATCGCGACCTCGCTCTCCACCGCCCGCGCGGCGTGCACGCCGGTCCGCGAGCCAGAGGTCCAGCAGCGTCTCAGCCAACACGTCGGCAGCCTCGGCGCGCCGGCGGCGAAGATCCGCAAGGCGCTCCTCGGCGCTCATCGAGACCTGCGGCGTCGACGACTCGGGCGGCTTCTCGTTGCTCATGTGGTGTGGAAACGCGGGCGACAGGCTGGCGATGGGACGCGTGCTGTACTCGGCGAACTTAGAAACGCGCGGAATCGCTGCGGAGCCTGAAAATCGGCCTCGCGCGCGTTCGCCGCCCTCTTGACTGCTGCACGCGTGTTCAGTATTCATTAGACACTGAACTGGAGGGGACGTTGAAGCGAGAGCGGCTCGGGGATCGGATCAAGCGCCTGCGCAAGGAGCGCGACCTCGGCCTGCGCGAGGCGGCCGGCAAGCTGGGCATCTCCGCGTCGTACCTCTCGCTCATCGAGACCGGTCAGGTGAAGACGCCGCCGGCGCCGAAGGTCATCGAGGACCTCGCCAAGCTGCTCGACGACGACTTCGACGAGCTCCTCCTCCTGGCTGGCCGCGTCCCCGAAGACATCGAGGTCAGGCTCGTGGCCGACCCGGCGCTGACGACGTTCCTCCGCACCGCCAGCGAGCAGGGCTACTCCGGGAAGGACCTCATCGACCTGCTCGCGAAGAAGGGGAAGAAGTGATGCGCCCCCTGCGAGTGCCCTTCATGCCGATGAAGGAGGTGGAGCGCGCGGCGGACGAGCTGCTCCACCGGTACTCGCTCGCGCGGGGCGAACCGCTCGCCGGCGCCATCGACATCGACTTCGTCATCGAGAAGGTCCTGAAGCTGGACCTGGCCGTCATCGACCTGAAGCGGCTGCTGTCGAACCCTCGTGTCCTCGGGATGACGACCGTCGAGCACCGCAGCATCTGCGTCGACCAGAGCCTCGAAACCATGCCAGGCCGCTTCGCCTTCACCCTCGCCCACGAGGTCGGCCACTGGCAGTTGCACCGGCATCTCCTCGAGCAGCAGGAGCAGGCCGACACGCTCTTCAACCTCGAGCAGTTGGCACAGACGCAGCTCGCCCCGCCCGGCCGAGGAAAGAAGCCGCCCGTGGAGTGGCAGGCCGACCAGTTCGCCGCGTGCCTGCTGATGCCGGCGCGGCTGGTGAGGGCTGCGGTCCATGAGGCGTTCGATGGCCGGCTCCCGTCGTGGGACGGCATCGAGGCGCGCCACGCCGCTGGAGAGCCCGACGAGCAGTTCATCCAGGTGGCCGCCGACGTTCTCGAGGCTGGCCGGTTCGACAACGTCTCGAACACGGCCATGCGCATCCGCCTGCGCGACCTGAAGCTCGTCGTCGACGCCTCGAACCCGCAGCGCTCGCTCCTCTGAACTCCGCCAACCCACCTTCCAACCACCCGTCGTTCGTCCGCCGTGTTCACTGTTTCGTAAACAACAACCACCAAGAGACCACCGCATGACCCACCGCGAATGGAGTCCGAAGTCGTTCTTCCGTCACCTCTCCCCGCCTGCGCTCGCGGCCTTGCGCGCGTGGGCCAAGGCCGAGCTCAAGCCGCTCGGTGCCGGCAAGCCCTGGGAGCAGGCATACGCCGCGTGGCGGGCGCTACCCACAGTGACGCGCCTGAAGCTCGAGGCAGCGCTCCTGCCCGTCAACGACCTCTGCGTGCCGGACGCGAGGCCGCGGCTTGAGGAACTCGCAGCGACAGTCTGGGCGAAGACGCCGCTGCTCGAGGAGTCGCGGGCCTGGTCGGCGCAGGACCTCGCCACCCGCCTCTTCGTCGCGGCGCCGGCTGCCTTCGCCGCTTTGCACCAGGCTTGGGCCGTCGACGCGATGGAGCACCTCAAGGAGTACGCCGGACGCTACCCCGTCGTCCTGCAGCCCGAGGCCCGCGCCAAGGCGGCGCTCAAGGACGCGATGATGGCGTACCTGCGCGAGACGCCCTTCGGCCCCCGGTGCCACGTCGAGGACTTCGCCAATGAGGAGAAGTTCGCGCTCTTCGTGTTCCACGAGGATGAAGTGGTCCCCACGGACCGCTTCACCCACGACGACGACATCGAGCCAGCCTGGGAGCGCGCCGTCGTTCGCCTCGCCGCGGTGTTCCACTTCGAGACGAGCGTGCTCATGGTGAAGGCGCCGCGGAAGGCAGAGCGGGAGAAACTGCGAGACCTCTTCGCCCAGTTCATCGTCGGTGACGTGCGGTACTTCCAGGACGCCCGGCAAGCACCGAGGTTCAGCTTCGATGCGCTCCGCGACGAGGAGTTCGCCTTCCCCGCCATCGCCGGCTCGCGGCTGGTCAGCGTCGCGCTGCAGAAGCTGGTCGTCCGGCCGAGAGACAGCGGCGTGAAGCGGCTGTGCCTGGACTTCCGGCAGGGGCAAGGACTGGCGCAGGTTCACCAGGCGCTGCAGGCGCACGGGGTCGACGTCGACGACGACGCGATCGAGGGCGTGCACTTGCGCTTCAACTTCGAGGGGGACGGGCGCTCGCGCTCGCGGACGGTCAGCCTCTTCAACCCGAACTCCTCGAACCTCCGCGACACGCACCGTGACCGCGTCATCCGTCGACACCTGAAGCTGTGGGGCTTTGATGCGAACCACCGTCGTGCCTCCTTGGTCGCTGCTCCTCTCGAAGCTGCGACGCACTGACGATGCCCGGCTGTCCTGGGCGGAGGTGTCGGCCGCGGGCGCGGACCCACAAGCGCTCATCGACGCGGGGGTGCTCACCTACGACGGCGTTCACTACGAGTCCCCCGACTGCGAGTGCGGGGTCGAACCGGCACTCGACTGGACCACGCGCGAGGCCGAGAGCGTCGTCGGCGTGGCCTGCGTCGCCGAGCCCGCGTGCTTCCTCGGCAGCCAGTGGGTGCCGCGTCGGGAGACCGAGTGGGTCCGCTGCGGAGCCCGGGAGGTGTTTGGGGCGCTCGCGCCGCTGAATGGTCTGGCGCCGCTCGAGCGGGGGGTGCCGCGCCCCTTCGTCGGGATCGGCATGTTGCGGAGACGAGGCTTGAACGTTCCCGTCGTCTGGCTCGGCCGGCCGGGGCCAAGCTTCCAGACGTTGTGCCTTGGTCTGCGGAAGCAGCTCGGTCGCGACGGGCTGGTGGTGCTGGCGCCAGCGCGCCCGCAGGTGGTCTTCCCGGCCTCGGAGCGAATTTCCGTCGTCGAGTTGGTGGACGACGCGCGCGGCGACCTCCGGCTCGCTCGAGCCCTCGATGAGCTCACACCCGACTACCGCGCCCGCGTCGTCGGCGACCCCATGCTCGACCTCGACTACGTCCGGCTCCGCTTCGCGACGCGGCCCGGGGAGCGGCACGTCGTCGAAATCAATGGCCACGACTTCGGGGGCTTCCGGAAGAGCGACGTGAAGTTCCTGCGCCTGCTGCTCCTGGCGGCGGCGCGCAAACGCTGTGAGGGCGAGGGGTGGCTCGACAAGTCCCGGCTCCGCGACGGCGACGACAAGGACCGGGCGCTCGAGCGCATGCGCGAGGAGCTGGTCACCTACGACGTGCCCGATCTGCCCGAGGCCGAGCGCCGGGCGCTCATTCGCGCCCACCAAGGGCGGCTTCGGCTGGGCGTGCCCCCGGAAAACATCGAGTTGGACGCCTCGCTCGCGACGCTCGAGTTCATTGCGCCGACCACCACCGTCCGACAGAGCGGCGCCAAGGCGAAGGCGACACCAAAGCAGGCCGACGGCCTCAAGAATGCGGGCGTGCTGCTCCGCGACTGTCGGCGACTGGGCACACCCGGCGAACAGCCTATGTCAGTGAAGTAGGGCGCGTGCGCGACGCCGCCGCTGGCGACTCTTGGTCGGCTACCAGCGAAGCCAGCAATCGCGAAGACGGCAAATGCACGCCGCTACAAAGGGCGTCTCGCCCACGTACGCGGCATCTGCAGCGTCCCACTCGAAACCGACTGACAGCCGATTCGGTTCGTTGCTCCGCCTCACCCTGGCATTCCGTCCACCCTGCCGGATGAGGTCACACAGCTGGCCCGGGGTGAGCGCGTCGAACGCTGTGGTCACGCGATTTCGTCGCTCCGGATCTTGGTTGTCGATGAACAGGTGCACTCGAACCAAGCCGGACTCGAGCGCGTCAATGCCTATGTAGGTCGAGTTGCCAACCAGGGCAGGCCGATACGATCGGTGCGCCAACTCGGCGCCGGGTTGAGCGGCAACGCCCAGTAGACCAAGCAGCTCTGCAGCCCAATCGAGGAACTGTTGGCGGAGTTGTCTCCCAAGCACGAAGGTACTCGCTCAGGACGGCTCGCTCCACGGCGCGCGCGCCCTGAAGCCGTCGCGGAAGGTGCCGTGCTCGGGCTCCTCGTTCCGCGGGAAGTCGTCGGCGCCGACGCACCCGGTCTTCGCGAGGTCCAGCAGCACGGCGCGCCGGCGACTGTCTCGCCCGTCGAACGCCACCCGCTCGCTCTCGGAGACAACGAAGCCGCTCTGCTTCCGGTTCTCCTGGATGAGGCGCCGGAGCGCCTTCAGGTCCACCACCTCGCCCTGGTAGTCGATGCGCTTGCAGTGCGCGCGGAACGCGTCGTAGGCGCTCTCCAGGTGGAGGGCGAGGCGACCCTCGCTGAAGACGTAGTGCACGCGGTGCTTGAGGTGCCCCTGCACCGCCATGACACCGAGCAGCTCGAGGAAGTGGTCGAGCGCGTTCTTCACCCCGTGGTCCGTCTCCAGCACGTCCGCCAGGACTGCGTCGACCGCGGCGCCGACGCCCAGGTCTTCGGGCAGTTCGAACCCGCAGGCCTTCGCGAACTCCTCGAAGAGGTGCACGCCGAGGAGCATGGCTGTGAGGTTCTCCGCGATGCGCAAGGGCACCTGACGCTCGCGAAGTAGCGTCTTGGTCACCGCCCTCGCGATTTCGAGGTCCGCCTCGAAGTCGCGGCCCATGCAGAACTGGATGTACCGCGGGGCGAACAACGCCAGGTCGACGGCACGGAGCGCGCGATGCGCTTCTTGGTAGCCGGCCTTCTCCCGGAGCGTTGTCTTCTCTGGGTTCGAGGTGAGCACGCGCTCGAGCAGGGCCGCCTCCGTCGGGCGCGTCTCGCCCGCCACGCACACCGGCGCCTGCAGGTGATAGCTGTTCACTTTCAAGTCGGGCCGGCCTCGCTCCTCGGTCTCGCCACGGTAGAGCCGGCGGAGATACCGGTGGAGCGTGTTCAGCCGGTGCTTCTGCATGTCGTACGGCTTGTACTCGTCGATGAAGATGGGCACCGAGCGCGTCGACGTCAGGAGCTTGAGGAGCGCGAACTCGGTCTCCGTCGCGCTGTAGGGCTCCGCGTCGCGCACACCGAAGAGGGGCCACATGATGTCGATGCACAGGCTCGACTTCCCCGAGCCCTGCGTGCCCCAGACGAAGAGCGTCGGGAACGAGCCGGCCGCCTTCATCAGGCTGGCCTTCATCGGCGTCGCGAAGAACCAGCCCAACACCGGAAGGATGACCGCGGGCGTGTTCACCTCGGGGAGGTACCGGAAGACGACGCGGGCGATGGAGAGGAAGGTATCGTCGTCGGTCGGCAGGTAGGAGAGCCGCTTGTCGAGCGACGCGCCGCTCGGGACGTAGACGACCGGCGGCGGCTCCACGAAGCCCGTCTTGTCGATGGCGCAGTCCGGCCCGAGCCAGAGGTGGTGCTCGCCCTGCCGGTACTCGCCCAGCATGTTCGAGCCAGGGCGCCGCGGTACCGGGCGACGCGCCAATACGCGGAGCAGCCCCTGCACGTTGTTGTCGCTGCCCGTCCACTGGAGGTCCGCCGAGGGCAGGTGGCGGATGAGGTCGCGCTTGGAGTGGAACGCCGGCAGCGGGAGCCGCAGCGGCACCGTCGTGCCTCGGTCGGTGTGCGCCTCGCAGAGGATGAGCTCGCCGTCCTCCGTCGCGACGCGGCTCGTCGGGGTGATGGTGAAGGACGAGACGACCTTCGCGTCGCCCCGCGCCGTCACCGTGTAGTAGCAGCGCGCGTCCTCGAGGATCTCACCCTCGATGGCGTCGTCGGGGGGCGCGTCCTCCTCGTCGCGCTCGTCGGAGCGGTGCTTCCGCGTTCGCGGGGCGGGCGTCGACGCCGCGAGTTGGGGCAGGTCGCACCTCGCCGCCGTTTCCTGGCAGAGGCCGAGCTTCCTCACCGCCTGGCACGGAGGGGCGACGGCGCCGCCCTTGTCGGCCGTCGCCTGGACCTTCTCCCAGGCCTTGCGCACGTAGGCCGGGCCGTCGCGACCGACGAGCTTGCCGAGCCCCCGTCGGTCGTACTCGAGGATGAGCTCCGTCACCTCGTCGAGCCCCAGCCCCTTGTGCGCGAAGAAGCGCACCATGTTGAAGATGGCGAGGCTGCGGTCTTCGGCGCCCTCCTGCCAGAGCCGGCGCACGGCCGCGCACATGTCGACCGGGTTGGCCCAGTCGTACTGGCCGTCCGGCCTTCGACGAGCCTTCGTGACGGTCGAGGGGGCGACCGGCAAGAGGGGCGCCGACCGTCGCTTTAAGCGCTCCAGGAGCCGGGCGTCTTCGATGCGCTCGAACGGGCTTCGCCACGCGCTGAGCCGCTGTGGCCGTTCGGGCCGCCCGTCCCCCTTGCGGCTCACGGTGCCGATGACCTTGATGATGCGGGCCGCGTCGTGGATGGAGTCGACGTGCACGCGCGCATCCTGGAAGCGCACGCGCAGCTCCGCCTCGAAGTCCTTGAGCCCCGCGAGCAGACCCTCGTCGACCGGCGTCGGAGGCAGCGCGAACCACAGCTGCGCACCATTGCCGCTCATCATCAGGCGAGGAGGGGCCAGGCCTTCGCCGATGCACCAGTCCGCCGCCCGAGTTGCGGCGTCGAGCGCCAGCGCCAGCTCCTCGTCGGTGCTGGCCAGGTCCTTGGGGCGAAGTGGGTCCAGGTCGATGACCGTCGCGGTCAGGTGCTCGATGTCCTTCTTGGTCGCTCCAGACTTGAGGGGGCGGAGGGTGTTCCTCGCGCTCTCCAGCAGCCGGCGTGGCCTCGGCTGGATGCCGACGTAGACGTTGCCGGTCGCGTTGCCACGCACGCACTCCCGAACGAAGGCGTCTTCGTCGTCAAAGAAGCCGATGCCCGCGACGCCGCCTCCCGCGGGGCGGATGACCCGGACCTCGGACACGCCGCGTGGCGCGTGGGCGAGCCAGCGCCACGTGGCGCGAATCGCCTCGGGGTTCGGCGACTGCGCACTCACGGCGCCCTCAACGCCGACGCTGGGATGCCCAGCACCTCGGAGTAGAGCTTCCGTCGCTCGAGGTGATGACGCCGGAGAATCGGCACCCGCTTGTCGACGAAGTCGAGCAGCACCGCGCTCTGCTTCGACGGGTGCGGCCGCGTGAGGCGCCCGAGGCGCTGAATGGTCCGCCCTCTCGAGCGGCCTGGGAAGGCGAGGAAGACCCTCGCCAGCCGCGGGAGGTCGAGCCCCTCGTCGGCGAGGCTCGTGGCGACCAGCACCTGCAGCCGACCGGCGCGCGCGTCGTCGAGGAGCGCCTTCCGCTGCGCACGGCCGACCCCGCCAGTCAGCGCCGCCGCCGTGAGTCCATGCGCGCGGACCGTGTCAGCCAGGACTTCGCAATGCTCCACGCGGCCGGAGAGAACGAGGCAGGTGTGCCCCGCCTTGGCCTCCGCGACGACCGTCGAGACGATGAGTCGGTTGCGCTCGGCGTCGGCAGCGACGGCGCTCAGCATGCGCGTGTAGTCGTCGGAGCTGCGGTAGGCGAACGCGAATTCGGTGACGATGGTCCGCACCGACGGCACCTTCAGCACGCCGGCAGCGACCAACTGCTCGTGCGTAACGACGAGCAGCGGGCGGCCGAGGAACACCTCGAGGAGCGGCGTCAGGTTGTCCTCCCGCTCCGGCGTCGCCGTCAGGCCAAGCCGGTAGCGGGCCGGGCAGTGGTCGACGACGGCGTGGAAGGTGCTGGCGGCCACGTGATGCGCCTCGTCGAGGATGAGCAACCCGAACTGCGAGAGGAAGGACTCCAGGTTCGCTTGGGGCCACTGGGTCAGCGCTTGGATGAGCGCCACGGTGACAGGCGCCTCTGCCACCTCCCCCGCCCCGACGAGTCCTGCGTCGAGGTGCAGGTTGGCCTTCAACTCCGCTCGCCACTGCTCGGCGAGGTCGATGGTGTGCACCAGGACCAACGTCGGAGTCTTCAGGCGCGCGATGGCCCCGAGCGCCACGCGCGTCTTGCCGCCCCCACACGGAATCACCACCGTGCCCTGGGTCACCTTGGCCAGGGCCTCGACTCCGCGCGCCTGGTAGTCACGGAGGGCGAGGGCCGGCACCTCGAGGCGCGCTGACGGGAGGACCCGGCCATCGTCCCACGCGAGCCTCAGCCCCGCGCGCTCGGCCTCCCGGCGGAGCAGGTGCACCGCTCCCCGAGGAATCCTCACCAGCCCTGCGCGCTCCTCGAGGAAGCAGAGGGGCTCGCCCGTCGAGGGCCCCAACCGGAGGCGCTGGCGGGCGCGCACTTCGGGGTCCTCGAATGACAACGCCCGGCGCAGGCGCTCGACGAGCTTCGCCGAGACCTGGCCGGACTCGAAGGTGAGCCCCGCGTCCACTCGAACTCGCACGGGGCTCGCCTCCACGGGGCGAACCGCCTCAGGCAAACGGGTCGACCTCGGCAGGAGTGGTGGCCGGCGCGTCGAACTCCGCGACGAGCTTCTCGACGAAGGCCTTCGCCTTCTCCCACTGCGCGGCCGGCAGGTCCTTGATGCGCTTGATGCCGAACTGCTCGAGGAAGCGGTCGACCGCCTGCCGCGGCATCGCCTTGAGCTGGGTGACGATGGCCGTCGCCAGCTTCGCGTCGATGGGGCCGGTCGGCGCCTCCTCGACCGCGGCCTCCGGCGTCTTGTCGAGCTCCCCCGCGTACAGCTTCGGGAGGTCCAGCAGCTCGACGGCTTGGAACGTCTTCCGCTCCTCGGCGGTCAGCTGCCGCTCCGGGAGGATGGAGTACGTCGTCTTCGGGTCCTTCGCGGCGCCGTGCCGCTGCACCTCGAAGACCCACTTCTCCAGGCCGTACTTCTCCCGCACGCGGACCAGGTCCTTGAAGAACATGACGCCCTGCTCGAGGACCTTCACCTCGCCGGTGTCGACCAGCACCACGTTGTAGGCGACGCGCAGCGACACCTTGTGCCCCGCCGCGCGCACCGCGTCGTCGGCCGGCACGTACTTGCCGTCGACGAAGCTGACCTCGCGCGGGTACGGCTCGCCGAGGAACACCACCACGGCCTTGTCCTCGTCGTTGGCCAGCTTCAGCCAGGTGCTCGAGTCCGCGTCGTGCTTCTTGGCCAGCTCCTCTGTCTGCTCCCACATGTTCGTTGCCATCGTTCAGCGCTCCTTCTTCGGGTTGGGGTTGCTCCGCTCCCGCCGGTACACGGCGAAGAGCGGCGTTCCGTCGGAGGCCTCGCCGGCCTCCTCGAGGTGGAAGTCGGCGCCGGGGTCGATGACCTGCTCGATTTCCCAGCGCCGAAAGAGTCCGGGCAGCCGCACGAAGTCCTCGTCGTCGGGGACCTTCGCGGGCGTGCCGGTGGGGTGAGGCTTCTGCATGGCTCGTGTCTCCTGGGCGGCGTCGCCCTGGTGGTGCCCTCAAACGCGGGCGGGGTCGGCGTCCTGGGACAGGGCGCGGGTGGCGTCGGCGCGCACGCGGCCGAGCGCGCGCTGGAACCGCTTTCGCGCAGCGTCGTGTGAGAGCCCGAGCCGGGCCCCGGCCTCCCGCTGAGACTGCTCGAGCACCAGGACGGCGATGAGCAGCTCGGCGTCTTCACCCACGATGGGTGCGAGCCACTCGCGAAGCGCAGCCGCCTCGTCCTCGTCGGAGGCCGTCGGCAGGAGCCCCAGGACGGACTCGGGGGCCGTCGCCGCCCAGTGGTCGACGGGCACGTGCTTCACCGAGTTGCCCTGCAGGTACTCGTCGAAGACCATCGGGTCAGCGAGGTCCTCGCGGATGCGCCGCGCCTCGGCCCAGACCCGCTTGCGCCCGTCCATGACGTCGCGCTCGGTGCTTCGGACGAGCGTCGCCGCGACGCGGTGGACCGTCGCGAGGTTGAGGCGCTCGATGAGGCTGATGAAGGCGCTCGCCACCTCGGACACCAACTCCTCGGGGTGGGACGCGAAGTGCTTGAGCCTCCGCCGGTAGACCGCGTCGAGGCCGGGCCAGAGACCGAGCCACAACAACGTGGTGGCCAGCTCTCGGTGCTCTCGGCGCTGGACCAGCCCGACCAGCAACCCGAGGAGCCGGTCCTTCTCGTCGAGGTCCCCGCCTCTGCTGGTGAGGTGGGCGACGACGCGGCCGGGGTCGGTGAACCCTGCGAGGAGCGGGTGGTGTTGCTTCGCTTCGAGGAACGACATGTTGAACTGCAGACCGCGGGCTGCGGCACCGAGGCTCGAGTGGAGAGCCTCCCAACGCGCGCGCATGACGCGCCGCCTTCCCGGCCGGCGTCAGGGCGCTCGTTGGGGCCGAATCAGGGCGTCGTGCGCTCGGTGGGGATGTGGTGGGGCGACGCGGTCAGGCCGCGGTCGGTGCGCGCGCCGGGGAGGCGGCGACGTTCAGCGTCTTGCAGCGGTAGCAGGTGACCGCGACGGTGAACTCCCCGCCAGTCACCGTGGCCTGCAGGTCGCCGCGGCGAATGCAGAGCCCGTCGGTGTCACGCTTCGCCAGGAGCGCCTGGCACTGCTTGCAGCGGAAGTCGGTCTTCGAACCCATGGTGCTTGCTCCTCGAGCTCGCGAGGCGTTCGCGAGTGGGCGCAAGGTCGCGCGGGTGGGGATGGGGGATTGAAGGGTGGGAATCGAGGGCGACTCCGGGATCCTGTTCCCCTATCGGGCGGCAGGCTCACGGCGGCGGTGGCGAAACCTCACCAGGAACGAGGTTGCACGGCCGGCGAGGCGGTCAGCCGGCGTTGTCCCGCTTCCGCCGAAAGCTGACGACCGCCGCGCCCCATTCTCCCTGCTCGGCTCCGGCGGGACCCACAATGGCGGTCCACTCCGGGTCGTTCGCGGCTTGTCGGGCATCGACGTACGCGAGCACGTCATTGCCGGAAACGGAAATGGCCCTGGCGTCGCGCTCCAAGCGGAGCGTCGCGATCAGCGCGAGGAGCTCGTCGATTGACTGAAGGAGCAGCTCGGCGTGGATCGAGTTCGCGTACTGAAACTTCGTTTCGCCCGCGCTCGGCTGGAGCTGCGCAGTCGTCGCTCCGTCGACGTTGAACTCCAGCGTTCCGACCGGTCGCGGTGGCGACATGAAGGAGGCGGAGTGCTCGGCACGGACGCGGACAACCAACGGGCGCAGATCCGCTGGCTCCGCGGTGATGACGTAGACGGACGGGCGCAGGTCCAGGCCTCCCGTGGAGCGGTCCTGGAACTCCACGTCGGCTATCTCGCGCGGGTCAGTCTTCTCCCACGCGGTCTTGCGCCGACCGAGGCGCACAACCAGCCGCTGCACCATGAGCTCAGTCCAGGATCGCGAGCGCGTCGTTGACGGCGGCCTTCACGCCCGGGCTCGGCTCGCGCGCCACCATGGACCGCAGCGCCTCGCGCGCCTCAAGCGAGGCCTCGAGGTGTGGTTCGAGGCCATAGACGGCTCCCTCGCGCACGACCGGGTCAGCGTGCCCGAGAAGCGGAAGCAGCGCCCCGACGACGAGCGCGGTATTGGCGATGCGTCCCGCCGCTTCTGCTGCGAAGGTGAGCAGCGCCGGACGAAGGAGCGAGTTGGAGCGAATCAGCTCCACCAGACGCGCAGGGTCCTGCTCCGCGAACCGGACGAACTTCTCCTCAGAGAGGTCCTCGAGCACCTGAGGCTCCAAAGACGCTCCGATGGCCGGCGTCTCCACGGGGGTCTCCACTCGGCGGAGGCGGGGGCGCGCTAGCATGCGGGCGCTGAGGTATCCCTCGATCGACGCTGCGCTGTTCACGCGTGCCATCCTTTCTTGAAGCGAACGTGATGGTCCTCAGGAATGAGGCGGGCGAATAGCTCATTCAGCTCGTCGTTTGCTCGCCTAAACGTAGCCGCGAGCTCCGAAGAAGGCATGACGCGGCGAATCGACCGCCTGAACTCGAGCTTCACGACCGGCACCGGTGGCTGCGCGACGCGGAGGATGGTGTCGATCGCGACGTCCACTGAGCCGTCGTCGCGCGGGGTCGCGAGACGTAGCGCCACGACCGGGTCCTTGTCCGCGAGCTCGAGCGCCTGGCTCAGAATCGGGAGAAGGCCAGCGAGATCGGCGGCGTCCTTCCAATGCCGACCGCGCTCGAGGTGGTCGATCTTGGCCAGCTCGATCCCTTGCAGCTCGAGCTTCGTTCCGAGCTCGTCGTTGCAAAATTGCGCGAACGCATCGTGTTCACGCATGAAGCGCGACAGGAGGCCACGGTTCGAGTCCCAGTCGTTGAAGCGCGGGTACTCGTCCTGGCGAACGCGCCAGTTTAGGTAGAAGCGGTCGCGCTGCACCTGGATGATGAAGACGTCGTCCTTCGAGATGAGCCACGTCCGCAGCGGGCCGATGTCTGGGCCGAAGTTGAGCTCAAAGCTCTCGAGCGACGGGGGCGCAATGGGAGCCTTGAACTCGCGCCGAGGGAACTCCTTCTGCCGCGCTTTCCAGAAGGTGCCGAGGGCAACCGGGTCGAGCCCGGGCACGGGCTTGAAGAACGAACCGCACACGACCTCGGTGATGGGCGGTTCCTCGAGTTTGCCGAGCGGGCGTCCCATCGCGGTCCCAAGGATACGGCCGGAGATCGGCCGGTCAAGCGCCGTGACGGCGTATCTATCTAATAACACTGGCGCCCCTGAAAGATTCCGTCAGCGACCTCGCGCGATGCGCCGAGCACGCGGGCGGCCGAGGCACCTGGTGCGCGAAGGCGACCCTCCCGGCCGCGACGGCGCCTCACATCGTCGCGCTGGACGACACTCGCGATGTTGGACAAATGGGCGTCGCGAGCCCTGTCCGGGACACCTCATCTGACCGCACTTTTCCTCTTACATCTCGTAGAGATAGGTACTCCTTCTCCTTGAGGACAGACTCCTTCAGGTAGGTCTATTGGAGATCGGCGTCGATTCGTCGAAGGCTCGCCGATGGCGGCGACGATCTTCACCGCGCATGTGGTGCTACCCGCCGGACACTGGCCCGCGGCCACAGCCGCGCAACCTCCGGCGGTCGTTGACGAAGTAGCCGTTTCGGCGCCCGCGCGGACGGAACTCGCGGCGCCCATGCGTCCAACACCGCGACCGCCGTCCCATCGCTGAGCTCCGGCCGCGTTTCCCGGCCATGAGCGACAACGCCCCGACGCCGTTTCCGAACAACGAGGCGCGCGACGCCCTGGTGCTCGAGTTCCAGCGGGTGACCGCCAAGCTGGTCAACGTCGGGCTCATGTCGCGAGTCTCATCGAGCCGGCTCGTTCGCGCCGTCAACGTGCAGCGCGCTCGCGCCGAAGAGGAGCGCCAGCAGCTCCCGCAGCTCATCCTCGCCATCCTGCTCGCCGTCGAGGACGGCACGCTCGCCGAGCGCACCCACTACCTGCGCAGCG
>JBBIOE010000040.1:0-41923 GCA_037443525.1 Archangiaceae bacterium | reverse complement strand
CTGAGGCCTCGCGGATGACTGTCAGAATGGTGCCCTCGACCGGCTTCTGGACCGCGGCGTAGGCCTTCTTCGTGCCGGACTCCAGTGCGTGGGCGAGGTCCAGGCCGTTGAAGCGGCGCTTGCCCTGGAGGCCATGGGCCATGCCGGCGAGGATCTGGCTGGTGATGACGCCCGAGTTGCCACGGGCACCCATCAGCGCCCCGTAGCTCACGGTCGCGGTGGGCGTCGGACCCGCCGTCTGCTGCTGTGGCAGGAGCGCGCCCACCGAGAGATCGACCCGAAGGCTCCCGCGTGACGTGCCGACGGTGCCGGTGACGCCCGCCGCCGGAGTCGGGAAGAGACCGGCGATCGCGCCTCCCTCGAGGCCCACGTGCCAGGCGGGGCCCGGCGGCTCGGGAGGCGCCTCGAGCCCCGGCGAGCCCGCGCCCACCAGCACCCGGCGCGCGACCTCGACCTCCGAGGCCCAGGCCAGCGCGGCGACGACGGCCACCGCCCGGGCCGCCTCGTCGCAGCTCGCTGTCTCCAGCACCCGCCTCCCCTCCTGCGACGAGCGACCGCGCGTCGTCACCTCGAGGCGGAGTCCCGGGGGCGACGGCGTCACCACGGCGTCGACGAAGAGGGGAGCCCGGACGTCGGAGGGGCGATGCCGCTCGACCAGCGCCCGCACCTCGTCGGAGACCGGACACCCGCTGGGCGCGCGCCACGACAGGTGCAGCTCGGCGCCGGAGGTCAGGGCCGAGCACAGCACCGCCGCGATCGCCTGGCCCGAGATCACCGGGCCGAGAATGCAGGGCCGGGCCGGCGCTGTCGACTTCACACGGACGAACGGCGCTTCTCCCTCGACCCCGGGCTCGCTCGGTGCACATGCTGCACGCCTCCCCACCATGCCCGATTCGCACGATTCCTCGGAGGGCCCGGCCCACTCCGCCCCGCCCAGCGAGCCGTCAGCCAAGGCCCGCCGCATGGCCGCGCTGGCGCTGCTCCCCCGCTTCCCGCGCTTCGCCTTCCGGGTGGTCGAGGCCTGCAACCGGGAGCCTCTGGCGACGCTGCTGGTCGCGGTGCAGCGCCTCTTCCTCGAGCCGTTGGTGTTCGTGTTGCTCCTGTGGCGCCGCCTGCACGTGCACGGGCTGGAGCGCCTCGCCGGCGTCCCCCCGGGCGCGTCGGTGCTGGTGGTGTCGAACCACCGCAGCTTCTTCGACCTCTTCGTCGTCGGGTGGGTGCTGCTCAACCGGGCCGGCCTCCGGCGCCGCGTCTGCTTCCCGGTGCGCGCCAACTTCTTCTACGAGAACCCGGTCGGCCTCTTCCTCAACGTGGTGTTCTCGGGCGCGTCGATGTTCCCGCCCATCTTCCGCACGCAGGCGCAGCGCCAGTTCAACCAGTACGCCGTCACGCTCCTCGTCGAGCGCCTGCGCGCGCCGGGCAGCCTGGTGGGCTTCCACCCCGAGGGGACGCGAAACAAGGGCGCCGATCCCTACACGCTGCTCCCCGCCAAGACCGGCGCCGGCGAGCTCGCCCTGCACGCGCGGCCCCAGGCGGTCGTCGTCCCGGTGTTCGTCAACGGCACCACCAACGCCCTCTTCAAGGAGGTGCTCGACAACCTCCGCGGCCGCCGGCCCATCTGGCTGGTGGTCGGCGCGCCGGTCGACGTCTCGCGCTGGCCCGCGGTCACCCGGCACGCGCACCACGCGGAGTGCTCCGAAGCGCTCCTGGCCGAGATCGCCGCCCTCGGCGCCGAGGAGAAGGCGCTCCGCCAGGCCTCGGCCGCGACGACCTGACGGGGCTCGGCTGGCGTATCGGTTGCACCACCTCGCCTCGGGGAGAGGGAGGAGGCGAGATGGTCGAGTACGTCAGGAAGTTCGAGCACCTGATGATGGTGCTGCTGATGGCGATGATGGCCGTCGTGGTCGTGCTCTCCATCGTGGCGCTCGGCTCGGTGCTGGTCAGCGACCTCCTCTCGCCGCCGCACGTGCTCCTCGACACGCAGGAATTGCTGGGCGTCTTCGACGCGTTCCTCTTGGTGCTGATCGGCGTCGAGCTGCTCGAGACCTTGAAGGACTACGCGCGCGAGCGGGAGCTTCGGGCCGAGGTCATCATCCTCGTCGCCGTCATCGCCCTGGCGCGGAAGATCATCACCGTCGATTTGAAGGCGGTCTCCAGCACCACCCTGCTGGGCATCGCGGCCATCGTCGTCGCGCTCGGGGTCGCCTACGCCCTCATCCGCCGCACGCACCAGCGCACGCCGCCGCGCTCGGAGCCCTGACCGCGCGAGAGCCCGAGACCCGCGTCCGTCACGTCCGACCGCGTCACGATTGACGATTGGCGGCGACCAATAATTGCCAGGGCGGCCCAGGCGAGGTGCGATGGCGAGATGCGCGCGCTCTTCGTCGTCGCACTGCTCACCGCACGGCTCGCCTTGGCCCAGGCGCCGCCCGCCACCGGAGGCGCCGACTCGCCCCTCTTCTCGGACACGGCCCGCGGGCCCAGCGCCGACGCCACCGCCGCGCCGGCGGACCCGCTCTCGGAGCTCACGCTCGACCTCGGCGCCTTCGGAGACGTGAACGGCGCGCTCGAGCTCTCGCCCACCACCCGGCCTTCGTTCGGGCTGGGGATCTTCGATCTCTTCTTCACCAGCCAGGCACCACACGGCTTCAGCTTCCTCGGCGAGCTGGCCATCGAGGCGAACCCGGAGAACGGCGTCGAGCTCGACCTCGAGCGCCTGCAGGCCACCTGGAGGCTCGACGAGCGCCTGTCGATCTCCCTGGGGCGCATGCAGCAGTCGCTCGGCTACTACAACACCGCCTACCACGCGGCCGCCTTCCTGATGACCGCGTGCGATCGCCCGCTGATCGTCGCCTTCGCCGATCAGGGCGGCGTGCTGCCGGTGCACATGGTGGGCGTCGAGGTCGCCGGCGAAGTGCGCCCCGGCCCGCTCACCGTGGGCTACGCGCTCGACCTCGCCAACGGGCGCGGCGCCGACGTGGAGGAGGTGCTCAACACCTTCGACACCAACGGCGCGAAGAGCGCCAACCTCCTCGTCTACCTCGCCCTCGAGTCGCTCGGCCTGCGCGTCGGCGGCAACGCGCTGTTCGACTTCATCCCCGCGGACACGGTGGTGGGCGCCGAGCGGCCGGCCCTCAACGAGCAGATCTTCGGCGGGCACCTGCTCTTCGAGCGGCGGCAGTTCACGCTCCTCGGCGAGGGGTACCTGGTGCGGCAGTGGACCCAAGACGTGCCGCAGTCGACCATCGTCGGGGCCTTCGTGGAGACCAGCCTGCAGCTCGGCCTGGCCCGGCCCTTCCTCCGCGGCGAGCTGCTCACCGCCTCGGGGGCGCAGAGCCTCTTCATCGACTCCATCGCGACCGGCGAGTCGACGCTCCGCGGGCTGGCCGGCGTGCGGCTCGACCTCGCCCGCCGCACGGCGCTCAAGCTGCAGCTCGACGCGCGCCACCACACCGTCGCCGGCCTCACTCTCTCTGCCCGGGTGCAACTTGCGTTCGCCTTCTAATCGCGGCCTCCGCCTCATCGTCCTCGCGCTCGCCTGCCTCGCCGCCCCCGTCTTCGCGGAGGACGGCAAGGGCGAGCCCTTCGTCGTGGTGATCAACGAGGCGAACCCCGCCAAGAGCATGGGCGAGCGCTCCATCGCCGAGGTCTTCCTGAGCCGGCACGTCGCCTGGGCCAACCACGAGCCCATCACCGTCGTGCTGCAGGAGAACGACAAGGCGCTGCACGAGGCCTTCTGCGCCGCGGTGCTGGGGCTGACGCCCGAGCAGCTCGACGCCCGCTTCCTTCAAGCCCGCTACAAGGGCGCGGCCTCGGTCGCGGTGCAGCGGGTGAAGAACGACGCCGCGGCGCGCGCCTTCGTGGTCGCGAACCCCGGGGCCATCGCCTACCTCCGCCCCGGCCCGGTGGCGCCCCCGCTCAAGACGGTGTTCTCGAAGGAGAAGGAGGCGCCAGGCGGCGGTGGCTCCGGTGGCTCAGCCAGATGATGCGCAGCATCTTCAGGTTGATGAGCGCGAAGCGGACGAGCTGCCAGGGCAGGAAGGTGCGCCAGAAGCGGGTGAGCCGGGTGGGCTGCGTCGCCGAGAGCCAGCCGTCGTTCCTCGCGCGGCGAGGGGTGAGGGCGGTCGAGGAGGAGGTGGTGGTGCTGGTCATGGTCACTCCGGGATGAGCTTCCACAAGGGCCGCATGCGCGCCTTGTGGAGGAAGAGGTGGTGCAGCGCGATCTTGATCCAGTGGCCGGCGAGGCCGATCTCCCCGAAGGTGTCGGGGAGGCTGCGCCCGGTCTCGGGGTACTTCTCGAAGTCGGGGACGATGGGGAACACCGTCATCGACGCGGCGGTGCCGGTGAAGGGGTTCGCGCCCGCCGAGGCCACGCAGGCCGCGCCCATCTGAGCCATCGACGCGGTGTGGGTCGGCCCGGGCGCGCCCGCCACCATGTCGACGATGCTGTGCGCCACCGCCTTGGCGATGGTGGCCGAGGGCATGCCGGTGCGCGGCGGAGCCGGGGTGATGTTGGTGCCCTTCGGGCTCTTCCGGGGCACCGAGATGGGGTGCGGCGGGGCGAAGGCGATGCCCGCGGCGAACACGTTCTTGAACTCGGTCTGGTAGGTGCTCGGCCAGTCGGCGGCCCGCCACTGCTCGAAGGGCTTCGGGGTGTAGTCGGCGTCCACCTTCATGAAGCCCGAGGGCGCGAAGAGGCGCGAGCTGATGTCCGCCCCGCTTCGATCGAAGGCCTGAATCGCGGCGCCCCGGAACGGCGGCAGGAGCATGGCGAAGTCGAACGGAAGCTCCCGCTCCTCGCCGTGCAGCGTCTCGATGAAGACCTTTCCCGGCTCGACCTTCTGGACGTGCGCGCGGGAGACCCAGTCGATGCCGCGCTCGGCGTAGAGCGACTCGGTGAAGATCTTGCTCGGGGTGACGTAGCCGCCGTAGCGCAGGTGCATGCCGCCCATGCCGAAGTCGCCCAGCTCGTACTCGTTGGTCAGGTAGACCAGGTCGGCCAGGTCGCGCACGCCGCGCGCACGCAGCTCGAACTCCAGGTTGACGATGTACTCGAAGGCCGCGCCCTGGCAGGTGCTGGTGCCGTGGCCGACGCCGACCAGGAAGCGCTGGCGCTCGCCCTTCTTCATGCGCTCCACCTTCTCGTCGAGGACGAGCGCGGTGTCGGCGGCGTGATCGGCGGTGCAGACCGAGAGCGTGTGCCCCTGGGGGCCCAGGCCCGGGGTGGCCTCGAAGTGGAGCCTGGGCCCGGTGGCGTTGAGCAGGTAGTCGTAGCTGAGCCGCTCGCGCTGCCCCTGCTTCGCCCCGGCGGTGTACTCGATCTCCACGAACGGCTTGGCGAGGTCCGCCGAGCCCTCGGGGTGCAGCGCCACCGCCTTGGCCTGCCGGTAGTCGATGCCGTGGCGCTCGTAGACCGGAGCGAGGGGGAAGAGCACCTCCTCCTTCTTCATCAGCCCGACGCCCACCCAGATGTTCGAGGGAATCCAGTTGTAGTCGGGCTTGGGCGACACCACGACGACCTCGTGCTCCCGCCCCAACCAGGAGCGGAGGAAGGAGGAGGCGGTGTGCCCCGCGATGCCGGCTCCCAAGACGACGACTCTCTGACCCATTGCGTGACCTCGTTCGGCGCGCCGCCGAAGAGTGGCCCGCACCAGCTCACTGGAGCCGCTTGGGGCTGGTGAGATTCAGGCGCACCTTGGTCGGTCGGGGAGAGTGCGGGCCGAACGTGGAGTCAGGCCGTGGGGACGGTGAAGCGGAACGCCGTCCACCCCGGGCGATCGGCCTCGGCCCAGATTCGACCGCCGTGCGCCTCGACGATGCCCCGGCTGATGTAGAGGCCCAAGCCGCTGCCGGGCAGGTTGCCCCCGCCGCGCTTGAACCTGGCGAAGAAGCTCTCCAGCTCCTCTCGCCCCAGGAATGGCCCCTCGTTGAGGACGGACAGCCGCACCGCCCCCTCCACGCGCTCCGCGGTGACGGTGATGCCGCAGGCCTCGCTCCCGTACTTCGCCGCGTTCGCGAGCAGGTTGAAGAGCACCTGCTCGATGCGGCCGGGATCGATGGGGACCCTGGGGAGATCGCCCGGCACGTTCACCGTGACGGCGTGCCCCGCGGTGGCTCCGGACGCCCGCTCGATCACGCCCTCGATCAGCGCGGCGAGGTCGGTCGGCTCCCTGGCCAGGGTGAGCCTTCGCGCGTCGATCTGCGAGGCGTCGAGGAGATCGGCGATCATTCGATCGAGCCGTCGCGAGCCGGAGAGGATCCGCTCCGCCGCGTCCCGCACCTGCTGGTCGGCGCCGCCCCGCGAGATGAGCCCCGCGGCCAGGCTGATCGAGTTCACCGGCTGGCGGAGGTCGTGCGCGACCATCGACGTCCACTCGTCGCGGAGCTTCTGCAGCTCGCGCAACGACGAGATGTCCTCGATGACCATCGCCGCGCCGATGCGCTGCCCGGCCGCGTCGTCGATCGGCGAGGCGTTGACCAGGAGCGCGCGCTCGCCGAGGGCGTTGTGCCACATCAGCTCGACGCCGGTCACCACCTCGCCGGTCTGGAGCGCGCGGCGCGCCGGGTTCTCGGCGTCGCCGAGCGCGCGGCCGTCGATGCCCACCAGCCTTCCATTGAGCTGGGCCAGGCCGCGCTCGGGCGCCAGCTCGAGCCCGAGCAGCTCCGCGGCCCGGCGGTTGGCGATGAGCCGCTCGCCCGTCCGGCCGAGCGCGAGCACGATCCCCACCGGCGAGCGCTCCACCACCGCCCTCAGCCAGCTCCGCTCCGCGGCGAGGCTCACCAGGAGCGCCTCGCGCCCTTCTTCGGCCCGCCGGCGGGCGATGAGCTGGCCGATCTGACTGCCGGAGGCGGTGAGCATCGTCAGCAGCTCCTCGTCGGGCGGCCGGACCTCGCAGCTCATGATCTCCATCACCCCCAAGAAGCCACCGGCGGCCGTGACCGGGACGAAGAGCGCGCCGTGCAGCCCCTCTCGCGCCGCCATCGCCAGGCGGAGGAACCGCGGATCATCGACCACGTCGTGCACCCACTCGGACCGGCCGGTGGTCCACACCCGCCCTGGCATGCCGACGCCCGGCGGGAAGGTGATGCGCAGGGACAGCTCCTCGAACTCCGGCACCGCGAGGCCCTCCCGGCGCCAGGTCGCGGCGGACCGGAGCACGTTGGCCGGCGAATCGAGCAGCCAGAAGCAGCCCCAGTCCCACCCGAGGGCGTCGCCGATGGCCTGCAGCACCCGCTGGGCCGCGACCCGCACCGGAGGAGCCTGGGCGAGCACCTGCGCGGTCGAGAGCTGGGCCGCGAGCGCCCGTCGCGCCCGGGCGCCGTAGCGGGCCTCGCTCTCGATGCGCTCGATGTCGTGGAAGCGCTCCACCGCCACGCCCGCGTGCTGCGCGAGCAGGGAGACCGCGTACTCGTCGTCCTCGGTGAACTCCAAAGCGTCGAGCTTGTCGGCGAGGTAGAGGTTGCCGATGGCGCGCTCGCGTCCGGGCACCGGCACGCCGAGGAAGCTGCTCATCTCCGGGTGGTGGGCCGGCACGCCCGCGTAGCGGGGATCGAGCGCCAGGTCGCGAATGCGGATCGCGCGGCCCTCGCGCGGCACCGCGCCGAGGAGCCCGATCGGGCGCGGCGTCCGACCGATGGCCGCCACCTGGGCGGCCGAGACCCCGCTCTGCACCCAGGGGTTGAAGGGGGCCTGCATCTCCGCGTCGGCGACGACGCCCAGCGCGCCGTACCGGGCGTGAACCAGCGCGCGCGCCTCGTCGACGATCGTCTGGAGCGCCGCCTTCAGGGTCGTCGCGTCGGCGATGGCCAGCGCCGCGCTGCGCACCCGCTCGAGCTGGGCGCGGCGGACGCGCTCGCGATCGAGCGCCCGCGCGGCGCCGAGGCCGATGGCGTACGGCTCGGCGAGCGCCGCCACCGCGTCGATGCGCGCCTCGGACAGCGCCTCCTTCAGCGCGCAGGTGACGACGCCGACCAACTCCCCGCCGGCGACCAAGGGGAGCGCCACGAGCTCGAGGGCGCCGGAGCGGGCCAGCATCGCCAGGGACGTCGCCAGGCCCTTCTCCGCGCGGTCCGCGCGGGCCACGGTGGGCCGAAGCGTCCGCGCCGCCGCGGCCTCGACGAGCTGCGCCTTGAGGTCGACCGTCGCCAGGGCTCGCGCCGAGGCCTCCGGCAGCCCGCTCATGGCGACCAGCCACAGCTCGCCTCGCGCGTCGCCGGGCACGTGCACCCACGCCTCGCCGGTGGACAGCTCGGCGCACAGGCGCTGAACCAGCGCGCTCGCGACGCGCAACAGCTCCGGCTCCGGGCGGTGGAGCTCGAGGCTCTCCTCCGGAGCGCCCGCCTGAGGGGCCGGCTGGTCGTGCGTCATCATCAGCTGCGGGCTGCAAGAGGCGGTCCGCACGCGCGCGCCGCCGGAGCCATGGGGTCGAAACGCACGACCTGCACCTTGCCTGTCGCGCGCGTCCCGACTGGGCAGGAGCGAGCAGCCGCGCTCGTCCCTCCGATGACTTTGGAGCCCGCGGGCGCGCTCAGGAACTTCGCGCGGGGCTTGCCCCCGGGCGAGGCGGGGTGACACACCCCTCCTCCCAGCCGAGGGAGCCTCCCACGTGAACCGACAACTGACTGGCCGCGCCGTCATCGGCGGAATGCTCATCGGGGCGGTGATGTGCCTGTCCAACATCTACGTCTTCTTCAAGACGGGCTGGTCGCTCGGCGTGACGCTCACCGCCTGCATCCTGGCGTGGGCCGCCTTCAAGAGCCTGGAGAAGGCCCGCCTCACCAAGACGCCGCTGGGCGTGCTGGAGAACAACGCCCTCACCACGGTGGCCTCGGGCGCGGGCTTCATGACCGGCGGCGGCAACATGGCCGCCTTCGGGGCGCTGTTGATGGTGACGCCGGTGCGCCCGGACTCCACCGCCCTCATCGCCTGGTTCGCGGTCATCGCCGCGCTGGGCGTCTTCGCCGCCATCCCCATCAAGCGGCAGCTCATCGATCAGGAAGCCCTGCCCTTCCCCACCGGCACCGCCACCGCCGAGACGCTGCGCTCCATTCACGGCGCGGGCGCGGGCGGCGAGGCCGAGGGAGAGAAGAAGGCGCGCGCGCTCGCCTGGTCGGCGGTGCTCGGCGGCGTGGTGACCTTCCTGCGCGACGCCAAGGCGCCGTGGATGCCCTTCAACCTGCCCGCCGCCCTCGAGCTGCCCGGCTCCCTCGCCGGCCGAGCGCTCAAGGAGTGGACGCTCTCGCTCAAGACCGAGGTGGTGCTGGTCGCCGCCGGCGCGCTGATGAGCTTCCGCACCGGCTGGTCGCTCTTGCTCGGCAGCGTGCTTACCTACACGGTGCTCGCGCCCGAGCTTTTGGCGCAGGGGGCCATCGCCGGCACCGGCTACAAGGCCATCGTGGCGTGGACCCTGTGGCCCGGCGCCGCGGTGCTGGTGGCCTCGGGCCTCACCAGCTTCGCCCTCGACTACAAGAGCATCCTGCGCAGCTTCTCGGGGCTGCGCGCGCTCCTCCCCTTCGGCAAGAAGGCCGGCCCCGCGCCGGTGGAGGAAGCCGAGGAGTGCCCGTCGTGGTGGTTCCCGGCGGGCTTCGCGGCGCTGACGCCGGTGGTGGTGCTCTTGATGGCGCTGCTCTTCCAGATTCCCTGGTGGGCGGGCCTTTTGGCCGTGCCCATGGCCATCTTGATGGGCTTCGTCGCGGCGCGCGTCACCGGCGAGACCGACGTCACCCCGACCAAGGCGCTGGGCCCCGTCACCCAGCTCATCTTCGGCGCGCTCACCCCCGGCAACCTCTCGGGCAACATCATGTCCGCCAACGTCACCGGCGGCATCGGCCTGCACGCTGCCGATCTGCTCACCACCCTCAAGACCGGCAAGCTGCTCGGCGCCAGCGCGCGGCAGCAGGCGCAGGCCCAGCTCTTCGGCGTGGTGGCCGGCGCGGCGGTGGTGGTACCGGCCTTCAACCTCATCATCCCCGATCCGTCGGTGCTGGGCAGCGAGGCCTGGCCGGCGCCGTCGTGCCTGGTGTGGGCGGGCGTGTCCAAGGCCTTCGCCGGCGGCGTCGGCGCGCTGGGCGAGGGCGCGCGGCTGGCCACGGCGGTGGGCCTGGTGCTCGGCGTCGCCCTGGCGGTGCTCGAGCGGCTCGCGCCCAAGGCCTGGAAGCCCTACGTGCCGTCGGCCTCGGGCGTGGGCATCGCCATGGTCATCCCGGGGAGCAACGGCGTCGCCATGTTCCTCGGCGCGGCCATCGCGGAGTGGATGCGGCGGAAGCGCCCGGAGGCGGCGGAGCGCCTGGTGGTGCCGGTGAGCTCGGGCCTGATCGCCGGCGAGAGCCTGATGGGCATCGCGGTGGCGCTGGCGGTGGTGGCCGGGGTGTTCAAGGCCTGAGAGCCTGTGAAGATACCGCCTCCCGTCGCGGAGAACGCCGATGCGCGTCGCCGGCCGGCGTCGCAACCCCTCGACGCAGCACGAACCGCGCCTTCGGGGATGCTCCTTGGGCGGCTCGCGCCTCGCCGTTCCCGCTCGGTCCGGCGATATCCTCACAGGCTCTGGGCGCTGCGCGCCGGGAGACGACGCGCTACACGTCTGGTCGAGCCATGGCCAGCCCCACCTTCCTCCACGCCCTCCTCGCCGGCCGCGCGCGCTTCGAGCGGGGCGACGACTTCGGCGCCCACGAGGCGTGGGAGGCGGGGTGGAAGCTGACCGAGGGCGACGAGAAGCGCGTGCTGCAGGCGCTCATCTTGTGGGCGGCGGCGCGCTACCAGCACCGGCAGGGCCGGCTCGGCGGCATCGAGGCGCTGCTCACCCGCGCGATGGAGCGAGCCGGCGCGGTGGACGAGACCTTCGACGGGCTGGACGTGGGGTGGCTCAACGAGGCCCTGCTCGCGGCGTGGGAGACGCGCCGGAAGGCGCCCGCCGAGGTCCGCTTCCCCGCCGTCTCGCCGCGCGCCGCGGCGCAGGAGGTCCAGCTCGAGCACGGCCTGCGCTGCCCGGCCTGCGGCGAGGCGGTGCTGGTGGCGGTCGCTCCCGAGGACGCCGGCGGCGCCGAGTACGTCGAGGACTGCCCCGTCTGCTGCCGGCCGTGGCGGGTGGTGGTCCGCCGGGAGGCGGGCGCGGTGACGGTCACCTTGAGCCGGAGCGATCGCTGAGCCGCCGCCCTGAATCTCCCCGCGCCGGCCCAGGCTCTCGCATGGCATGGTCGCCTCCATGAGCGGCAAGCCCCTGCCCACCAAGCTCGCCGGCGGCCTCCCCCGGCCGAACGCCCGGGGAGCCTTCGCCAAGAACGTCATCGTCGTCACCAGCGGCAAGGGCGGCGTGGGGAAGAGCACCGTGGCGGTCAACCTCGCCAGCGTGCTCGCGCAGCGCGACTTCGCGGTGGGCGTGCTCGACGCCGACGTCTACGGGCCGAGCGTGCCGCGGCTGCTGCAGGTCGACGGCGAGCGCCTGCGCTGGAACGAGCAGGACCGCATCGTCCCCAGCGAGAACTTCGGCCTCAAGGTGATGAGCGTGGGCCTCACCACCCCCACCGGCGACACGCCGCTCATCTGGCGCTCGGCGGTGGCGACCAGCGCCCTCATTCAGCTCCTCGACGACGTGGAGTGGGGCCCGCTCGACTTCCTCGTCGTCGACATGCCCCCCGGCACCGGCGACACCCAGCTCACCATGGCCCAGGAGCTCTCCATCACCGCGGCGGTGGTGGTGACCACCCCCCAGCCCGTCGCCACCGACGACGTGCGCCGCGCCATTCGCATGCTGAAGGACGTGAAGGCCCCCATCGGCGGCGTGGTGGAGAACATGAGCGGCTTCCTCGTGCCCGGCACCACCACCCGGCTGCCGATCTTCGGCGAGGGCGGCGGCCAGCGCCTCGCCGACGAGTACGGCCTGAAGCTCCTCGGGCAGATCCCCCTCGACATGGCCATTCGCGAGGCGTCGGACGCGGGCACGCCGCTCGCCGCCGTGGGGACGCCGGAGCAGAAGAAGCCCTTCGAGGACGTGGTCGACGCCCTCTTCAAGGCCATCGAGTTCCGGGTGGACCGGAAGAGCGGAGCCTAGAGGCAGCCCTTGAACGAGCCGGCCTTCGGCTTGGGGGTGACCGAGTACTCCGTCACCTCGAGCACGCTCACCCCGTCCTTGTCCTTCTTCACCACCGTGCCGGTGAGATCGATGCTGCCGCCGCCGTAGGCCTTCTCCAGCTCGTAGACGGCGACCTTCTTCGGCGCCAGGCGGTAGAACTGCTTCTCCGCCACGTCGAACACCACCAGGCCCGAGCTCACCTCCGACATGCGGCAGGTGTTGAGCAGCTCGAGCTTCCCGGTGCGCTGGGCCTCCTTCGCGCAGGAGAGCGCCGTCACCGCGCCGCTGCTGATCTCCACCTCCTCGGCGTCGCCCGCCAAGGCCGGAAGCGAGAGGACCAGCGCGAGGGCGAGGGTCGGTAGCCGGGTCTTCTTCATCGCAGCACTCCGTCGAGGGTCTTCAGGTAGGCCACGATCTCCCCCACCTCTTGCGGGGTGAAGTGGGCGAAGGGGGGCATCTTCGAGGCGCGCTTGCCGTCGGGGCCCACCGAGAACCAGCTGTAGAGGGTCTGGTTGGGGTAGGCGCCGTTTTTGTCCTTGGCCGCGCTCTTGTCGTAGACGCGGTTCAGGTGGAGGTTGTGCACGATGACCTCGCTCGGGGTGAGGATCGACTCCTTGATGTAGGCGGGCAGCTGGTAGGTGCCGATGCCCGACAGGTCGGGCGCGAGGCCCACCGGCGCGATGCGCTTCTGCTCGGTCCAGTGGCAGGCCATGCACACCACCTCGAACAGCTGCTTGCCCTTGATGGGGTCGCCGAGGTCGCCCAGGCCGTAGCCCCACGAGACCCGCGCCAAAAGCGCCTCGTCGACGCGGTACTTCGAGAGCCGAATGAACTTCCAGCTCGAGATGTACTTGTTGCCGCCGCGCTCGCTGCGCCCGCCCTCCCAGAAGGCGAAGCCCACCGGCACCAGGCCTTGGGTGAGCGCGCTGTCGCCGTCGACCAGCGGCCGCACGAACATCGCCCGCCAGGTCTCGTGCTCGGCGTCGTAGTCCATGGCGCCGCGCACGGTGAAGCGCGCGCGGGTGAGCGAGCCGAAGCCGCCGCCCACGAAGGTGCTCGTCACCGGGCCCTCCTCGGTCGCGCGCTCGAGGTAGACGGCCACCGGCAGCGCGTCGTCGCCCATGCCCACGTGGGGCAGGCGCAGGGCACCGCCGAACTTGAGCGGGAACTCGATGGCCGCCGCGTCGCCGAAGCTCGCCGTCTCCAGCTTCGAGACCATCGACTTCGAGGGGTCCTTCCACTCCACCAGCACCGCCAGCTCGGTGTCGGTGGCCGCGGCGCGCACGGAGAAGGTGGTGGGCACGTCGCGGCCGAGCTCGGCGTTGGCGGCCTTGTCGTTGAGGCGCACCGAGCGCTGCGCCGCGCAGGCGTGCGTCTTGGGGTGGGCCTCCTTCCAGACGGGGTCGCGCGGCCCGGCCGGCACCGTCTTCACCTCGAGCGCGTCCATCACCTCGGCGGCGAAGAAGCGCTCGTTGGCCGAGGCGGCGAAGGCAGCGAGGAGGCTGAACAGGAGCGTTTCGCGCATGGCTCGCCTCACCCCTGAATGACCGGCAGCTTGAAGGCGCCGGTGGTCTTCTGCGGCGCGGGCTGCGCCGGCTTGGGGAGGCGGAACATCTCCTCCTGCTTGAAGGCGATGAGCAGGTCGAGCAGCTCGCTGCGCTCTCCCCGCTTCCGACGCTCCACCTCGGCGTGCAGCGTGTCGAGGGCCGGCTTCACGTCCTTGCCGAACAGGCTCTCCAGGTACTCGAGCGGAATGCGCTCGCTGCCCTCGATGGGCTTGCCGGTCTTGTCGAACTTCTTCGGGCCCGACATCGGCGGCACGTAATAGACGTTGGGGCCGGTGCCGGCGTCGGGGTGCAAGGGCAGCGCGACCTTGTACTTCGTCACCAGCTTGTACACCTGACCTTCCTCGTCATCGAGGAAGCCGACGAAGCGAATGCGGCCCACGCACTGCTGCGCGCACGCCGGCGGCAGGCCCTTCTCGATGCGCGGGAAACAGAAGATACACTTCTCAGATTTGGACAGCTTCGGGTTGAAATAGATCTTCTTGTAGGGGCATCCCGCGATGCAATATTTGTAACCCTCGCACCGGGCGAGATCGACGAGCACGATGCCGTCCTGATCGCGCTTGAAGATGGCGCCGCGGGGGCAGGCCGCCAGGCAGCCCGGGTTCGAGCAGTGGTTGCAGATGCGCGGCAGGTAGAACTCGTAGCTGTTGGGGAACTCGCCGGCGCCCACGTCCTCGTCCCAGTTGGGGCCCACCCGCGGCTCGGACTGGGGCTCGAAGGCCGCCCCGCGCACCAGCTCGTCGTGGTTGTAGTCCCAGGGCACGCCGTAGTCGCCGGTGCGGCTGGGCACCTGCCCGTCGGCGAGGCGGCCGGTCGAGTCGAAGCCGCCGCCCATCGACTCCCAGCCGCGCGGGTAGCCGGCGCCGGGCTTGGTCTCGACGTTGTTCCAATACATGTACTCGCGGCCGTTGCGGTTGGTCCACTGCGTCTTGCAGGCCACGGTGCACGTCTGACAGCCGATGCACTTGTTGAGATCCATCACCATCGCGAGCTGGCGCTTCGACATGTCTGTGTTTCCTCAGGCCCGGCTGACGTCGAGGGTGGTCTCGTAGGCGTGCTGGTTGCCGTCCCAGTTGGTGCCGAACTTGAGGTGCCCCCAGCCGTCGGAGACCTCGAGCAGGTTGAGCATGTCTCCCACCAGCCGGTTGTGGCCCTTCTTGCCGCGGTACATGAAGCCCTCCCAGCCGTGCTCCATCACCACCGCGTCGGGCGGCGCGGCGGGCGACAGCTTGGCCATGGCGAAGAACTCGCCCAGGTCGTTGAAGAGCCGCACCTGGTCGCCGTCGGCGATGCCCTTGGCCTTGGCCACCTCGGGGTTGAGCGTCACCCAGGGCTTGCCGCGGCCGAGGCGCAGCAGCACCGGCGAGGTCTTGTAGGTGCTGTGAATCGACCAGCGCGCGTGCGGCGTCATCAGGGTGAGCGGGTAGCGGCGCGGCTTGATGGGGTCCTTCGCGGTGGGCACCGCGGCCCCGGTCTCCACCCACAGCGGGTGGTCGACGTAGAAGGTAAGCCGGCCCGAGAGCGTCTCGAAGCGCTGCTTCAGGTACTTCTGCGACTCGAAGGTGTTGTAGGGCGCGTTGGCGGCGAGCGGCGAGCTCTTGCCCGACTTGTCGTTGAGCACCAGGAAGCCGCCGCGGTCGACCATCGACTTCACCGTGTTGGGCTTGAACTGGTCGACGTGCTCGAGCGCGAACTCCACCGCGTCCTTGTCCGAGCGGAGCCGCCCGTCCTTGGTGAACTCCTTCACCAATTGGTCCATCGGCCTGACGCCCCCGGTGGTGTGCGTCAGGTCGGGGATGGCGATGGACTTCGGGTCGCCGGTCTTCTGGTGCCGCGCCTTCGCCAGCGCCTCGAGCTTCTCCACCAAAAGCGTGCAGATCTCCCACTCGCTCTTCGCCTCGCCCACCGGCTTCAGGTGCGGCGGCGGGTAGGCGAGGTTGGCGAAGCGGTGGTAGCCGGGGTTGGTGCGCAGGTCCCACACCTCGTAGTGCGAGCGGCAGGGCAGGAGCACGTCGGCGTGCTGCGCGAACTCGCTCATGCGCACGTCGCCGTAGGCGATGAACTTGGCCTTCTCGAGGAAGGCGTCCTTGTAGTGGCCCTTGTTCCGCCGGAAGCGCGCGTCGGCGAAGACCAGGAAGGTCTCGACCGCCTTCCACCAGCTCTTGCCCTGGGTGAACTTCTGATCGCCCTCGGCGCCGTCGACCAGCGCCTGCACCTTGGCCGCGTACTCGGCCTTGGTGAAGCCGGTGCCGTTCTTCACCTCGTCGTCGGTGTAGAGGGCGTCGAAGTCCTTCTGGCCGTCGCCCAGCTCGAACTCGGAGACGAAGCCCGAGGCGAAGCGGTGCTTGAAGCGCCCCTCGAAGCCGGAGAGCCCCTCCAGGCCGGTGATGTTCCACTCGTTCTCGGTGTTGAGGCCGCCGTCGGGCCCGAGCTTGCCGGTGAGCGCGCTGAGGCTGGCGATGGCCCGCTGCGCGAGCATGCCGTTGAAGTGCTTGCCCACCGAGAAGCCCAGGGTGATGAGCGCGACCTTCGAGCGGGTGAGGTCGACCGCCAGCTCCTCCACCTGCGCGGGGTGAATGCCGGCGAGCTTCTGCACCTTCTCGGGGGTGAACTTCTCGAGCTCCTTCTTGAAGCGCTCGAAGACCGGCGCGGCCTTCACCGTCTTGCCGCCCTTGAGCGTGACGGTCACGGTGCCGGTGAGCGCCGGGTCGATGTCCCACTCCAGGTCGGTGAGGCGCAGGGTCTCGACGGGGCTGCCCTCGGTGCCGGGCACCACCGTCACCTTCTTGGTCTTCTGGTTCAGCACCACGAACAGCTCGTGCGGCTTGGCCTCCTTCTTCGCGGTGGAGGTGCCGAAGAGCGCCAGGCTCTTGGCGTCGAAGGAGTGCGCTTGGGTGTCGAGGTCGGCCACGCGCAGCAGCTCGCCGGTGTCCTGCCGCACCAGGAAGGGCAGATCGGTGGTCGTCTTGAGGAAGGTCTCGTCGTAGAGCTTCCGGGCGACGATGCGGTTCATCACCGCCATCGCCAGGTGCGCGTCGTAGCCCACCTTCACCGGCACCCAGGCGTCGGCGTGAATGGCGGTGGAGTTGAACTCGGGGGAGATGACGACGATCTTCGAGCCGTTGTACTTGCCCTCCCACAGGTAGTGCGCGTCGGGGATGCGGGAGGTGTTCGGGTTGCAGCCCCAGAACACCGCGACGTTGGTCTTGTAGACGAAGTCGTAGGTGCAGCCGATGTTGCCCTCGCCGTGCACCACGCTGACGCCGGGGAACATGTCGCCGACGTAGCTGGCGATGTACGGCCGCACCGCGCCGATCAGGCTCCCCAGGCGCTTCACCGACGCCGCGCGCGCCTCGGTGAGGATGCCCGCGCCCACGTGGACGTAGTTCCCGGCCGGGCCCACCGTCAGCATGGTGTCGTAGAGCTTCTGGGCCACCTCGGTGATCGCCTGCTCCCACGAGATGCGCACCCACTTGCCCTCGCCGCGGGCGCCCACGCGCCGCATCGGGTAGAGCAGCCGGTCAGCCTCGTACATGCCCTGCGAGTGCTGCACGCCCTTGTTGCAGCCGCGGGGGTTGGCGTCGGGCACGTCGGGGGAGATCTGCGGGTACTTCGCCGACTGGTTCTCGCGGGTGACCTTGCCGTCCTTGTTGGTCCACACCTCCCAGGCGCAGTTCCCCTGGCAGTTGACGCAGTGGTAGGCGAAGCCCTTCTCCTGGGGGTCGCCGTAGGTGCCGGCGAACTCGGCGCGGTAGAGGTCTTCGGTGGTCAGCGTGTCGGGGTAGGCGGCGCGCGGGTCCTCCACCCGCACCGGCACCGGCACCTGGGCCGGCGCCTGCCCCTGCGGCTTGCCCAGGGCGGTGGTGGCGGTGGTGGCCGCCGCGCCCACCAGCAGCTTTCTCAACGCGTCACGCCGGGAGATGGACATCGCGATTCCTCAGAGGAGATGAGACGGTGCGAAGGGCTAGAGGCACCCGCCGCCGGCGGCCGAGCGCGGCGCGACGTACTCGCCGCTGTCCTCGGGCAGGTTGGCGTCGGACCAGGCGCTCATGCCGCCCGCCAGGTTCCACGACGTGGTGAAGCGCGCCAGGCACGCTTCGTACGCTGCCCGATCGCCGTCGGCGGAGATGACCACCGTGGGCACGTATGCGTACACGCGGCCCTGGGCGGCGGTGGGGAGCTTGGCCGGGTCGCAGCCGGGAAACGGCACCGCGCCGGGCACGTGCGAGTCGTCGAACTCCGAGAGGTCGCTGCGCACGTCGACCAGCTGCAGCTTCACCTGCGAGCGCGAGAGCTTGCCGTAGAGCTGCTTGGGGGTGAGCGCCACGTGGCGCTGCAGCTCGGCGTGGCGGCTTCCCTCGGCGAGCACCGCGCCGGAGAGCGCGACGATGAGCACGGCGTAGGCGATGGGCTCGAGCTTCATGGAGACTTCACCGCCTGTTGGGGCGAGGACGCCGCGGCCTCGAGCGAGGCGTTCTGGGCGTGGAGCCCCGCCCACCCGGCGGCGAGGGCGACGATGACGGCGAGACAGGCGAGGCGCAGCGTGCGGTTCACGGGTGGCTCCTTCAGTCGTAGACGCGATCGCCGATGACCTGCGCCTGGGCCAGGTCGTAGCGCCGCAGGAGCAGGCGGCCGGTGGAGACGCCCATGGAGACCGCGAAGAAGGTGCCGGCCATGGCGAAGCTGCCCACGGAGAGCGTCGGCCACGCGGAGAGGAAGGCGCCGGTGGTGCAGCCGCCGCCGATCATCGCCCCGAGCGACATGGTGCCGCCGGCGAGGAAGGACCCGCCCACGGCCTTGAGATCGAGCGTCTTCGAGACCTTCGCCTCGGCCACCGCGGCGGAGGGCAGGCTGAAGCGGCCGGCCAGCCACGCGCCGGGGAAGACGCCCAGGAGCAGCGCCGCGCGCCAGGCGATGTCGGCGTTGATGACCGGCACCAGCTCCATCGGCAGGTGGACGAGCTGCGCGCCCCAGCCGACCACCGACAGCGCCGCGCCGGAGAAGCCGAGGTAGCCGCCCTGCGCAGTGGCGAGGACGATGAGCGTGCCGGCGGTGGTGGCCGAGGCGAGCCAGCTCCACTCCCCGCGCACCAGGTCGAGGAGGCTCTTGCGCTCGCGCGCCGGGGCCACGGTGCGCTCGGTGGTGAGGGCGTCGACCGCCAGCGCCACCAGGAACATCACCGCGCCGAAGACCAGGGCCACCGCGCCGTAGGGCAGGCCGAGCAGCCCGTGCAGCGTCATCGGCCGCTGCTGGGTGGCGATGACGCCCGAGTCGGTGAGCGGCTGCTTCAGGAAGGCGTAGGCGACGATGCCGGCGACGAGCCCGACGATGGAGGCGAGGCCGGTGTGCTTCTTCTCCCCGCCGCCGCCGCCGGCCTTGGCCACGCAGGTGCCGGGGCACAGGCCCCAGGTGCCCATCGACGCGCCGAAGAGGATGCCGCCGAGCACGTGGGCCCAGCCGAGGTAGGGCATCACCCGCGGCACCAGGCCCCACGACTCGGCCACGCCCAGCGACGCGGCGAGCCCGTACAGCGTCGAGGCCACCGCGATGGTGCCGAAGGCGAACTTCATCACCTTGGTGTCCCGCACCGTCAGCATGCCCATGATGCGCGAGTAGCGGACGGCTCCGACCTTGTAGAGCACCACGCCGAAGCCGGCGCCGGTGAGCAACCCCGTGAGGACGGCGGTCACCATGCGCTACTCCGCCGCCGCGGCGTTGGTGGCGATGGGCAGCGCGGGGTCGTTGCCCCACTCCGCCCACGAGCCGACGTAGACCCTGGTGTTCTTGTGACCGGCCCGCTGCAGCGCCAGGTACTGGAAGGAGCCGCGGCCAAGGCCCACGTGGCAGTAGCTGATGACGGTCTTCTCCGGCGCGTAGCCGTTCTTCTTCAGCTTCTCGAGCTGCTTCTGGAGATCCTTCTCGGGCTTGAACATCGCCTTGTCGGCCTCGCCGCCCTTGTTGCCGGCGTACTTGGACCAGGGCGAGAAGACCGCGCCGGGGATGGCGCCGCCGCGCGCGACGGTGAACTCCTTGCCGGGCGAGGCCAGGCTCGACTGCAGCGTCTTGCCGGTGAACTCGTCGAGGTTGTGACGGGCGTCGACGATGAGGTACTTCGCCGGGTCCTTGGTGGCCGCGACCACCTCGTCGCGGGTGGCGATCATCCCCGGCTGCACCGCGCCCTTGAAGGTCTTGGCCGCGACCTTGGCCGCGCCGGTCTCCACCGGGTTGCCCTTCGCCTTCCAGGTGGCGAGGCCGCCGTCCATGATGCGCACGTTCGGGTGGCCGTAGAGCTTCAAGAAGAACCAGGTCCCCGAGGCGTTCACGCCCACCCCGCTGTCGTAGACGACCACCTGCGTCTTCTCGTCGATGCCGAGCTTGCCGATGGCGTCGAAGGCCGTGGCCTCGCACATCGGCAGCCCCTTGCACTTCTTCACGTCGTCGAGCAGTTGCAGGTCGTGGGCGAAGGCCACCGACGAGCCGGGCAGGTGCCCCTTCTCGAAGTCCTTCTCCGAGTCGGCGAAGACGAAGCGCACCCCGTCCTTGCCCACCAGCGCCTTGGCGTCATCGACGCTCAGGAAGAGATCGTCAGCCAGGGCGGGCGCCCCGAGCGCCAGCGTCAACACCGCGAGCCACAGCGAAGGTTTCGTCACGTCGAGTCTCCTCGGAAGATGGCGCCGGAATGCGGCCGGCGGACTACTGAGCGAGATGAGAGCCGGTAATGAAAAGAAGGGTTCGGCGCGACCCGGACGCAGAAGAATACAGCCCGATATCAATCGGTTACAAGCCGCCACCCCCGCCCGTCGGGCGAGGGGCGCTTGAGGAGCGACAATTAATTATTGGGGAGCGATCGGCGGCACGGTGAGGACGCCGGTCAAGATGCCCGCCAGGGTCAGCGAGCCGGCCAGGGCCCAGAGGGCGACGCCGAGCACCAACGGCCGGGCTCCCACGGTCCTCAACGCGTCGCGCGAGACGCCGGCGCCGATGAGGAAGAGCGCGACCACCAGGCCGTGGCGGGCGACGGCGGCGAGCTGAGCGCCCGCGCCGGCGAGGCCCGGGGTGAAGGTGAAGACGGCGGCGGCGAGCACGAAGCCGGCGATGAACCAGGGCCGCTTGGGCTTCTCCTTGCCGACGGTGGCGTCGGGGTCGGGCCTCCACAGCGCGCCGAGCACGAGGGTCAAGGGGACGATCCACAGCGCCCGCGCCAGCTTGACGGTGGTGCCGACGGTGAGCGCCGCCTCGCCGAACTGCATCGACGCGCCGACCACCGACGAGGTGTCGTGAATGGCGAGCGCGCTCCACAGGCCGAAGGACTCTGGCGAGAGGCCGACCTGGTGGCCGACGAAGGGAAAGAGCACCAGCGCGACCGCGTTGAGCAGGAAGACCACCGCCAGCGAGACCGAGACCTGCGGGCTCTTGGCGCCCACCACCGGCGCGACCGCGGCGATGGCGCTGCCCCCGCAGATGGCCGTGCCCACGCCGATGAGGAGCGAGGTGGTGCGCTCGGTCTTCAACAGCCGCGCGAGGAAGAGCGCCGCGAGCAAGGTGACGGTGAGCCCCAAGAGCGTCTGGAAGAGGCCGTGCACGCCGACGCGCCCCACCACGAGGAGGTTGGTGCCCGCGCCCAGCCCGACGATGGAGCCCTGCAAGAGCCAGGTGGAGAGCTGCTTGGAGCGCGCGGGGAACGGGTTGCCCCACACGAGGGAGAAGACCACGCCTGCCACGAGGGCCACCGGCGCCGAGACCCACGGGGTGACGGCGGCGAGCGCGAAGAGGACGAAGGCGGCGGAGCGGAGACGGGAGGCCATGGCGGGGGTCGAGCGTGCTGAGAGCCCGTCCAGACGAGTTGGATTCACCCGGCTCTTGGGGCCGAACGCCCCGAGGGTCAAGTCACTCACCACCGGTCATTGAGGCGTCGAGCCGCGAGGCCTCTTCATCATGGCGGTGCTCGTCTGCATTGCGCTCCGCCGAACTTCCCGTTCAGGCTGAGCGGAGTCGAAGCCTGGTGAACACCGCGAGCTGAATTCGGCACCCTTCGACCCCGCTCAGGGTGAACGGTGGTCGACGCGAGTGATCACCGCCATCAATAGCCGTGGCTGCCCTCGGCAGGCGGGGGCACGCGGTCCTTGTGGATGCGCGCCAGCACCACGCCGTACACCAGCGAGAGCGGCAGCCCGAGGCACCACCAGGCGAGCGCGATCTTGAGGCCGGCCACCGGGGCCATCGCGCCCGGCGCGGTGAGCGAGAAGGACGCGTCGAGGGTGGAGGGCAGCATCACCGGGTAGACGCTTGCCGCGATGGCCGCCAGCAGGCCGAGCAGCCAGGCCGCGCTGCCGAGGAAGGCCACCAGGTCGTTCTCCCTTCGCGCCGCCCACTCCGCCGCCAGAATCCCCGCCAGCGCGAGCCCGAAGAACGCCCACCCTGCCGGGCGCCCCACGAAGTCGCGGAACAGCCCCGGTCGCACCGCCCAGGTGGCGAGCGTCATCGCCGGCCAGAGCAGGAAGAGCACCGGCAGGAGCACCTTCGAGGCCCGCCGGGCCCGCGCCCGCACCTCGCCGGTGGTGCGCCAGGCGAGGAAGTTCGCGCCGTGAGCGGCCGTGGCCACCAGCGCGAACACGCCGGTCGAGACCGTGAACCAGTCGAGCACGCCGAGCTCGCGCGTCGTGCGGAAGCTGGTGAAGAGCGGCAGCGCGAAGAAGCCGGTCGCGTCCAGCGGCACGCCGCGCAGCACGTTGCCCAGCGCCGCCCCGAGGAGAACGGGCAACAGCGCGCTCGCCACGAAGAAGGCGACGTCGAAGAGCGAGCGCCACAGCGGGTGCTCGACGTGCGAGCGCAGCTCGAGCCCCACCGCGCGCAGGATGAGCACCCACAGCACCAGGAACATCGCCAGGTAGAAGCTGGAGAAGCCCGCGGCGATGACCGCCGGGAAGGCCACCAGCAGCGTGCCGCCGCCGGCGAGCAGCCACACCTCGTTGCCGTCCCACCAGGGCCCGACCGCCGCCAGCACCTGCCGCCGCTCGGCGTCCCGTCGCGCCACGAACAGGTGCAAGGCGCCGGCGCCGAAGTCGAACCCGTCGAGCACCACGTACAGCGCGATCATCACCGCGACCATCCAGAACCAGAGCTCGGCCATGGGACCTCCTGACGGGCGAGAGTCGTTAGCGTCGGCGCGTGAGCGGCCCCGCCGGCGCGGGAATCCCCGAGGGCGGCTCGGGCTTCGGCGCGGGCGGCTCGGGGGCCAGCCGCGCGCCGGGCTCCGGCAGCGGGCGGGCCTCGGGCGGCCCGTGGCGGATCTCCTGGGTGACCAGCATCACGAAGAGCAGCCCCAGCGCCAGGTAGACGCCGGCGAAGCCCAGAGTGGTGAAGAGCGTCATGCCCGCGTGCACCGTGGGCGAGACGCCCTGGTCCGTCTTCATCAGCCCGTAGACGATCCACGGCTGCCGCCCGAGCTCGGCGGCCGTCCACCCGGCGATGGTGGCGATGTACGGCGCCGGGAAGGAGAGCATCAGCACCCACAGCCAGCCGCGCGCCGCGAAGAGGCGCCCGCGCCACTGCAGGAAGGCCGCGACCAGCATCACCAGGATCATCAGCGTGCCCAGGCCCGCCATGATGTGGAACGCGTAGTAGAGGAGCTCGACGTTCGGGGGCCAGCTCTCCTTGGGGAAGTCGGTGAGCCCGCGCACGTCGTGCTCGACGGACCCGAAGGCCAGCACCGAGAGGATGCCGGGCACGCGGATGGCGTTCTCGACCTTGCCCGCGCTCACGTTCGGCTGCCCGATGAGGTTCAGCCCCGCGCGCGGCCCGCTCTCGAACCTCCCCTCCATGGCCGCCAGCGCCACCGGCTGGTGCCGGGCCACCAGCTTCGCCTGGGAGTCGCCGGTGGGGAACGCCACCAGCATCGAGGCGATCGCGCCGGCGTAGGCGCCGAGCTTCAGGTTCAGCTTCGCCACGTCGGGGAAGAGCCCCGCCAGCGCCCAGAACGCGCCCACCGCCGCCATGACGAAGGCCGCGGTCACCACCGTCGCGGCCATCACGTGCAGGTACTCGGCGATGGCCCAGCCCGAGAGCACGTAGCTCCAGAAGCCGTCGAGGACGTAGGTCCCGTCGGCGGCGAGGCGGTAGCCCTCGGGGTGCTGCATGAAGGCGTTGGTGGCCACGATGAAGAAGCCCGAGAGCCAGGTGCCGAGGAAGAGCGCCACCGAGGCGGCGAAGTGCACCCGCGCGGAGACGCGCCGCTCGCCGAAGACCAACAGCGCCAGGAAGGAGCTCTCGAGGAAGAAGGCGAACACGCCCTCCATCGCCAGGGTGTGGCCGATGACCGGGCCGGTGCTCCTGGAGAACGCCGCCCAGTTGGTTCCGAACTGGAACTCCAGCGGAATGCCGGTCACCACCCCGATGAGGAAGTTGAGCCCGAAGATGCGAATCCAGAACCGCGCCGCGTCGTGGTACCGCGCCTCGCCGGTGCGCAGGCCCTGCCCCTTGAGGATCGCGATGAGCAGCGCGAGCCCCATGGTGAGCTGCGGGAAGAGGTAGTGGAAGGTGGCGGTGAACCCGAACTGAAGGCGATGCCAGAAGACCGGGTCGTCCATCGGTGGCTCTCTTTCGGTGAGCCATCGACTAACCCCGTCCCCCACCGACGGCGCCCGAGGTGAGGCGCGTACGAAAGCGGGGTCGAGCCGCATCGCCTGCGCCAGGGCGGCGCGAACCCGTGGCGGCCTCCTTCCCGCTGGTGCAAAGTGAGCGCGCATGTCGCTCACCCGGCTGAACACCGTCCTCGCCCGCACCGAGAAGAAGAGCACCATCACCCAACGCGACGTCGCCGCCCTCAGGGCCGCGGTGCGCGACGGAGGCCTCGACGAGGGCGAGCGCGCCGCGCTTCAGGCCTTCCGGCAGCGCCTGGGCGACCGCTTCGACGCCGACGCCACCATGACCTTCGAGGCGCTGCTCGGCTCGGCGCCCCCGCCGCCTCCGGCGACCACGCCCACCGCTCCGCCCGCGCCAGCCAGCGCGCCCGAGGTCGTGGCGTGGGATCACTTCCAGGTCGCCCCCTCGCGCGATCGCCTCGCCGGCGACGAGCTCGAGGAGGGCCAGGACACCTTCGCGCGCCTCGCCACCGCGGTGAGCGCCGGCACCCTCACCGAGAAGGAGCAGCTCCTGCTCGCCTCCGCCACGGCGCGGGTGGGCGTCTTGGGCGAGGCCCAGGCGCTCCGGGCCGTCTCTTTGCTGGAGAAGCTCCCCGCCGCCGACGCCGCCCGCTTCCGTGAGCTCACGAAGGCCGCCGGCTCGCCCCTGGAGCAGGCCTTCCTCTTCAAGGGCCTCGGCGCGGGCCACACCGTCGACGAGCTCGGCGCCTTCGCCGGCGCCATCCGCGGGTGGAGCGATGAGAAGCTCATCGAGGGCTTGAACCTCGCCGACCCCATCCTCGAGGACGGCGTGCAGAGCGGGGTGAAGCAGCAGTTCTTCGCCTCCTGCGTCATCACCACCGGCCAGGCGCTGCGCGGCGAGGTCGACCCGCTCTACGCGCTCGAGGTCCGCACCGCGAACGCCGACGTGCACACCGTCGACGACGCCGACCCCTTCAAGACCAACCAGGCGCTGGCCACCGAGCAGGGCACCACCCTCGACCTGGTGGGCGGCTACGCCACCCCGCGCGCGCAGATGGGCGGCGTGGGCGTGCAGTGGGACAGAATCGACGCGGTCTACAACCAGCGCGCGGCGCAGACCGGCTTCGTCTACTCGAGCGTGCACCTCGACGCGCGGCCCGATCTCACCACCGGCACGATGCTCGACCTCTTGGCGAAGCAGCTCGCGCAGGGCATCCCCTCCCCCATCCTGGTCGGCAACAGCTGGAGCCCGAAGTGCCACGCCATGCTGGCCCTGGAGGTCTCGGGACAGGGCGACGCTCAGCGCTTCCTCATTCACGATCCCTGGAGCGGCGACACCTTCTCGGTCACCAGGAAGCAGTTCGTCGACGGCGCGGCGCCGATGGGCGAATTCACAGTCATCGGCGGCATGCACCTCGCGAGCCCGGCCCCGGCCACCCCGGTGCCGCCGCTCAGCCCGCCCCCGCCCACCGGCCCCGAGATGCCGGCGTGAGCGCCCCCAGCTACCTCGCCGCCGGCCTGCGCACGCCCAACGGGCAGCCTCGCGATGGGCTCTCCGGCGCCCTCGCCCTGGAGGCCGTGCGTCACCTGCGCGGCCTGGGCGTGACCGCGAGCGCGCTGGAGCCGGTGGTGGCCCAGGTGCTCCGCGGCGCCGGCGCCGAGGCGCTCACCGGGAAAGGCCCCGCGCGCGACTTCGTGGCCGCCTGCCTCGCCGCGGTGAAGGAGAGCGCCGATCGCGCGCCGCTCGGCGAGCACCTGGGCGCGGTGCTCCGGCTGTTGGCGCTCGAGGAGGCCGCGCTCCAGACCGGCCTGAACGGCCCGCCCCCGCACCCGAAGCGCCGCTGAAGCATGGGCTCTGATCGCTCGAGTCGACCACCACCGTTCACCCTGAGCGGAGTCGAAGGGTGCCGAATTCAGCTCTCGGCGTTCGGCAGGGTTCGACTCCGCTCACCCTGAACGGCGCCAGCAGCTCGACGTCCGTGATCACCGCCCTCAGGCCAGCCCCTGGCGGAGCGCCGCCTCGAGCGCGCTCGCGACCAGCCGGCACCGCGGCACCCGGCGCAGCTCCTTGTGGAACACCAGGAACACCGGCACCGAGGGGAACGCGCCCTCGAAGTCGAGCTTGACGAGCCCCGGCACCGCGCGCCCCTGCGCCTCGGCGATCGCGCAGATGCCCTGGCCTTGCTCCGCGGCCTCCTGCAGGGCGGAGTCGGAGTTGGTGCGAAAGGTGAAGCGCCGGGCGCCCTGCGCCTCCAACCACTGCTGCTGCGGCGCGCGCCTCAGCGTCCCCTCGTAGCCCACGAAGTCGTGCCGCTCGAAGTCACCAGCGCGGAGCCGGCCGTCGCGCAGCCGGCGCTCGACGTAGCTCTGCGACGCGTAGAGCGCGAAGCGCAGCCGTCCCACCGCGCGCTCGATGAGCACCGGCGACGCGGACCGCGCCTTCCGAATGCCGAGGTCCGCCTCCCGTCGCGCCAGGTCCGCCAGGCGCGCCTCCGAGACGACCTCCAGGTGGAGCGACTGGTGCTTGCGCCGGAGCTCCGCGAGCACCCGCGTCACCGGCCGCACGAAGCCCTCGCCCATCGACACGCGCACCGTGCCCGAGAGCGCCGCCTCGCCCTCGTCGCGTCGCAGGGCCTCCAGGCCCAGCTCGAGCTGCTCGGCGAGGGACACCAGCTCCAAGGCGCCGGGCTCCACCGAGGTGCCGGTGCTGCTGCGGTGCACCAGCGTCCGCCCCAGCGCGGCCTCCAGCGCCTCGATGCGCCGCGCCGCGGTGGAGGTGGAGACCCCCAGCGCCTTCCCCGCCGCGAGCAAGCTCCGGTGCCGGTGCAGCGCCAGGAGCACGCGGAGGTCGTCCCAGGGCGGCTGCGGGTCGTTTCTCATCAGTGAGAAACCGCTTAGCAGGCATCGCTGTTTCCGAGAACCTCCCCAGCGCGCATGGTGAGGGCATGAACGACTTCGACTTCGCAGGAAAGACGGTGGTGGTGACGGGCGGCTCCACGGGCATCGGGGCGGCCTTCGCGCGGGAGCTCGCGCGGCGCGGGGCACGGCTGGTGCTGGTGGCGCGCGGCGGCGAGCGGCTCCAGCGGCTGGCGAGCGAGATCGGCGGCGCCCAGGTGCTGGTGGAAGATCTCGCCAAACCCGGCGCCGCCCGGCGGGTGTTCGACGCGGTGGCGGCGAAGGGCCTCGAGGTCGACGTGCTGGTCAACAACGCCGGCTTCGCCACCTTCGGCCCGTTCGCCGAGGTGCCGCTCGAGGCGCAGCGCGAGGAGCTCGATCTCAACGTCGGCGCGCTCGTCGAGCTGACGCACCTCTTCCTCCCGGGCCTGGAGCGCCGGCGAGGCGGGGTGATTCAGGTCGCGTCCACGGCGGCGTTCCAGCCGGTGCCCTTCATGGCGGTGTACGCCGCGAGCAAGGCGTTCGTGCTCTCGTTCAGCGAGGCGCTGTGGGCGGAGTACCGGCCCCGCGGGGTGCGCGTGCTGGCGCTGTGTCCGGGCGCCACCGACACGCCCTTCTTCCAGCGCGCCGGCGAGGCCGCGGCGTTCGGCAAGAAGGCGCGGCCGGAGGACGTGGTCCGGCTGGGGCTCCAAGCCTTCCAGGCGAACCGCGCCTCGGTGGTGCACGGCGCGAGCAACGTCTTCACCACGCTGCTCTCACGGTTCTTCACCAGGGCGTTCGTCGCGACGCTGTCCGCGCGCCTGATGCAGCCGCCGAAGGTTGCCGCCCTCAGGCCTTGAGCGGCCCGCCGGCGTCGAGCTTGGCGATGACCTGGGCGGTGAGGTCCTCGCCCTGGGAATAGAGGACCGCGCCCTTCTCCAGCACCGCCAGGGCGCCCTTCTTCTTCGCCAGCTCGGCCACGATGGGCTTCACCCGCGACAGCAACGCGGCGCGCAGGGCGTCACGCTTCTTCTCCAGCTTGGCGAGCAGCTGGCGCTGCTTCTCCTCGGGCTGGCTCTTCGCGTCCTTCCAGGTCTTCTCCAGCTGCCTGGTCGCGTCGGCGCCCACCTTGCTGGTGTCAAGAACCGCTGCCAGATCGACGACCAAAACAGTGCTCATGCCCATGCTCCTCGCAGGCCGGCGTGTAGAGTCCAAGCCATGCCCACCGTCAATGGCCGCATCGGCGCCCGCTCCGTCACCGCTCCCGGCACGGCTCCCGAGCCGAGCGCCCCGATGGGCCCGCCGCCGCCGGAGTCGCCGGCCGGGTGGACCGCCGGAGGGCACTCGCGGCCGCAGGTGAACACCGCGGTGGCGCCGCCCAAGGCCTCCGCCGCCGACCGAGAGGCCACCCTGCCCAACCCCGTCCGCCAGGCGATGCAGGCCTCGGTCGACCGCTTCACCGGCCGCATCGAGGCCACGCTCAACCACGACGCGATGGCCATCGCCGACGGGAAGCGCCCGGTGCGCGAGGGCGAGCCGCTCAGCGACGCGCAGCAGCAGGCGCTGCAGGCGGCGACCCAGGACTTCGTGAAGGACCTGCCCCTCGGCGCGCTGGCCCCCGACGTGGCGGCCGGCGTGCAGCAGAAGCTCTTGGACGCGGGCATCGAGGTGAAGGACCTCGCCTCCACCCGGCTCGGTGACCTGGGCAAGCTCGGCGGCGACCTCGCCAAGGACCTCGTCAAGGACCTGAAGCACGACTCGCCCACCGCCTACTACTCGCTCGCGGGAACCCTGGCGGCCTCCATCGGCTACACCGCGTGGACCGACGGCAGCGCCAAGCTCGGCCGCCTGGGCGTGAAGCCCGAGGTGAAGCAGAAGCTCTTCGACGACACGCTCGAGGTGAAGCTCAAGGGCGACTGGCAGGCGCACTTCAAGGACTTCAAGGCCACCGCCACCGTCGGCACGAACCTGAGCCTCGGCGACGCCGGGCGCCTCACCGCCTCCGTCACCGCCAACTCGCGGACCGGCTTCGAGAGCGCGAACGTCGGCTACGCCATCGACCGGCCGAACTGGAACCTCTCGGCCAACGCCGACTTCGACCAGAAGGGCTTCGAGCACGCCAGCGTCAGCGGCGGGTACCACACCGACACCCTCGCGGTGTCCGCCTCGGCGACGGCCAACGCCAAGGGCCTCGAGCGCGCGGGCGGGCGGCTGGCCTGGAACCCGAACCCCGACTTCCGCCTCTCCGCGGGCGTGGACCACGACTTCCAGACCGATCGCACCACCGCCAGCGCCCAGGCGGCGTGGAAGGTGCGCGAGAACGTCGACTTCGCGCTGTCGGCCAGCCACGACTCGGCCGGTGAGTCGCGGGTCGGCGTGGGCGTGACGATTCACTTCTGAGCCACCGCGGTAGACCGGAACCCGAACCCGGGGGGAACACATGCGACGGCTGGCGACGTTTTCGGTAGGGCTCCTCCTCGCGGCGTGCACCGGCGGCGAGGGCGGCGGGACGGGCGGTGGCGCCGGAGGCGGAAGCGGCGGCGGCGGCGCGCCGTTCCTGGTCGACCGCTCGGTGGAGACCTCCTCGCCGCAGCTCGCCCGGGACAACGCCGGGACGCTCCATCTCCTCTCGGCGCCGGGGGCGGCCGACGCGCAGGGCCACTCCTTCGTCCGCTACGCCGAGTGCGCCAGCGGGTGCGACGCCGCGGGCGGGTGGACGTCGCTCACCGTCGGCGACGGCGCGTTCTCCGACGCGGTGAAGCTGGCGGTGGAGCCGGGCGGCGCCGTCCACATCGCGGTGTTCTCCAAGACGCAGGTGACGTTCGGCCGCTGCCCGCAGGGCTGCTCCAGCGTCGCGAGCTGGGCCTTCTCGGGCATCGCTCCGCCCAACGGCCAGTCGTGGACCAACCTGCCGCGCGGCCGCGCCTTCGCGGTGAGCGCGAGCGGTGAGGAGCGCCTGCTGCTCAACGGCATCGCCGGCGCGGGCCCGCAGCTCCTACTCCTCGCCCGGGGCGCCGGCGGGTGGACCTCGAACCCGCTGGTGGACGGCGAAGCGAACGCGGTCTCGCTGCTCGCGGCCGGCGACGCGGCGTACCTGGTGGCGAGCCCGCTGAACGGCCCCAACCAGCTCACCTACGCCGAGTGCGGCGCGGGCTGCGGCGCCGTCGCGGCCTGGTCGCAGGCGGCGGTGTTGGCGAGCAACGCCTACGCCGTGGGCCTCGACCGGAGCCCGACCGGCCAGCTCCACGTCGCCACCACCAGCTCCAGCGGCTCGACCGATCGCCTCCGCTACGCCCAGTGCGCCTCGCAGTGTCTCGCGCCCTCGAGCTGGACGGTGGTGGACCTGGGCGACGGCGCCGACGGGCGCGGAGGCCTGGACGTCAGCGTGCTCGCGTCCGGCGCCGTGGCGGTCGCGGGCGGCACCGTGGCCAACGAGGGGCAGTCGCTCACCCTCCGTCGCTGCGCCGGAACCTGCGGGCAGGCCGCGAGCTGGTCGGGCGGAACGCTGGAGACCGGCGCGGCGGTGCACGACGCCCACCCGACGTACAACGGCGCCGCCTGCAGCGAGTCGAGCACCCTTCGCTACTGGACCGTCGGCGAGGCGGTGCAGCTCGTCTCCACCGGCAGCGGCTGGCTGCTCGGCTACGACGCCCAGAGCTCCTCGCGCTGCCTCGCCGGCACCTCGACCACGAGCTTCGTGAGCGGCGCCTGGGTGCGGCTGCAGACCCAGCCTTCGCCCTGACGCCCCGGCGCCGCCCTCACTCGGCGTACATGCCCGAGCCCACGATGAAGACGTCCGGCCCCGACCGCACCAGGCGCACGTAGGCCTGCTTCTTCACCGCCGTGTTGTGCCCGGGCTTGAACCAGGAGTACTCGACCCAGGCGCTCCCGCGCTTGGTGGCCGCCTCGATGGCCTCCCTGGTCACCGCCTTGCCGTTCACGTCCTTGAGCTCGAGGAGGTTCTTCCCTTCCAGGCTCGGCTGCGCGGCGTTCACCTGCTCCACGCCATCGGGCGTGTCGACGAAGACGTAGACGTCCATGAAGACGAAGGGGCCGGTCTTGTCCCGCAGCTGGTCGAAGGCGCCCCGCCCGCGCTCGGCGACGAGGGCCGCGGCGCGATCGACCACGTCCTCGATGAAGGCCTTGTCCATCTGCAGGTCGTAGACGCCCGCGCCCACCAGCCGCGTCTCTCCGGACGGCAGCACCACCCGCTTCACGAAGGTCGACTTCCACGCGGGGAAGAGGCTGCCCGGCTCGGGGTACTGGTAGTGCACCCAGCCCTCGCCCGACGGACCCGCGGCGGCGTCGAGCATCATCTGGCCGTAGGGCCGGCCGAGCACGTCCTTCACCGCGACGGCGCTCTTCCCCTCCAGCGACGGGTCGGCCGCGTGGAACAGGCGGGTCCCGTCCATCGACCAGACGAAGAAGTAGGTGTCGTCGTGGAACCACTTCGAGCCCCTGGTGCGGAGCTGGGAATAGGCCTTCTCGCCCTGCTGCTCGAGCAGCGCGGCCGCCTCGCGCACCAGCGACGCCATGCGCGGCGCGGTCAGCCTGGTCGCCACCGGCGCGGTCTTCGGCGCGTCCGCCAGGTACACGCCGCAGCCGACGAGCACCCAGGAATCGCCCACCGCCGCGCGCTGGACGTAGGTCGACTTGACCGTGGAGACGCTCTCGCCGGGCTTGGGCCACAGGTAGTCGACCCAGCCCGCGCCCTGGGCCTGCGCCACCCGCAGCATTTCCTGCACGAGCTTCTTGCCCCGGGTGTCGGTGACGTCGCGGAGGTTGCGGCCCTCGAGGTTCGGGAAGCCCGGGTTGACGAGGTCGAGGCCGTTCGGGTCGATGACGAAGACGTACGCGTCCTTGGCGATGAAGCGATCCTTCGGATCGCGCAAGCGCGCGAAGGCCGCCGCGCCGCCCGCCTCGATCTCGCCGACCGCGTCCTTCACCAGGTCGACGACGAAGGCCCGCTCCATGCGGTCGTCGTAGACGCCGCTGCCGACGACGTAGCTCTTGCCCGACGGCGCCGTGACCAGCCGGACGTAGCTGCTCTTCCACCGCGGGAAGAGCCCGCCCGGAACGGGCCATTGGTAGTGGTACCAGCCAAAGGGCTTCGCGGGCTGCGCCGTCGCCGCCTCGAGAAGCCCGCGAATGATGGGCTTGCCGGCGACGTCTTCGAGCTCGAGCTCGTTCTTGCCCTCCATCGTCGCATCGGGGTGCACCAGCATGTTCCCCTCGAGGTCGAGCACGAAGACGTAGAGCTCCGCTTGCCGGAAGCGGCTGTTGGGGACGCGGAGCTCGGGGAAGGCCGCTTCTCCGGTGGTGCGAATCAGGCTCGCCGCGTCGCCGACCAGCGCCTCGAGCGCCTGGGGCTCACCGGGTGGCGCGATCTCCGGCCGGGGCGCGTTGCCGTTGAGTTGGCTCCGCTCGCAGGCCGACGGCACCGCGACGATCGCCGCGATCGCCAGCCACCACACGACGGGAGTCATGCGGAACAACCGACCGATCGTCTCACCGAACGTTGATCGTCGCATGGGCGGCGTCGGTGCATCGCACGTACCCGCGCAGCTCCTGCGGGCTCTGAAGAACGCGGCTGGTCCACTTCATGCTCCGGGGCCGCTGGATGGACCGAACCGTGCTCCGAGGTCTCGCGCTGCTGGCCGCCGCCGCGCTCGAGGCGTGTGGGCCGACCACCAGTCACCTGTCCGACGGGAGCTACCGGAGCGCGACCGGCCCTCCGTCGACGCTGGGTCTCGACCTGGCGAACCACTCGGCCACGCTGCGCTTCGATGACGCGTCGGTTCCGGCCATCGCCATGAGCCTCGAGGCCGTCGCCGAGAAGGACTGGCCCCACGACTGCTTCACCCAGTTCTCCTCGAGCATCGTCGAGAGCCAGGCCGTCACGCCCGATCCGCTGCGGCTTGTGGCGTCGGTGTCCAGCCCGGAGCTCTTGCTCGCCTCGCCGCGCCTCGACGCCAGGTGCGGAGGCACGCCCGGGGTGCAGTTGGTCGGCACCACGGTCGACGGCGTGCGCACCGTCGCGTTCACCAGGCAGTGAAGGGGCCTCGGCCGCCGCCCCTGCTTGACGCCCGGCCCGCCTTCGCGCTCCACTTCCGGCCGTCGCCCTCGCGGGTGACTTTCGATGATCTCCTGAGCCCGAGCCCACGTCCGCTGCACCGCGCCCGGTGAGGCGCTGCTCGCCGTTCCCAGGACTCCTCCATGCCGTCGCCGTCCCTCGAGGTCCTCGACCTCTCGTTCTCGTTCTCCGACGTGCCGCTGCTCGAGCACGCCTCCTTCTCGCTGGCGCCCGGGTGGACCGGCCTCGTCGGCCCCAACGGCGCGGGCAAGTCGACGCTGCTCGGCCTGGTCGAAGGGCGCCTCGCGCCGGCCGGCGGCCAGGTGCGCCTTCGCCCTCGCGGCGCGCGCGTGGTGCGCTGCGCGCCAGATGCGCTCGAGCCTCCGGCCTACGTGCGCGCCTTCCTCGAGTCCACCGATGGCGCCGCGGGGCGGTGGCGCTCGCTCGTGGCCCTGCCCGGCGACGCTCTGGAGCGCTTCGAGAAGCTCTCGCCCGGCGAGCGGCAGCGCGTGCACCTGGGCGCCGCCCTCTGGTGCGAGAGCGACGTGCTCCTCCTCGACGAGCCGTCAAACCACCTCGACGCCGAGGCCCGCGCGCTGGTGATCGCCGCCTGCCGCCGCTTCACCGGCCTCGGCCTCGTCGTCTCGCACGACCGGGCGCTCCTCGACGCGCTGACCACGCGCACGCTCAGGCTCGAGCGCGGAGTGCTCGACGCCTCGCCGCTCCCCTACTCGAAGGCGCAGCTCGCCTGGCGGGCGGCGGAGGAAGCGGCGGCCGATGCCCACCAGCACCAGCGGGAGCGCCTCGCGCGAACCCTCGCCCGCGCCTCGCAGGCGCAGGCCACCCACGGGGCTTCGGCGCGCTCCACCAACGCCGGGAACCGCATGAAGAGCGCCGCCGATCGCGATCAGGCGACGCTGGGGGCCGACTTCCGCGCCGCCCGCGCCGAGGCCGCCCACGCCAGGGCGCTCCGCCGCGCCAACCTCCAGGCGGAGCGGGCGCGCGAGGCCCTCGACGGGCTCGCGGTGGTTCACCGGCGGGCCCCGGACTTCCAGCTCTCGTTCGAGCCGTGCCCGAGGCCGCTGGTCGCCTCGCTGAGGCTGGCGCGCCTGGCGCGGGCCGGCGGGCCGACCCTCGCCACCGACCTCACGCTGGACGTCGCCCGGGCCGACAAGGTCGCGCTGGAGGGGCGAAACGGCGCCGGCAAGTCGACGCTCCTCGCCGCGCTGGCCGAGGCCTCGACGCTCCCGCCGGAGCGGGTGCTCTCGCTCCCGCAGGTGCTCGGCGCCGAGGACGCCCAGGCCGACGTCGCCGCGGTGCGCGCGCTGCCCCACGCCGAGCGAGGCCGCGTGCTCCAGCTCGTCGACGCCCTGGGCGTGGACCCCGATCGCCTGCTCGCGTCGCGCTCGCTCTCCTCCGGGGAGGCGCGGAAGCTCCGCCTCGCGAGGGGCCTGGGGCGCGCCACCTGGCTCTTCGTCCTCGACGAGCCGACGAACGATCTCGACCTCCCCGCGGTGGAGCGCCTGGAAGCGGTGCTCGCGGCCTGGCCCGGCGCGCTGGTGCTGGTCAGCCACGACGTCGCTCTCGTCGAGCGGGTGTGCACCCGTCGCCTCCGCCTCGAGGGCGGCGCGCTCCAGGAGCTCTCGAGCGGGTCCTGAGGGCGGTGAGCGCTCGCGTCGACCGCCGTTCACCCTGAGCGGAGTCGAAGGGTACCGAACTCAGCTCCACACTTTGGGACCGAACAGTCGACGGGGTTCGACTTCGTTCACCCTGAACGGGAGGGCTGCTCGATCGATCCAGCTGGCCCCCGCCATCAGCGCGACGCGCGCACCAGCGCCACGCTGGACGTCCTCGAGGTCGGACGCGGGCGCGCGGGCGCGGCAGGGAGCGGGAGCTGGGCGAGCACGCTCTCCAGCTCTGGCGCGAAGGGGCCATCGGGCTCGAGGGCGAGGGCGCGCTCGTAGTGCTCGCGGGCCTCGGCATAGCCCCTTCGCTCCTGCGAGAGGAAGCCGGCGAGCACGTGGCAGAGCACGTGGGCCGGCGCGAGGGTGAGCGCGTACCGCGCGGTCTTGGTGGCGGCCTTGGGCTGGCCCAGCTCCACCTGGCACAGCCCGATGCCGAACCAGGCGTCGGCGTCGCGCGGGGCGGCCCGGGCCGCGCGGGTGTAGAGGTCCAACGCCGCGGGCCACTGCCCCGCCTCCGCGAGGCTCGAGGCTCGGGTCTTCAGCGCCGCGGCCCCGGCGCCGCCGGTCGGAGCTGGCAGGGCGATGCGCTCGCGCACCGAGCCCAGGCCGGCCGCGGTCCGCGCGACGCTGGTGGAGCTCGCCCCCACCGTGCGGCCGGAGCGGTGCGCCCCCTTGCGCCCGGGAGCTGTGGCCGCGCTCGAGCCACGGGACGACGAGGGTGCGCTCACCGCGGCTCGGGGCGCGGCCGACGCGCCCGGGGGCTGCACGCTCGGCGCAGGAAGGGCGAGTCGGGCGGCCGAGAGTGACGTCGACGGCGGCGCGAGCTCGGTCGAGTGGACCGTGGGAGTGGCGTCCGACCCGCCAGCGGCCGCAGGTGACGTCAACGTCGACGGCGGCCCAAGCGTGGGCGCGGGGACCGCGGGAGAGGCGTCCGGCGCGCGGGCCCCGGGCGGCCGCGAGAAGTGCCCTCCGGCCCAGTAGCCGAGCAGCAGCGCCAGCGGCACCGCCGCGAAGGCCCGGCGGGGGACGAACCTCGCCGGCCGCTCACCGAAGTCGGAGAGGTCGACGAAGACGTCATCGAGCACGAACGGACGAGCGCTTGGAGTGTGCATTCTCGGTCTCCCACCGCGCTCCTCCTCTTCAAGAGCGCAGCCACCGAAACCCCGCGGGACGCCGAGGCCCGCCCTGTGCGACCTGAGGTCCGTCTCGGGCGCCGAGTCGACCCTGACCTCTCGAGCAGGGCAGCGCGACCGGAGCACCCGTCGCGGCCGGGGACGTCATCGCTCACGAGCTCCGACGGCGATCGTCCGGTGCGACCAACTGTCGCGCCAAAAGGTCGCCGCGGATGCCGATGGCCGCCATCCTGTCCGCCGAAGCGGGGGTTGGGTCCCGCTCGTTCATTCCCGGGCGGCCCCCTCGTCCGCGTGACCTGTTAGAACCGACAGGCCGACGCGCGCTTGATCGAAATCAATGCCATGTGACCGATCGGGCAAGTCAGATGTCTTCCTCCTCCATGTCAGACACCCCCCTCAACTCCGATGGCAGCAGCCAGCTTCACTACTTTAACTCATCGCCCCAACTCGGGCTCACTCGCAGAGGCGCCGCAACGATGAGCGCGCTCTCGTGGGTGACCTGCGTGGCGCTCGCGTTCTCTGGCACCGCTTCGGCGGCAGAGGGTGAGCCGGCGACCAGCGAGGCTCCGGCCGCGCCGGCCGCTCCCGCGCCCGCGACCCCCGCCGCTCTCGAGCCACCGCTGGAAGCGAAGGACGACTGGAGCAAGAGCTTCGGCGACGCGCTCTCGGCCTCCAACGTGTCGGTGACCTGGTCGGGCTACGGCAACTTCACGATGTACGCGCTGCCGGACCAGCCGATCACTTTCGAGCCGTCGTCCTTCAACCCCATCCTCGTGGCGCGCATGAGCGACAAGCTCTCGGCCGAGATCGAGTTCGAGGTCAAGCTCTCCGGCGTCGCCACCGAGTACGCCTTCCTCGACTACGTGCCGGTGGACTGGTTCACGGTGCGGGTCGGGCGCTTCCTCATTCCCATCGGCAAGTTCAACGAGACGCTGCACCCCTCGTTCCGCTGGAACATGGTGACCCGCCCGCTGATGTTCAAGGAGGCCGTCCCGGTCGGCTGGTACGACACCGGGCTCCAGCTCCGCGGCCGCCACACGCTGGCCCGCGCGCTCAAGCTCGAGTGGCAGGCCTACGTCATCAACGGCTTCCGCGCCACGACCGCGTCGATGGACGAGAACGGGAACCCGCTCTACGACGCCGAGCGCGTCTTCCGCGAGGCGCGCGGCGAGACCCTGGCCGACAACAACGACGACAAGGCGGCGGGCGGGCACGTCAGCTTCCTGATCTTCCCCGGCCGCGAGTACGGCGCCGCGGAGATCGGCGTCTCCGGCGTCACCGGCGCGCTCGACCCCGAGGCCGCGTGGCGGGCCAGCTTCATCGACGTCGACGCCTCGGTGGCGCTCGGCCCGCTCACCCTGCGCGGCGAGGCGGTGCGCAACTACCTCAACCCCGAGAAGCGCTCGATGAGGGCCTTCGAGGAAGGCGCCTACCTGCAGGCGACCTACCAGGCGGGCGACGTGAACGTCGCGGCGCGCTGGGACTGGGTGGTCGAGCGGCCCTACGGCGGCGACAAGATCGCCCGCCGCCAGGTCGCCGTGTCCGCCGGCCACGCGGTCGGGCGCTACCTCTCGCTGCGCGGCGAAGTGGGCTTCCCCATCGGCGCTCCTTCGCCCATGCCCTCGTTCGCGCTACAGACCGCATTTCACTTCTGATCGAAGACTCGAGGCCGACCGTGGACGGGCAGACTCACATCTCGAAGTACGCAATCGTCCAACGGCTCGGCACCGGAGGCATGGCGGAGGTCTTCAAGTGCCGCCTCTCCGGCGTGGGTGGCTTCGAGAAGACGGTGGTCATCAAGAAGATCCTCCCGCACCTGATGGAGGACGAGAGCTTCGTCTCGATGTTCCTCGACGAGGCGCGCATCGCCGCGAACCTCACCCACCCGAACATCGTGCAGGTGTTCGAGATCGCCCAGGACGATGACGGCACCCCGTTCATCGCCATGGAGTACGTGCGCGGGCCGACCCTCTCGCAGCTCATCAAGAAGGCGGCGAAGGAGGGGGGCCTGAGCGCTCCTCGCTTCGCCCGGTTGATCGCCGGCGCGGCGCTGGGGCTCGAGTACGCCCACAACGCGCGCGGCCCCGAGGGCGCGCCGCTCAACATCGTCCACCGCGACATCAGCCCGCAGAACATCATCGTCTCCATCGACGGCACCCCGAAGATCCTCGACTTCGGCGTGGCCAAGGCCGACGGGCGCCTCACCCACACCCAGGGCGGCGTGGTGAAGGGGAAGCTGCGCTTCATGGCGCCCGAGCAGATTCGCGATCCCAACGGGGATCTCGATCGGCGCGCCGACGTCTTCGCGCTGGGCGTGTGCCTGTACGTCTCCACCACCGGGCACCTGCCGTTCTCGGGCGACTCCGACGTCCACATCATGCAGGCCATCACCAGCGGCAGCTTCCAGCCGCCGCACGAGTTCGTGCCGGGCTTCCCGACCGAGCTCGAGCACATCATCGACTGGGCCATGAAGCCCGATCGGGAACAGCGCTGCCCCTCGGCGAAGGCGCTCGCCGATGAGCTGATGCGGTGGGTGTCGACCGGCGGCGGCGGGCTCACCGACGATCTGCCGAAGTGGCTCGCTGGGCTCTTCCCGGAGATCGACGCCGAGTCGTGGGGCGGCGGGGTGAAGACGCCGTCGGGCGTCTCCAGCCTCGGCCGCGCCTCGGGCGCCTCCCGCGCGAGCGGCCTCCTCTCGCGGCCCTCGAGCCCCTCCGGCATGCGCCCGATGACCAACCCCGGGCTGCGCACGGCGTCGAACCCCGCGCTCCGACCGTCCTCTGGCTCCGCTGTCCGGCCGCCTCCGCAGGCGGTCGCGATGCCCGACGTGGAGGTCGACATCGACGCCACCGGCGCCCTGCCGCCCGGCTTCACCCCCGCCTCGGGTACGGTGAGCCCCGCCGGCCCCCAGCCCGCGCCCGGCGCCGGTGCTCCCAAGTCGAAGGTCGGCCTCGCGGTGGCGGGCGTGGTGGGCCTGGTGGCGGTGGCGGCCGGCGTCGGCTTCGCGTTCCGGAGCGCGCCTCCCCCTGCGCCGCCGGTCGCGGCTCCGGCGCCCGCTCCCGCCCCGGCCCTGGAGTCGGTGAAGCCCTACCTGGCCGAAGCGCGGCGCCTGCTCGACGAGGGCAAGTCCGCCCGGGCCCGCGAGCAGCTGGAGCGAGCGCGCGGCTACGGGAAGCTCTCGGCCGAGGAGGACGTGCAGCTCACCGGCCTCGAGTCCGAGCTCCGCGTCGCCGTCTCCATCGACGCCGCGGAGCGGGCCCTGGCCGACGGCAACGTCGACGAGGCCCAGAAGAAGCTCCAGGCCATCGAGCCCGGCGAGCGCGACACCCCTCGGGTCCGCGCGCTCCAAGCCCACCTCGACGAGAAGTTGGCCGCGGCCACGCCGCCGTCGCCCGCGCCCGCGCCCGCGCCGGCGCCGAGCCCGAACGCGAAGACGCCGGCGCGCCCGGCCGGACGCCCGACGCCGCTCGCGGTCACCTCCGAGCCCAGCGGCGCCACGGTGCTGGTGGACGGCAGCGAGGTGGGCACCACCCCGCTCTCCAACGCCTCGCTGTCGCCGGGCGCGCACGCCGTCGAGCTGCGCAAGAAGGACTTCCAGCCGAGCAGCCAGAGCGTCACCGCGGCGGGCAAGCCCCTCTCGCTCACCGTTCGCCTCGTCGCGCAGGAGCCGGCCGCGCCGGTGAAAGTCGCCGAGGTGAAGACGCACCTGGTGGTGACCGCGTCGGTGCGGGCGCGGGTGAGCATCGACGGCGTCGACGTGGGCGACACCCCGGTGGACACCGAGGCGCTCAAGCCCGGCCGCCACACGGTGGCGCTGGCGGCCGCGGGCTATCAGCCCTCGTCGCGCGAGCTGGTGCTCAGCGCGGGCGAAAAGCAGAACGCGTCGTTCGAGCTGCAGAAGGTGGAGGCGAAGCCCGAGCCGGTGGCCGCGCCCGTGAAGGCGGCGCCCCAGGCTCCCAGCCTGCCGAAGAGCTACGCCGCGCGCACGCTGCAGGACCTCGCCGGCATCTTCCGCCGCGTGGAGATGGAGGCGGCGGGCAAGGGCGGGCTGGCAGCGTCGCAGGTGCGCGGCACGACCTCGGTGCTCGGGAACGAGCTGGCGCAGTCGGCGGGCGCGGGGCAGGCCATCGACGTCTACCCGGCCGGCATGTACTGGTTCATCGTGCGCGGGGCGCTGGCCGGGAAGGCGCCGGCGCAGCTGGCCAAAGAGCTCAAGACCGCTCACTACAACGGCGATCTCGAGAACCTGGCGCAGTGAGCGTCAGAGCTCGACGCCGGCGACGAAGCCCGGCGCGAGGGTGACGCGGATGTCGCTGGCGTCGTGCACCGTCCACCCGAAGAGCGTGGGCGCGGCGGCGGTCGGGTTCATCTGGCCGAACACCTGGAACTGCACGCCGCCGTAGAGCGCGAGGTGGTCGGCGAAGCGGTAGCCCCACTGGGTGCGGACGCCGGCGGCGAAGTCGTTCGTCCACCCGCGGGAGGCCGCGGTGAGGTGGAGATAGGTGAGCTCCACTTCGCCGAACAGGCCCCGCTCGCGACCGAGGCTCCAGCCGAAGCCATAGCCCCACGGCGTGGCCGGCCCGGTCTCGTTGGCGCGCCCGGAGCCACGCGGGTTCCAGCCGAGGTCGACGTGCGTGTAGACGTGACGGCCTCCGAGCTTGAGGGCGATGTTGGCGTAGGTCGTCTCGCTCGACCACGCGGCGAAGCGGAAGCCGCCGTCGTCGATGAGGCTCACCAGGCCGAGGGGGACGGTGGTGCTCTGAGAGAGGTTCACCAGCCCGAGCTGCACGCCGCGCACGCGCCGCGCGATGTTGACGATGCCGACCTGACCGCCGTCGACGTCGCCGCCGAGGTTCACCAGGCCGAGCTGCGCGCCGCGCACCGGGCCGGCGAGGGTGAGGGGAGCGAGCTGCGCGCCGTAGAGGCTTTTGTGGGTGGAGGCGACGCCGGCCGAAGCCTGGGCGCCGAAGGTGTCGCCGCCGGACCAGGCGAGGCCACCGCCGAGCTGCAGTCCGTGCATCGACTCGTCGACGAAGGACGCGCCGACGGTGGCCAAGACGCCGTCGAGGTGGGTGGCGCTGGAGGCGAAGAGGCCGAGGGCGAAGAAGTTCCGCGTGCGGCCTCCGACGGCGGAGTTGATGCTGAGCGCGGGGACGAGCGCGGCGTCGAAGGGCACCAGCGTGGCGCCGCCGCCGTGCGGTCCGTCGAGGGAGGCGGTGAGCTCGGCGAAGGTGGCCTTGACGCTGGCGGCGAGCGAGTGAGCGCGAGGCTCGGCCCCAGGAGGCGTCGAGGTGCTGGCGGTGCCAGATGCCGGCTCCGTGTCCAGGCGCGAGGCCGGGGCGGAGGGGGCGCTCTGTTTCGACGCGGAGTCGGGAGCCAAGGCCGTGCCCGAAGCAGCCGCGGGCGATGCGGCGTCCGGTGCCGGGGCCTCGCCTCGCCCGGCGGAGAGCGGGGAGGCCGCTCCAGACGTGCTCGCATCGGTCGTCGACCCCGTGGCCTGTGCAGGGGCGCGTGACGAGGCCGCGGAAGCTCCGGACGCGTTCACAGTCGGCGCGGCGTCGGGTGCGGAGGCCTCGCCCCGCCCGGCGGAGAGCGGGGAGGCCGCTCCAGACGCGCTCGCATCGGTCGTCGACCCCGTGGCCTGTGCAGGGGCGCGTGACGAGGCCGCGGAAGCTCCGGACGCGTTCGCAGTCGGCACGGCGTCGGGTGCGGAGGCCTCGCCCCGCCCGGCGGCGAGCGGGGAGGCCGCTCCAGACGCGCTCGCATCGGTCGTCGACCCAGTGGCCTGTGCAGGGGCGCGTGACGAGGCCGCGGAAGCTCCGGACGCGTTCGCAGTCGGCACGGCGTCGGGTGCGGAGGCCTCGCCCCGCCCGGCGGCGAGCGGTGAGGCCGCCCCGGACACGGTCGCATCCGTCGTCGAG
>JBBIOE010000039.1:0-42439 GCA_037443525.1 Archangiaceae bacterium | reverse complement strand
GAGGTGAAGGTCCTGCCCAGCGGCCAGCCGGCGAGCTACTTCCTCCCGCAGGGCGCGGCGCTCGCGGTCGACGACGGCCACGAGATCTCCCCTGGCGAGATCATCGCCCGCGTCCCCCGCGAGACCACGAAGACCAAGGACATCACCGGCGGTCTGCCGCGCGTGGCCGAGCTCTTCGAGGCGCGCAAGCCCAAGGATCACGCGATCATCGCGGAGATCGACGGCATCGTGTCGTTCGGCAAGGACACCAAGGGCAAGCGCAAGCTCCTCATCACCCCCGAGGTGAACGGCGAGCAGCGCCCGGATCTCGCGAAGGAGTACCTGATCGCGAAGTCCAAGCACATCACGGTGCACTCCGGCGATCGCGTGAAGGCCGGCGAGAGCCTGATGGACGGCGCGGCGAACCCGCACGACATCTTGAAGGTGCTCGGTGAGAAGGAGCTGGCGCGCTTCCTGGTCGACGAGACGCAGGAGGTCTACCGGCTCCAGGGCGTGAAGCTGAACGACAAGCACATCGAGGTCATCGTCCGCCAGATGCTGCGCCGCGTGCGCGTCACCGACGTGGGCGACACCGACTTCCTCATCGACGAGCAGGTCGAGAAGTGGGTGTTCGAGGAGGAGAACGAGAAGGCGCTCACCCGCGGCAAGCGTCCCGCCGTCGGCGAGCCGCTGCTCCTCGGCATCACCAAGGCCTCGCTCTCCACCGAGTCGTTCATCTCCGCGTCGTCGTTCCAGGAGACCACCAAGGTGCTCACCGAGGCGGCCATCTCCGGGAAGGTCGACTACCTGCGCGGCCTGAAGGAGAACGTCATCATGGGCCGGCTGATCCCCGCTGGCACCGGCCTGCCGAACTACAAGCACCTGGACATTCAGGTCGACAGCCCGGCCGACGAAATCCAGAGCATGGAGGACGCGCTCGCGGCGACCCACGCTGGCGATGCCTCGGCCATCCAGGCGCCTCCGGCTCCGGCTCGCCCGCAGACCGGCGTGGCGTAAGCAGCCTCCAAGACGCTTGAAGAGAGAGGGCCCTGGGAGAAATCCCGGGGCCCTTTTTCGTGGGGCACCCTTGCGTGGCTAACGCAACGCGTTATGGTTCGGGGCGTCAACGATTCGTCCCTCAGCAAGGAGAACACAATGGCTCGGAAGCAGACGGTGAAGTCCCCCGCGGCGGAGGTGCAGGAGAAGGTCGGCGAGGTGCAGGCGTACGTGATCGAGCAGCTCGAGGAGGCCCGCCGCCGCCTCATCGCCACGGAGCGCGAGCTGGTGGCGCTCGGCCGCACCCAGCAGAAGGAGATCGAGGCCCTGTTGGAGCGGGTGAAGAGCGGTAAGGAGCTCAAGCTTCTGGAGAAGCGCGCCAGCGAGGCGACCCGCGAGGTGAAGAAGCGCCTCGACCTGCTCCAGGGCCAGGTGCTCGGCGCGCTCGGCGTGGCCAGCCACGAAGAGGTCGATCAGATCGGCAAGGAGCTCTCCCGGCTCTCGAAGAAGGTGGATCAGCTGCTCAAGAAGAGCCCGCCCACGGCGCAGGCCTGAGTCGTTTCAGGGAGTTCCACGAGCACGAAGGGGGCTTGTCGATCGGCCCCTTCGTGTGGTGAAGGGTCCCACCCATGGACAGCACGCCGAAGGACAAGAAGTCGGTCGCCGAGGCCTTTCAGCAGCTGTGGAGCCAGGCGCTCCAGACCGTGACGGGCGCGGAGGAAGAGACCGCCAAGCTGTTCGCGAAGCTCCAGGGGCTCGCCGGCCTCAGCGGCGAAGAGGGCAAGAAGATGGTGCGCGACCTGTCGGAGAAGCTCGCGGGCCAGAAGAAGGACGTGGAGAAGCGCCTGGAGGAGACGGTGCACCAGGCGCTCAAGAGCATGCGCGTGCCTCGCAAGGAGGAGATCGCGCAGCTTTCCGCTCGCCTCGACGCCGTCACCCGCCGGGTCGAGGCGCTGTCGAAGTGAGGTGGCTCCTCGCCACCGCCGGGGCCCTGAGCCTCGGCATCAGCGCCTGGTCGTTCGCGCCGCTCTTCGAGCCGCCCAGGGTGGCGGCCCTGGAGCCGGTGGGGCTCAAGGCCGTGCGGCCTCCGGAGTTCGACCGCATCGACGCTTTGCTGGCCAAGCGCGCCCCGGGCTGGGGCTTGCCCATGCGCGAGCACGTGGCGATCGCGGTGGCCGAGGAGTCGGCGCGGGCCGGCTTCGATCCGCTCCTGATCCTGGCGGTGATCGCGGTGGAGTCGGAGTTCCAGGAGTCGGCGGTCTCGCCGATGGGCGCCAAGGGGTTGATGCAGATTCGCCCCGCGACGCTCTACTTCCTGGCCGAGCGGGAGGGCCTCAGGCTCTCGCGCGAGGAGCTGGCGGCCGACCCGGCGCTGTGCGTGCGGCTGGGCGTGCGCTACCTGGAGTCGCTCAAGAAGCAGTTCGGCGATCTCGACCTCGCGCTCATGGCCTACAACGCCGGTCCGACGCGGCTCTACCAGTCGCTGGTGAGGAAGAACGTGGAGCTCTTCCGCGGCTACCCCCGCGCGGTGCGGCGCCACTACGGCGAGCTGCGCGCGGCGCGAGGCGAGCCCGGCGACTGGACCTTCGCGCTGAGGTGACACGATGCGCGACGGGAAGAGCCTCCAGGAGACCTACGCCCCCCACAACGCCTGCTTCGGCTGCGGCCCCTCGAACGAGAAGGGCCTCAAGATTCGCAGCTTCGCCGAGGGGGACCGGGTGGTCGCGACGTGGAGGCCCGAGCCTCACCACGAAGCGTTCCCCGGCGTGCTCAACGGCGGCATCATCGGCTCGCTGCTCGACTGCCACTGCAACTGGACGGCGGCGGTTCACCTGATGACGAGCCGGGGCCTTTCGAGCCCGCCGTGCACCGTCACCGCCGACTACGCCATCGCGGTCAAGCGCCCGTGCCCGACCGACGGCGAGGTGTCGCTGAGCGCCAGGGTGACGAACACGGAGGGCGACAAGGTGACGGTGGAGGGCGAGCTGACCGCCGGCGGCAAGGTGCGCGCGACCTGCACCGGCACGTTCGTCGCCGTGCAGCCCGGTCACCCGGCGTACCACCGCTGGTAGCGCGAGGGCCTACTTCGCCAGGTTGGCGTAGCCGGGGCGCTCCGGCATCTTCTGCGAGTTGAAGAGCTGGTGCTTCTGCTGCTGAATCTTCTCCTGCAGCAGGATCAGCCCGTCGAGCACCTGCTCGGGCCGCGGCGGGCACCCGGGGATGTACACGTCGACGGGGATGATGCGGTCGATGCCCTGGAGCACGGCGTAGTTGTCGTAGAAGCCGCCGCTCGAGGCGCAGACCCCGAAGCTGATCACCCACTTCGGCTCGGCCATCGACTCGTAGACGCGCTTCAGAATCGGCGCCTGCTTCATGTTGATGGTGCCGATGACCATCAAGAGGTCGGCCTGGCGCGGCGAGAAGCGGGGGAACTCGGCGCCGAAGCGGGCGATGTCGTAGCGGCCGCAGGCGACGGACATGTACTCCATGCCGCAGCAGGCGGTGGCGAAGGGGTAGGTGAAGAGCGAGTACTTGCGCGCCCAGCCCAGGCCCTTGGAGAGCACGCCGCGCAGCCAGCCCTCGGCTTCGTCCTTGCGGGTGGTGATGATCGGCGCGGAGTCGAGTTCGTTCGTCATCTCAGCTCTCCCAGGACAGCGCGCCCTTTTTCCAGATGTAGACCAGGCCGGCCACCAGGGTGGAGGCGAAGGCCACCATGGTGAAGTAGCCGAACCAGCCGAGCGCCTTGAAGTTGACCGCCCACGGGTAGAGGAACACCGCCTCGACGTCGAACACGATGAAGAGCAGCGCGGCCACGTAGAACTTCACCGCGAAGCGCTGGCGGGCCGAGCCCATGGGCACGTTGCCGCCCTCGAAGGTGTCGGCCTTGACCATCGAGGTGGTCTTGGGCCCCAAGATGCCGGCCAACAGCGGGATGACGACCCCCATCCCCGCCGCGAGCAGCAGGATGAGGGCGATCGGGACGTACGATTCGATCGGAGGCGTGGGCATCGCGCGGGCAAGATACGGATCGGCCCCCCCGAGGTCAAAGCGTTTTCTGATGCGGCGCCGGCCCGGCGGCGAAGGCGAGCTACTTGAGCACGCGAGCCGTGCGCAGCACCGCGGTCTCGAAGCGCGCGCCCACGGCCGTGGAGGCCTTCTCGTTGATGACGATCTGCAGGCGCTCTCCCGCCTGGGTGACGCCGACCGGCAGCACCTGCTCGACCATCTGCTCGGTGAGCGCCACCGCGTAGAGCTGGTTGTCCTGCGCGACCTCCCAGAGCGCTCGAACCATCGGCATCGGCAGCTCGGGGATCGGCAGGAGCGCGGCGGCCTTGTTGCGATCGATGTCCGACTGCAGCGTGGCCTCGTCCTTCCAGTCGGCGGAGACGAACTTCACCGGCCGGGATTTGAGCTTGAGGCCCGCGTCCTTGAGCTGCGTCATCAGCCGCTCGCGCTCCTTGGAGAGCGACGCCGGAGCCAAGACGAGCACGGTGAACTCGCCGGCGCCGCGCGCATCGAAGTTGGTGTCGTAGCTCAGGGTCTTCAGCAACACTGGCACCGCCGCTCTCGCGTCGACATCCGCCAGCGCCGCCGAGGCACCGAGCACGACCCACAGCACTGACACGCGAAGGCCCCTCATTGGAACGTCGCCGAATGTTAGGGCCGAGCAGTTAGAATCGCACCCTCATGTCCCAAGCCCGTCGCGCGGTGCAACTTCTGCCTACATGTGCCTCCACCGGAGTCGGCAGTCTTCCGCACACCCAGGGTGAGCTGGGGTTGCAGGCGGCGCTCGCTCAAGACGTGCCGTACCTGCCGCAGTTGCCCTCGGGGAACGCCGCGGAGCTGATGATCGCTTCGGCGCTCGACGGGCTCCCGGGGCTCTCCTTCGACGACGAGGGGGTGTGCACCGTCGACCTCGGCGCGTGGGAGGCCGGGACCGGCGCGCTGACCCGGCGCATCGACCTCGCGCTCGCCTCGGGGCAGCTCGCGGAGTTCGAGCCGAGCGTGCAGGCGTGCCGGAGCTGGCGGCCGTTCGTGTTCGAGGTGGAGACGAGGAAGCTCCCCTTCGCCAAGGTGCAGCTGGCGGGGCCGACGACGGTGCGCTGGGTGGCGAAGACCTCCACCGGGGCCGCGGTGAGCGAGCTGCCCGCGCTCGATCGGCAGATCTACCAGCTGCTGCTCGCCAAGAGCCTGGCGCTGGTGAAGGCGCTGCGCCGGGCCGGCGCGACGCCGCTGCTCTTCCTCGACGAGCCGGGGCTGTACGCCCTGTCGAGGGGCGACGTGCGACAGGCGGTGGCCCTCAAGGAGCTCGGGCTCTTGGTGGCGGCGGTGCAGCGCGAGGGCGCGCTCGTCGGCGTGCACTGCTGCAGCAACACCGACTGGGCGGCGGTGCTGGGCCTGGGGCTCGACATCCTCTCCATCGACGCGCGGCTGTCGCTCGACGCCGTGCTCGAGGAGCGTGAGGCCTGGCTCGAGCACATCGGCGGCGGCGCGACGATGGCGCTGGGCATCGTTCCCACCGATCTCACCTCCGCGTACTCGGTGCCCGAGCTGTGCGAGTCGGTCGAGGCGAGCTTGCGCGCGTCGGTTCCGAAGGGCGTGGCCTTCGAGGCGCTCCTGTCGCGGATGCTCGTGACGCCGGCGTGCGGGCTCGCGATGCGGACCGTGAAGGACGCCGAGCGGATCATCGACGAGGTGCGCGAGGCGCAGCGCCGGTTGCGTGACGTCGCGCGGGGATAGGCCGCCGCGAGGGCGGCGCCGCGGCCGCCAGGAGCCTCGGCACCGCGAGCTCCAGCGCCGCCGTCATCGCCGACGCCATGCCGAGCTGCCGCGTCTCTGCGAGCGTCACCCAGCGCCACTCGACGTAGGGCTCCTGCACCGGCGGCAGCCTCCGCGGCAGGTCGACGGGGTGGAGGTGCAGGACGAGCTGGCGGTGGGTGAGCGTGCGCTCCATCACCAAGAGCTCGGGGCCGATGGCCGCGCGCTCGCCGAGGAGCGTCTCGAGGGCCGCGTCGCCGGGGTTTGGGCCAATGGCCGCGGCCGGCATCTCCCACAGGCCGCCGAAGAGGCCGCCTTCCTGACGGCGGGCCAGCACCACCGCGCCGTCCTGGTGTGAGACCGCCACCGCCAACTCCAGGCGCTTCTTCCGGGCCGCCTTCTTCGGCCAAGGCAGCTCGCCGACGCGTCCCTGCGCCAGGGCGCGGCAGAGCTTCTGCGCCGGGCAGAGCAGGCACGAGGGGGCGCGGGGCAGGCACACCGTGGCGCCGAGCTCCATCAGCGACTGGTTGAGATCGCCCGGCCTCGGGCCGCGCACCAGGGTCTCCGCGGCGGTCCACAGCGTCGCCTCGCGCGCCTTGTCGCCCGGCGCACCCTCGATGGCCAGCACGCGGGAGAAGACTCGTGCCACGTTGCCGTCGACGAGGGGGGCCTCGAGATCGAAGGCGATCGAAGCGACCGCTCCGGCCGTGTAGCGCCCGAAGCCGGGCAGGGTCCGGAGCGCGGCGACGTCCTTCGGCAGCGTGCCGCCGTGGCGGGCGACGATCTCCTGCGCGGCGCGGTGGAGGTTCCGCGCGCGGGAGTAGTAGCCGAGGCCACTCCAGCGGGCGAGGACGTCGGCGAGCTCCGCCTTCGCCAGCGCGCGCACGGTGGGGAAGCGCTCGAGGAAGGCGTCCCAATAGCCGATCACCCGATCGACCTGGGTCTGCTGCAGCATCACCTCGCTGACCCAGACGGCGTAGGCGTCCTTGGTGCGGCGCCAGGGCAGGTCGCGCTGGCTCGCATCGAACCAGGGGAGCAGGGCGCCGCGGAGCGCCTCGGCCATCGTCGGGCTGAGCGGCTGCGCGGAAGGGGGCGCGGGGGACTTCGTGGTACGGCGAGGCACGGGCGGACTCTGGCGCCGAAGGGCGGGGGCCTCAAGGCGAGCGTGTGCCGCCTGCACGGAAAGCGAGTGCGCTCCCGGTCGTCAGACCTTCGTCGTATAGGGGGAGGCCGTGGCCAAGATCCTCCAGAACGACTTCTCCTGGTCGAAGTCGCGACACGAGAAGTTCACCGAGTGCCGGCGCGCCTACCTCTTCCACTACTACCGGGCGTGGGGCGGGTGGGAAGCCGGCGCGGCCAAGCAGACCAAGGAGCTGTACGTCCTCAAGCGGCTCGCCAACCGCTTCACCTGGGGCGGCAGCGTGGTGCACGACGCCATCCGCGGGAGCCTCGAGCACGTTCGCGCCGGCAGGCCCCTCGACCCTGCGCGCGCCATCGAGCGCGCCCACCGCGCCATGCGCGACGACTTCACCCAGTCGAAGCGGCGCGCGTACTGGAACGGGAAGATCCGCAAGGAGTTCAACGGCCTCGTCGAGCACGAGTACGCCGAGGACGTCCCCGACGAGACCTGGAAACTGAACTGGGAGAACGTGAAGCAGGCGCTGGAGTGGTTCTTCCAGTCGCGCTGGCCCGGCCTGGCGAAGCAGCTCGCCGCCGACGCCTGGCTCGAGGTCGACACCACCGACTTCGATCGCTCGTTCTTCACCCTCGAGGGCGTGAAGGTGTTCGCGGTGCCCGACTTCGCCTTCCGCGACGAGGGCGGGGCGGCGCACATCGTCGACTGGAAGACGGGGAGAGCGCGCGACGGGTACGACGAGCAGGTGCTCGGGTACGCGCTGTACCTGAACCAGCGCTACGACCTTCCGGTCGAGGGCATGAAGGCCACGCTGGTGTACTTGAACGACGGGGTAGAGAAGACCGTGCCGGTCGAGGCCGAAGCCATCGACGCGTTCAAGCGGCGGTTCACCGAGAGCGTCGGGGCGATGCGGTCGGTGTTGAAGGACCCGCGCGCCAACGTGCCGCACGGCGAGGCGCACTTTCCCCAGACGGACAATCTGTCGGCCTGCGCCCGGTGCCCGTTCCGCCGGCCCTGCGGCCGCGAAGAAGAGGCGAAGCGGGCGGCGGAGAAGCGGGCCGAGGCCCTCGAGGAACCGGTGGCGTGAGCCCGTCTTTGCCGCGGCTGCCCATCGGACCGAAGACCAAGGTGCTCGTGCTCACCGGCGCCGGCGTGTCGGCCGAGTCGGGCGTGCCGACGTTTCGGGGCTCGAACGGGCTGTGGGAGGGAAACCCCATCGAGGAGGTGGCCTCTTGGGAGGGCTTCGCCGGCGACCCGAAGAAGGTGTGGCGCTTCTACAGCTTGAGGCGCGAGGGCGCGGCGAAGGTGTCTCCGAACCCCGGGCACCTCGCGCTCGCCCGCCTCGAGGAGCGGCTCGGCGATCGCTTCCTGCTCGCCACCCAGAACGTCGACGGCCTGCACGCCCGAGCCGGCAGCACGCGGCTGATCGCCATTCACGGGGAGCTGTTTCAGAGCCGCTGCGTGAGGTGCGCCGTGCCGTTCTCCGACACGCGAACCTTCCTCGAGGGGCCTCTGCCCACGTGCGCCGCCTGTGGCGGGGCGGTGCGGCCGAACATCGTGTGGTTCGGGGAGTTGCTCGACCCGGCGCACCTCGAGCGCATCGCCGACTTCATCGACGACGCCGATGGGGACCTGCTGTTCCTGGCGGTGGGGACGAGCGGGAACGTGTACCCGGCCGCGGGCCTCGTGGACTCCGTCGTCGCCTCCGGCGGGCAGTCGTGGCTCGTCGACCTCGAGCCAACCGAGAGCTACGCGCGACGGTTCTCAGTCGTGCGGCGCGGGAAGAGCGGAGAAATCCTCCCGGGGCTGGTCGACGCGCTCTGAGCAAAGACGCGGGTCAGCGCCCGTGCGCGATTCGCCGCACCACCACGCCCGCGACGTGCATGCCGAAGGCGGCCGTCACGAAGGCCACGCTGCCGTCGATCTGACTGCGCTCCTCACAGGAGTGGAACTCGTTGGCGCCGTGGGGGCACACGCACTGGAAGCCGCCGGACGCCTCGTCGTACGTGAGCTCGAGCGGATCACGCCTCGGCTCGATGCTGAAGACCGCGGTGATGCCCTGGGGTCGGCTCGTGTCGAGCCCGTACTTCCTCCGCAGCAGCTTGCGCACGTCCTTCGCGAGCTGATCCATGTGCGTCTCGCAGAGGTCGTCGACGCGGATCATCGAGGGGTCCAGGCGCCCCGCTGCGCCCATCGCGCTCACCACCGGCAGCTTCCGCTGCACGCACTCGTTCAAGAGGTGGAGCTTCGCCTTCACGTTGTCGATGGCGTCGACGACGAAGTCCCACTTCCCGTCGAGCATCTGGGCCGACACGTCCTCGCGGTAGAAGTCGACGACCGGCGCGACGGACACGTCGGGGTTGATCTGCTTGCACCGCTGCGCGAGCAGCTCGGCCTTGGGCTTGCCGACGCCGCTTACCGTGGCGTGGAGCTGGCGGTTGGTGTTGGTGACGCAGACCACGTCGAAGTCGACGAGGGTGAGGTGTCCGACGCCGCTGCGGACCATGCCCTCCACCGCGTAGCTCCCCACGCCGCCGAGCCCGAAGACGACGACGCGGGCGTCCTGGAGGCGCTGCACGCCGGCGTCACCGAGGAGGCGCGCGGTTCGATCGAAGCGGCGGTGGAGCTTCCACGCCTTCGTGGATGGTGCGGGGGCAGGGGCAGGGGCGGCGGGGACGGTCTCGGGCTGCATCGCCGCTCTCTTGCCCGAGGGGCGCCCGGGAAGGCAACTCCTCCCTCCCGTTTCGCTCGGGCAGAACGGCCTGAGACGAGGGGGAGGGCTCCTCGGCGCTTCGCTCCAGCGCCGGCTCAGACTGTCGGCGTCGGCGCGGTGCCGCGATTCGGTCGAGGGCGGGCCTCGTCGAGCCTTGCCTTGAGCCGAGACCGCCTGGGGTGACGCAGGTGGGTCGCGCGTCAGCCCAGCCGGAAGAACGCCCGCGCGTTCCGCGTCGTCGCCTCGCGCATCGCTTCCATCGTTGCCCCTCGCGCGCGAGCGAGCGCCTCGACCACCAGCGGAAGGTGCGCCGGCTCGCAGCGCTCTCCGCGATGCGGGTGCGGCGCCTGATCGGGCGCGTCGGTCTCCGCCATCAGGAGCTCCTCGGGCACGGCGCGCACCGCGTCGAGGGGACGCCGCGCCTCCGCGAAGGTCACCGGCCCGGCGAACGAGAAGTGACAGCCGCGCTTCAGGTACCACTTCACCAGCTCCGCCGAGCCCGAGAAGCTGTGCAACAAGAGCCCGCGCGGCACCGGCGCCTCCTCGCGAAGGAGCGCCTGGAGCTGGGGCTGCGCCCGGAGGCAGTGCAGGAGGACGGGCAGGTCGTGCTTCCGCGCCAGGGCGAGGTGGGCGCGGAGCACGCGCACCTGCCGCTCCATCGGAGCCCGGGTCGCCGACGGACCGTCGAGCCCGCACTCGCCCACCGCGACGGCGCCGCCGCGCCCCAGCACCTCGTCGAGCCGCGCCAGATGGCGTTCGTCGTCGGCCTCGGGGAGCTCGGGCAGAAGCTGCGGGTGAATGCCGAGCCCCACGTGGAAGCCGCGATCGCGATCGGCCCAGTCGAGGAGCGACTCCCACGCGCCGGGCCCGATGGCCGGCACCACGATGGCCTCCACCCCGGCCGCTCGCGCGCGCGCCAGCACCGCGTCACGATCCGTGTCGAAGCGCTCGACGTCGAGATGGCAGTGCGTGTCGATCACGCGACGAAGTTGAACGAGAGCTGCCGCGCCTTCGCCAGGGCGAGGACTCTCTCGTGCTCGGCGTCGCTCAGCGTCTGGGCCTCGGCGATCAACATCACCGGCACGTCATGCTCGACGCGGTACCTCCGCTTCAGGCGCGGGTTGTAGAGGAAGCCTTCCTCCGCGAAGTAGAGCAGGGGCCCCTTGTCTTCGGGGCACGCGAGGATCGCGAGGAGCCGGGAATCGAGCGCCATGACCATCGTCTACCGTCAGTGCGCCTTCGCTGCCAGCACTCGACGACGCAGGATCCGCGATCAGACGAACACGATGCGCCGGCCCACGCTCCGCGACATTCGAACGGACGACAGCACGCGTACGGCGTCGTCCGTGTTCCCGAGCGTGTCGTAGGCCGCGGCGATCAGGTCGCCGACCGTGAGCTGGGTGCGCGGTTTCGCGCCGACCGTCCGGCGGCGCATTTTCGGCATGACACGGCGGGTCTGCCTCTTCGTCGTCGCGGTCCTCTTCATGGCTCTCCCTCTCGTCGCCGGAGAAAGCAGTCGCCGTGCCAGCGCGCGCATTCCCTTGTGCCTCACCGTCGGCTATGCAGCCCGCCCGTGTCGCCCCGGTTCGCGCTCGCGCTGCTCCTGCTGTCGGCGTCCGTCGCGCTCGGGGAGGAGTCCGTTCGGAGAACCGTCGAGGACGCGGGCGTGCACGTTCCCGTGCTCACCAAGGCCCCCGAGTTGGTGGGCTTCGTCGAGGCCACGTACCCGCCCGAGGCCGAGGCGCAGGGGCTCGCCGCGCAGGTGACGATGCAGATCACCATCGGGGCCGACGGGCGCGTGTCGGAGGTGCACGTGACGCAGCCCGCGGGGCATGGCTTCGACGAGGCGGCGATCGAGGCGGTGAAGCGGTTCGCCTTCACGCCCGCGGAGATCGACTTCCAGCCCGCGGCGGTCCAGGTCGAGTACGTGTACCACTTCGTCTTGAAGGTGCCGGACGCGGGCGTTCCGGAGGCGATCGACGCTGGGCCACCGCCGAAGGCCCACGCCACGCTCGAAGGCACGCTGATCACCCGTGGCAGCCGCACCCGCATCATGGGCGGAGTGGTGATCTGCGTGAACCAGCCCGGCCCGGAGGCGCTCAGCGACGAGAAGGGGCACTTCAGCCTCGAGATCGAAGCGGGGGAGTGCCAGGTCCGCGTGGTCTCCGCCGACCACAAGAACTTCGAGACGGTCGAGGTGCTCGAGCCGAACGAGACCCGGGTGGTGAACTACTACGTGCTCCCGAAGGTCGTCGGGTACGAGACCGTGGTGCGCGGCACGCGCGACAAGAAGGAGGTCGTCGATCGCACGGTGAGCCGCCAGGAGATTCAAAAGGTGCCTGGCACCTTCGGCGACCCGGTCCGGGTGGTGCAGAACTTCCCCGGAGTGGCGCGGGCGCCGCTCATCTCCGGCGCGCTGGTCATTCGCGGCGCGTCGGCCAACGAGTCGCTGACCTTCTTCGACGGCGTCGAGATCCCGATCCTCTTCCACCTGGGCGGCGGCCCGTCGGTGGTGAACGCCGAGTTCATCGACAAGATCGACTTCTTCCCCGGCGGCTTTGGCGCGCGCTACGGCCGTGCCATCGGCGGCGTGGTCGACGTGGGCAGCCGCAGGGGCGCGGCGGACACCTACCACGGCGTGGCGAAGATCGACTTCCTCGACTCGAGCCTCTTCTTCGAGGCCCCGCTGGCCGACGGCATGTCGATCGCTGCTGCGGCGCGGCGCAGCTACATCGACGTGCTCTTGCCGCCGATCCTCGAGGTCGCGCAGCGCAGCAGCCCGCAGGCTGCCTTCGTCAACGCGGTGCCCGTCTACTGGGACTACCAGATCCGCTTCGACGCCGGCGCCAGGCGGGGCCACACCGAGGAGAGCGGCTCCTCGACGTTCTCGGTCTTCGCCTTCGGCAGCGACGACACCCTCAAGGTGGTCGCCACCGGCGGCGCGCGCAGCCTCAACGTGAGCCTCGACGCCCACACCACCTTCCACCGCGTGGTCGGCAACTGGACCTGGCGCGAGGGCGCGGTCACCTACCGGCTCACGCCGTACCTCGGCTACGACCTGGTCTCGCTGAGCCTCGCCAACCTGATCTCGCTGAAGGCCGACCAGTGGAGCCAGGGCCTGCGGCAGGATCTGCAGGTCGACGCGACGCCGTGGCTCTCCGTGCACGCGGGCACCGACATCTACAACCACGGCCTCTCCGGCCAGGCCGAGCTGCCGGTCATCGACGGCACGCAGTACGTGGGCTTCCCCGGCGCCGATCCCAAGACTCCCACGCAGACCATCCGGGAGGATCTGGACACGCTCGACGGCGCGATCTTCGCCGAGGTGGACCTGAAGGCGGGCCCGGTCACCGTCACCCCCGGCGTGCGGGCCACCCATACCTTCGTCACCCGGCAGACGCGGCACTCCATCGATCCCCGCCTGTGGGTGCGCTACCAGCTGCTCGAGACCACCGCGATCAAGGGCAGCGTCGGGCTCTACACGCAGACGCCGTCGCCGATCGACTTCGAGCCGGCGCCTTTCGGGAACCCGAACCTGGGCACGGAGAAGGCCTTCCAGACCTCGCTCGGCGTCTCGCACCGCTTCTCGCCGGTCATCAACGTCGACCTCACCGGGTTCTACAACCGCCGCTTCGATCTGGCCGTCTCGCCGGGCAACACCATCGTGAACCCCGACGGCACCGTCACCGACGAGCTGTACGGGAACCGCGGGCTCGGCCGGGCGTACGGCCTCGAGCTGCTGGCGCGCCACGAGGTGACGAAGAACTTCTTCGGGTGGATCGCCTACACGCTCTCTCGCTCCGAGACTCGCCGTTCGGGCGTCCAGAACGATTACGGCCTCACCGGCGTCGACCAGACGCACGTGCTCACGGTCATCGGGAGCTACCGCTTCGACAACGGCTGGGAGTTCGGCGGTCGCTATCGGTACGTCACCGGCAACCCCACCACGCCTCTGAAGGCGGGCGCCCCCGATCACTACCAGGCGGACGCGAACGGCTACTCCTCGACGACCGGGGACTTCCGCTCGGCGCGGCTGCCAGCGTTCAACCAGCTCGACCTGCGCGTCGACCGCTACTTCGTCTTCCAGAAGTGGACGCTCGACCTGTACCTCGACGTCCAGAACGTGCTGAACACCCAGAACATCGAGACCACCATCGACGACTACCGGCACCGTGAGCGGGTGTACGTCTCGGGCATCCCCATTCTCCCCGTGCTCGGGGTGAAGGCGAGCTTCTGATGCGCGCGAACTTGAAGCGACGGAGCAGGGTGCTGGCGGCCGCGACCGCGGTGGCGCTCTGCTTCGGCTGCGGCATCAGGCTCGACAACCCCACCACGGTCCACGACCTGCGCGTCTTGGGCATGTCCTTCGACCCGCCCGACGTGATGATGAACGCCTGCACGCCGCAGGTCTTCGGGCTCCTCCTCGCAGGCGGCGCCGATGGCGGCTTCGTCATTCCCCCGCAGGTGCAGGAACTCCTCGCCGTGCCCGCCTCGAAGCAGCTCACTTTCAAGGCGCTGATCGCCGACCCGGCGGGCAACGGGCGAAGCTTGCGCTACGAGCTGTCGACCTGCGCCAACAACGGCGATCGCGAGTGCAACGCCGACGGCTCGCGCATCGTCCTCTGGAGCGCCGAGCTGCCGGCGGGCGAGATCACCGCCAAGGTGATGGTCGGCGCGCAGCTCATGTCGAACGGAGATCCCCTGCTCACCGAGGTCATCAAGCGCGATCCCTACAAGGGGTTGGGGGGGATCCGCGTGCCGGTGGTGCTCAAGGTCTTCGGGCCCGACAGCGGCGAGCTCATCTACGCGCAGAAGCTGATGGTCTACTGGTGCCACTTCTTCCCCGCGATGAAGCAGAACGTGCAGCCCGTGCTGCCGGGAATGACCTTCGAGGGTACCGAGTGGAAGGAGGACGAGGTGCGCGAGGTCACCGGGCACGGCCCCTTCCGCGTCGCGCCGCTCGACTACGCCGCGCTCGAGGAGAGCTACGTGGTGCCGACGCTGCAGTTCAAGCCGGTCACGCTCCAGGAGAGCTGGCTCATCACCCACCACACCACGCTCGGCACCATGAGCCCGTACCAGACGGGCGGTGGGCTCTCCACGCAGGTGGAGGGGAGCGTCGAGTCCGACTGGGCGCCCGACTCCACGCAGACCTCGTCCACCGACGTGACCTTCTGGTTCACGGTGCGCGACGGCCGCGGCGGTGAGTCGTGGCTCAGCCGCAAGGTGCGCTTCAACCCGACGCCCTGATCGCCCGGCGCTGGCTAGCTCTGGGTGACGCGGACGTTGGTCTTGAGCTCTTTCCCGGTGTCGGGATCGCGCGAGTGCATGGTGAGGATGCCCTCGACGCTCACGTCGAAGGTGATCTCCACGCGCACCTGGCCCGCGCGGGCCTGGCGAATGCCGGAGAAGGTGAACTCGCCGAGCTGCTCGTTGCGCCGCGCCTCGTCGTGATCGCCCTGGTAGATGCGCATGATCAGCTCGTTCTGATTGTCCTGGCTGGTGGTGCCAGTGAGCTGCTTCGCGTTGGGGATCGGCGAGTTGCGCGGGAAGACGGTGTGCATCTTGCCGTCGGCCTTCTCCAGGCCGATGGCCATCGGGATCACGTCGAGCAGCTGCAGCTTGAGGTTGGTGTCGTCCTGCAGCGAGAACCCGTAGAGCGCCGCGCCGATGGCGACCGCCTCGTCGGGGTGCACGCCCTTCGACGGCTGCTTGTTGAAGAACTTGGTGAGCCGCGACTGCACCACCGGCATGCGCGTCTGGCCGCCGACCAGCATCACCTCGTCGATGGCGCTGGTAGACAGCCCCGACTCGCGAAGCACCTGCGCCACGATCTGCAGCGTGCGATCGACCAGCCCACTGGTGAGCTGCTCGAGCAGCTTCCTCGTGAACTTCATCTCGATGTTCAGGGGCTGGCCCTGCGGGGTCATCGTGATGAAGGGAATGTTGAAGGGCGCCTCTTCACGCGCCGACAGATCGATCTTGGTGCGCTCGGCGAGGTCCTTGATGCGCTGCATGGCCACCGGGTCCGTGGCGAGATCGATGCCCGTCTGGGCCGCGAACTCCTTGAGGACGTAGTGGATCATCGCGTTGTCGAGGTCGATGCCGCCCAGGAAGATGTCGCCGCCGGTGGCCTTCACCTCGAAGACCTGCCCGCGAATCTCGATCACCGACACGTCGAAGGTGCCGCCGCCCAGGTCGTAGATGATGACCTTCTCGTTGAGCTTCTTGCCGACGCCGTAGGCGAGCGCGGCCGCGGTGGGCTCGTTGATGATGCGCACCACCTCGAGGCCGATCAGCTTTCCGGCATCCTTCACCGACTGGCGCTGGCGATCGCTGAAGTACGCGGGCACCGTCACCACGGCCCGGTTGACCGGCACCTTCAGGTAGTTCGAGGCGACGTCGCGGATCTTGTTCAAGATGCGCGCGGAGACCTCTTGCAGCGAGAGGTCCTTCTTCGCGATCTCGATCATCACCTCTTTGTTGTCGGACGACGGCTTCACTTGGTACTGCACGACCTGCTTCATCGTCTCGACGATGTCGCTGGTCGCGGTACGGCCGACGAGGCGCTTGGCGCCGTAGATGGTGTTCTTCGGGTTGAGCTGCCACTGGCGCTTCGCCTCGTAGCCGATGAGCTCGTTGCCCTTGTCGTCGATCGCGTAGATCGACGGGATCGTGTACTCGCCGCCCTTGTACGGGATCAGCTTCACGTTCGGGACGCCGTCTTTGTAGCCGTCGACGTAGGCGGCGCACGAGTTCGTGGTCCCGAGGTCGATGCCGATGATGGTGTCTTGGCTCACGGCGGCGCAGTCTAGCCGGACTTGCCTTCCGGTCGAGCACTCACTTGAAGCTGCGCGCCCAACCCTTCGCGCCCAGAAGCCAGCCGGACAGGTTGGTGCCTTTCAGGTCGTACACGTCGTCCGTCGTCACGGCCGGATCCAGGTCCACCACCAGCACGTCGAGGGTGACGTTGGCCTCCGCCGCCGGATCATTGCCGGGGCCCGTGGGCGCAGGTGGGAGGGGCACCGACGTCTGCGCCGATTGCATCGCGAAGTAGAGGACGTGGCGGTTCTCCGAGCCGGTGATGCCGACCCGCGCCAGCTCCGCGCCCGTCGAGTAGGCCGACGACCATTCGGGCTGGCCGGGCTGAAAGGCGCGCGCGCCGATGGAGAACGTGCCCTTCTGTGGCGCGGGGAGGAAGGGCGTCACCGCGATCAGCGTGGGCAGCACCGTGGCGCGGTTGAGCCGGGCGCTGAAGGCGTCGCCGTTGGCGTTGCCGGCGAGGCTCCAGACGCCGGGCGTGGTGATCTCCAGGCCGCCGTAGGCCGGCCCGCTGCGAAGCACCAACAGCTCGGCCGGGTGCTGGCCGTCCTGCCCCGGCGGGCGCAGCGTGGCCGAGGCGAAGCCGACCGGGAGTGCGCCCGTGACAGGATCGAGCTCCAGCGCCGCCACCAGCACCGAGTCGAAGGTCGACGGCACCTTGGGCAGCGACACCTCGGTGCGCAGCGACTGCTGGCGCCCCGGCTTGAAGGACACCCGGGTGAACTTGGAGTAGTCGGAAACGCTCTCCGTGCCTGACGGACACAAGGTCGCGCTCGAGCACCGCCCGTTGCCGTTGATGTCAGTGACGTCGGGGACCTCGCCGAGCGAGAGCACCGGGTGCGACGGGTCGAGCGCGTAGTCGAAGGCACCGAGGTAGCCGAGGATGTCGGTGGACCGTACCGCGGTGAGCTGCTCCAGGCTGGCCCGCCCCGCGAAGGCCACGCCGGTGCGGGTGCCGGCCTCGCAGTTGGCGAAGGCGCGGCCCTTCACCTCCTGTGGAATCCCGAAGACCGGCGCGGTGTAGAGCACCGCCGCGCCAGGCAGCGGCACCTTCTGGCCGATGCCCGGCACGTCGACCATGAACGAGTCGCCGAGGAGCCCGCGCGGAGTCACCTCGCCGATGTCCTCGAAGCTCCCGGCCGCGAGGCCAAGCCAGTACCCGCCGCTGGTCGACACGTCGGTGAAGGAGATGGTCGCGTTGAGACCCGACGACGACGCCACCGGGTTGGCGCGCAGGGGAAGGTAGACGTCGGCGGCGCTGGTGCCGAGCACCGTGGCGCGCTCGTACCGCGGCAGCCCGTCGGCGCGGAGCATCGGCGCGATGGCGGTGAAGCTCTGGACGCCCGCGTCGACCGAGGCGAACACCGCGGTGCCCTGCGCGTCGGTGGCCACGTCCACCGGGCTCGAGCACGCGAAGTCCGCGCAGGCGCGCACCGCCACGCCCGAGAGCGGCGAGCGCGTCGCGGCGTCGACCACGATGACCCGCCGGCCGCTGGCGACGTGGGGGACGATGGTCACCCGCGCCTCCACGGGCGCGACGCCCACCGCGCCCGGCACCGTCGCCTGAATCACCACCTCGCCCGCGGCCACCGCGGTGAGCAGGCCCCCCGAGGTCACCGTCGCCGCCGTGGAGGGCTGCCCGCCCGAATCGAGCACCGTGAAGCTCGCGCTCGTCACCGGCGTCGACGCGCCGGAGAGCCGATACGACAAGACGTGCAGCGCGAGCGCGTCGCCAACCTCGAGCAGCGCGCGGGTCGGCCACACGCTCACCTGGGCCACGTCTCCCGCCGGCGCCTCGGGCGAGCAGGCTCCGTCCACGCAGTACTGCCCCGAGGGACAGTCGGTGAGCCCACGGCAGGGCGCGGGGACGCACAGGCTCCCGATGCAGGTCTGGTTCGCGGGACACAGTGACGCGATGGTGCACTTGGTCGTCGCCTGACAGTGCCCGTCGGCGCAGTAGCCCACCTGGGTGAGGCCGGGGTTCTTGGTGTCGACGGTGACGCAGTCGGAGTCCTGGAAGCAGCGCTGCAACTCCTGGCAGACGCTCTGGGCGCAGTCGAAGCCGGGCGGGCACTGCGCGGCCGAGAACGGCTTGCACTCGGAGTTCCTCGGGCACTGCGCGGCGCTGCTGCACACCGTGTACGAGAGGCAGCGCCCCGAGGTGGCGCTGGTGCAGTACTGCCCCGAGGGGCACTCGGAGGCCTTGGCGCACTCCGCCGCCGCGCACAACCCCGCCGCGCGGCAGATGAAGCCGGTGAGCCCGCACTGGAGGTCGGTGGTGCAGCGGCGGGTGCAGGTGCCCTGCGCGCAGGCGTAGAGGGCGACGGCGAGGTTCGGGTCGAGCGTCGGCGCGCAGTCGGTCGGCAGCACGCACACCGGCAGGCACTGCCCCTGCGTCACCTCGCAGCGGCCCCCCGCGGAGAGGCAGTCGGCGTCGGCGGTGCACTTCTTCTTCGCCACGCACGCGCCGTTCTTGCACTCCTGGTTCGCGGCGCAGGAGGTGTCGGCGGTGCACTGGCACTTCCCGCTCGCGCAGGTGAAGCCGGTGGCGCAGTCGGCGTCCTGGGCGCACTCCGGCTTCGGCCGGCAGACGCCGCCCTGGCAGACCTGCGAGCTCCCGCACTCCGTGTCGTCGAGGCACACCGGGCCGCAGGCGCCGCGTCGGCAGCGCTGCCCCAGGCCGCACTCCGCGTCCTCGCTGCACGGCCTGGAGTTGGTCGGCGGACACGCCGAAAGGAGCGGGAGGAACAGGACCAGGCTCCAGCGCGTGCGTCGCATGGGGCCGGCACGGTGCCACATCGCTCGGGCGATTGCGAAGGGCCTCGCGGACCCGACGGGAAGCGCGCGCGGGTGCTACATTCCCCCCGCCATGCAAGCGACCCACTTCCTCAAGGACGTCGGAGCGGCGGTCACCTCGGACTTCGTCAAGAACCGCTCGATCCTCTCCTTCGAGGAGTACCTGCAGCTCTTCGTGCAGTCGCCGCACCGGCAGGCGCGCAACGCCGCCCAGTACCTGCGCGACTGCATCGACTGGTTCGGCGCCTCCGAGGTGCCGCACCCCACCGGCAAGATCCGCCGCTTCAAGATCTTCGACGCCATCCCCGGTGAGGACGACGGCCGCGTCGCCGGCCAGGAGGAGGTGCAGAACGCCATCTACCGCCTGCTCGGCAACTTCGTGAACGCCGGGCGCATCAACAAGCTCATCCTCTTGCACGGCCCGAACGGCTCGGCGAAGTCCACCCTCGTGGAGTGCCTCAAGCGCGGGCTCGAGCGCTACTCCCGTGCTCCCGACGGCGCGCTCTACACGTTCACCTGGGTCTTCCCGACCGAGAAGCTCATCAAGGGCAACATCGGCTTCGGCGAGAAGGTCTCGACGGCGAGCGGCGTCGACACCTTCGCCCACCTCGAGGCCGAGAACATCGACGTCCGCATCGGCACGCCGGTTCGGGAGCACCCGCTCTTCCTGGTCCCCAAGGCCGAGCGGAAGAAGCTCCTCGAGCAGGCCCTCGCCGCGAAGGGCGCGCAGGACTTCATCGTCTCCTCCTACCTCCTCGACGGCGAGCTGTCGGCGAAGAGCCGCCGCATCTACGACGCCCTGCTCGCGAGCTACGCCGGCGACTGGCTCAAGGTGCTGCGCCACGTGCAGGTCGAGCGCTTCTACGTCTCGCGGCGCTACCAGATCGCCACCGCGACCGTGGAGCCGCAGATGAGCGTCGACGCCGCCTACCACCAGGTCTCCGCCGATCGCACCCAGGCCAACCTCCCGCCCGCGCTCCACAGCGTGACCCTCTTCGAGCCGCACGGCCCCCTGGTGTCGGCCAACCGCGGCCTCATCGAGTACGCCGACCTGCTCAAGCGCCCGCTGGAGGCCTTCAAGTACCTGCTCGGCGTCTCCGAGACGGCGGAGGTCTCGCTCGAGCACTTCGTCCTGCAGCTCGACGAGGTGCTCATCGCCTCGTCCAACGAGAAGCACCTGTCGGCGTTCAAGGAGCTGCCCGACTTCGCCAGCTTCAAGGGCCGCATCGAGCTGGTGCGCGTTCCGTACCTGCGCCGCTGGGCGGTGGAGCGCGAGGTCTACGACGCGCAGATCACTCCACGCTCCGCCGGCCGCCACATCGCCCCGCACGCCACCGCCGTCGCCGCCATGTGGGCCACGCTCACCCGCCTCAAGAAGCCCATCGCCGATCGCTACCCCCAGGAGGCGCGCACCCTGGTGGAGCGCCTGACGCCGATGGAGAAGCTGCGCCTGTACCAGGAGGGCGAGCCCCCAGAGCGCCTCACCCAGGCGCAGCAGAAGGAGCTCAAGAAGCTGGTGCCCGCGCTCTACGAAGAGAGCGACGCGTACCCGAACTACGAAGGCCGCAGCGGCGCCTCGGCGCGCGAGATCAAGACCGCGCTCTTCAACGCCGCCCAGAGCCCCGACTACGACAGCCTCCACCCGCTCGCGGTGCTCAAGGAGCTCACCGGCATCACCCGCGACAAGAGCGTCTACGAGTTCCTGCAGCAGGAGATCGTCGACGGCTACCACGATCACGCCGAGTTCGTGCGCCAGGTCGAGAGCGAGTACGCCACCTGGGTCGACCGTGAGGTCCGCGAGTCCATGGGCCTGGTTACCGAGGAGCAGTACCACGAGCTCTTCGAGCGCTACGTGCAGACCGTCTCCGCGTGGGTGAAGGGCGAGCGCGTGCCCAACCGCCTGACCGGCCAGCCGGAGAAGCCCGACGAGGGGCGCCTCTCGGAGTTCGAGGCCCTGGTGATGCCCAAGGGCGACGACTCCAAGGAGTTCCGCAAGTCCCTCATCGCCACCGTCGGCGCCTGGCGCATCGACAACCCCGACGCCAAGGTCGACTACTCCAAGATCTTCCCCGATCTCTTCAAGCGCCTGTCCGACCACTTCTACGAAGAGCGCAAGCGCACCCTGAAGCACAACATCGACGACATCCTCAAGTTCCTCTCCGACGAGAAGAGCTCGCTCTCGCCCAAGCAGCAGGCGACGGCGCAAGAGACCCTCGACACCATGGGCAAGCGCTACGGCTACACCCAGGCCTCCGCCAAGGACGCGATCGTGTTCCTGGTCCGCCGCCGGTACTCGTGAGACTGGCTGATCGGTCGTCGGTGAACCGCTGTCGTACCTTGACCGACAGGCACCAAACCTGCGAAACTCCAATGTCCACAAGGCTGGAGACGTGGCCGAAGTCTCATTCTCCAGCCCGCCAGAATCAGGAAGGCTGATTTCATGAGCGACACACCCGTGCTGCACCTCTTCGCCGGGAAGGGCGGAGCCGGCAAGACGACTCTTGCGCTGGCGCATGCCCTGAACCAAGTGGAGGAGCACGGCAAGTCGAAGGTGCTCGTGGTCTCCCTCGAGCCCGACAGCGGCCTGTCGGATCTGGTGAAGAAGAAGCTCTCCCCGAGCCCCGCCAAGATCGCGCCGGGGAAGGGGGCCACCGGCGGGCTCTTCGCCGCGGAGCTCGATCCCGAGGCGCTCGGGCAGGCCTTCGAGAAGCCCTTCCGCCAGGCGCTGGCCGGCTCGGTGACCAAGGGCGCGCTCTTCTCCGACGACGAGATCAAGAAGCTGCTCGAGGCCAGCGCCTCGAACCTGGGCGAGCTCGCGGTGCTCTTCCACCTGATGGAGCTCGTGGAGTCGAACGAGTGGGGCAGCGTGGTGGTCGACGGGCCCAGCACCTCGCACGTCATTCGCCTCCTCGAGCACCCCACGAGCTTCCGCCGCCTGGTCGGCATCGTGCGCGGCGAGAAGACCTCCCGGCCGCTGAAGAACGCGCCGCCGCGACCGCCGCTGCCGGTCGACGGCCACGCCACCCGGCTGGAGTCGCTTCAGGCCTTCCTCAAGGACCCGAAGCGGTTCCAGTTCTACCTCTGCACCATCGCCGAGCCGGTGGCCGAGGCCCAGACGCGCCTGTTGATGCGCGTGCTCACCGAGAAGGGCATCCCCGTCGCCGAGATCATCGCGGACATGATCGAGGACGGGAAGGGCAGCCGCGAGGTCGAGAACCGCCGCGGCCTGCAGGCCCCTCACGTGCGCAAGTACCAGACCCTCCACCCGACGGTGGACCTGCTCCAGCGCCGCATCGTCGGCCCCCGCGGCCTCGACGAGGTGAAGAAGTTCGGCCAGGCCTGGGCCAGCGGCAAGGAGACCAAGGCGCTGCAGTTCGCGCCCGCCGAGGCCCCGCCCGCGCTGGTGCGCGCGCCCTCGATGCCGCCCATCGCGGCGCCGCCCCTGCCGCCCACGCGCTTCATCTTCTTCGTGGGCACCGGCGGCGTCGGCAAGTCGAGCTGCGCCGCCGCGGCCGCCGTGACGCTCACCGAGAAGGAGGGGCCGGTGCTCCTCATCTCCACCGACCCGTCGCACTCGCTCTCCGACGTCCTGCTCTCGCGCCTCACCGACACCGAGACCCAGGTGAAGGGCACCAAGGGCCTCTACGCGCGGGAGATCGACTTCGCGACCTGGTTCGGGAACCTGAAGAAGAAGCTCCGCGAGGGCGCCGACCAGCTCTTCGGCCCCGAGGTGAAGGGCGAGCCGTTCGCCCTCGACCGCGAGATCTTCCGGAACCTGCTCGACTTCGGCCCCATCGGCATGGACGAGCTGGCGGCGATGTCCGCGCTCACCGACGCACTGGTGCAGGAGCGCTTCAAGCGCATCGTCATCGACCCGGCGCCGTCGGGCGGCACCTTGCGCATCCTCGAGCTCCCCCGCGTCGCCCGCCCCTGGTTCCAGACGCTCCACGCGCTGCTCCAGAAGCACAAGGCCAAGGCCGTCCAGCTGCTCCAGCTCGTCGAGCACTCCCTGAAGCATCTCGACCGCTTCGAGAAGGCCATCGTCAACCCCACGGAGTGCCGCTTCGTCGTGGTCACCCGCGGCGAGGAGCTCGGGATCCCCGCGGCGGAGCGCTTCGCCCAGTACCTGCAGGGCAAGAAGCTGCCCGTGGAGCGGGTGCTGGTGAACCGGGTCCTGCCCAAGACCACCTGCCCCGTCACCGAGGAGCGCCGCCGGAACGAGCTCGAGGTCGCCAAGCTCGCCGACAAGAAGATCGGCCTGCCCGTCACCATGGCGCCGGCGCTCGGCCGCCACCCGGCGGGCCTGCGCGAGCTGAAGGCCTTCCGCACCTCGTGGTACGCGCTCTCCGCCGCGCCGTCGAAGGTGAAGGCCGCCTGACCGACGCGGTGCGTTGACCCATTTCGCTTGAAAAGCCGCGTGGGGTCGACGACACCCCGCGGGCCGTTCCTCGTCTGGAGTACGTCACGATGGCGACCGTCAGCTACGCGTTGGACTTCGAGCGGCCCCTGCTCGAGCTCGAGAAGAAGATCGGCGAGCTCAAGTCGCTCTCCAAGTCGGGCACCGTGGAGATGGGCCTCGAGATCGGCCGGCTGGAGAAGAAGGCCAAGCGGCTCCAGAACGAGATCTTCAACGAGCTCACCCGCTGGCAGGTGGTGCAGCTCTCCCGGCACCCGTCCAGGCCTTACTTCCTCGACTACGTCAGCGCGCTCTTCACCGACTTCTGCGAGCTCTCCGGCGATCGCAACTTCGCCGACGACTCGTCCATCGTCGGTGGCTTCGCCCGCTTCGACGGGCAGCCGGTGATGATCCTCGGCCACCAGAAGGGCCGCGGCACCAAGGAGAACATGCTGCGGAACTTCGGCATGCCGAGGCCCGAGGGCTACCGCAAGGCGCGCCGCCTGATGGAGCTCGCCCAGCGCTTCAACCGGCCCATCCTCACCTTCGTCGACACTCCGGGCGCCTACCCCGGCATCGGCGCCGAGGAGCGCGGGCAGGCCGAGGCCATCGCCAAGAACCTCGAGGTGATGGCCGGCCTCACCGTGCCCATCATCTCCAGCGTCATCGGCGAGGGCGGCTCGGGCGGCGCGCTGGCCATCGGCGTCGGAAACCGCGTGCTCATGCTCGAGTACGGCGTCTACTCGGTCATCACCCCCGAGGGCTGCGCGTCGATCCTCTTCCGCGACGCCTCCAAGGCGCACCGGGCCGCCGAGGCCATGCGCCCCACCGCGCGCGATCTGCTGGGCTTGAAGGTCATCGACGAGGTGGTGCCGGAGCCCGCGGGCGGGGCCCACCGCGATCCGGCGACGGCGGCGGCCTCGCTCGGCGGCGCCATCAAGAAGCACCTGAAGGCGCTCTCCGGTCTCACCGGCGAGGCGCTGGTCGCCGATCGCTACGCGAAGTTCCGGGCCATGGGCGCCTACGCGGGGCACTGACGTGGCGGCGCCGCTCATCATCGCCATCGACGGCCCGGCGGGCGCCGGCAAGTCGACCGTCTCGCGCATCCTCTCGGTGCGGCTCGGCTTCACCCTGGTCGACACCGGCGCCATCTACCGGTGCGTGGCGCTCAAGGCCCAGAGGGCCCAGGTCGCCCTCGACGACGACGCCGCGCTCGAGACGCTGCTCAAGAGCCTCGAGGTGCGCTTCGCGATGGATGACGAGAAGAACCACGTCTTCCTCTCGGGTGAGGACGTCTCCGAAGCCATCCGCACCCCCGAGATCTCGCTCGCCGCGAGCCAGGTCTCCGGGAGGCCCGTGGTGCGCGCGGGGCTGCTCGAGCTGCAGCGGCGCCTGGCGCTGGCGGCCGGGAAGGGCGCCATCCTCGAGGGGCGCGACATCGGCACCGTGGTCTTCCCCGACGCCAACGTGAAGGTCTTCCTCTTCGCCGACCCCAAGGTGCGCGCCAAGCGGCGCTTCGAGGAGCTGTACCAGAAGGGCACCGAGAAGCCGGTCGAGCAGGTCTTGAGCGAGCAGAACAAGCGCGACAAGGAAGACTCCGAGCGCGAGACCGCCCCCCTGAAGCCCGCGCCCGACGCGGTGATGATCGACTCCACCCACCTCGAGCTCTCGGACGTGGTGGGGCAGATCGAGGCGCTCGTACGGACCGCTGAACATCAGTGACGGTACGTGATTTCTTTCCCGGAAATCCCCGCCCGCCCTAGAGTCCAGCCCACGCGATGAAGTGGGCCGCCGATGAATTCACCGGCAAGCGCTTCGGCAAGTACGAGGTGCTGTGCCGTCTTGCTGTTGGAGGCATGGCCGAGATCTTCCTCGGCTTTGCCCGGCAGGGTCCCTTCTTGGGCAAGCCCGTCGTCTTGAAGCGCATCCTCGCCGAGCAGCGGGAAGATCCGCAGGCGCTCCAGATGCTCATCGACGAGGCGAAGCTCACCGCGACGCTCTCGCACCAGAACGTCGCGCAGGTGCTCGACCTCGAGCTCGCCGGCGAAGACGTGCTCTTGGTGATCGAGTTCATCCAGGGTGCCAACGTCGAGGAGATCGTCGACAACTACAAGGCGAAGAACGAGCTCGTGCCCTTGGGCTTCGCCGTCACCGTCATGGCCGAGGCGGCGAAGGGGCTCGGTCACGCCCACGGCCACAAGCGCGACGACGGAAAGGCGATGCCGATCATCCACCGCGACGTCACGCCGCGGAACATCATGATCGACTTCGACGGCACCTCGAAGATGCTCGACTTCGGCATCGCCCGCGCCGTCGGCTCGCAGCGCCGCACCGTCGCCGGCATGGTGCGCGGCACCACCGCCTACATGTCGCCCGAGCAGGCCATCGGCAAGGACCTCGACGTTCGCACCGATCTCTTCTCGATGGGCACGATCTTCTACGAGCTGCTCGTCGGCCAGCGCCTCTTCTACCGGGGCAACCCCGGCGCGGAGATGGCGGCCGTCTACGAGGGCGAGATCGTCCTCCCGTCGAAGGCCAACCGCCGCGTGCCCAAGCAGCTCGACGCGGTGGTGATGAAGGCCCTCGAGCGCAACCCCTCCAAGCGCTACCAGTCGGCCGCGGAGTTCATTCGCGACATTGGCACCGCGTCCGCCGGAACCACCTGGACCCGCGAGCGCTGTGCCGAGGTGGTGCGAGAGCGCTTCAACGCTCGCCGGCAGGACGTCCTGCGCCTGCTCGGCCGCATCCCGATGCGCGAGCTGGGGAGCGCCACCGAGCCGGGCCGCGTCGCCGCGCCGCCCGCCTACCCCCAGGGCCGCACCGTCGTCTCGCCCATGCCGCGGGCGCCGTCGCCGGCCACCGATCAGGCGCGGGCCTATTCGGAGGGCGACGACGGTCGCACCCAGGTGGGGCCGCAGCCCACCGCGCCGCCCGCGGCCTCGCCGTCGCCGGTCCAGGGCGTCGTGCCCAGGCCGCGCCCCGACGAGCCCGAGGCGCACACCGATCCCGTCCGCGCGGCGAAGGGGCTCAGCGAAGCTCAGCTCTTCGGCGACATCCCCGACGAGCCGGAGGGGAAGACCTCCATCGTGAGCAACCCGTCGGCGCCGAAGCTCCCCAAGGTCGCCGGTATGGCGGGGCCGTCGCTCAAGTCTCTGCCGATGGCTCCTTCGGACACGGGCAGCGGCGTCGACACGCTCACCCTCCCGCCGCGTGAGGGGACCACCGCGAGCGGTGGCTCGAAGGCGGGCCTCGTCGGCATCGCGATCGCCGCCATCCTCGTCGGGGCGGTGGGCGGCGCCTTCGTCTTCAAGAAGATGCAGGCCAAAGATCAGTCCCAGGCTCCCCGATCGGCGCAGTGGGGCAAGCTCACGCTCACCGCCACCCGCCCGGTCGAGGTGTTCTGCGACGGCGAGTCGCTCGGCACCACCCCCTTGAACGACCTGCGCCTGCCCGCGGGGAAGCAGACCCTCGAGCTCCTCGAGGTGGACGGCACCAAGCTCGGCCTCGACGTCGACGTGCCGCCCAAGAAGACGGTGAAGGTCGACGCCGCGCTCGACACCCTGAAAAAGCTGCCGTAAGCGGCCGCATGCTCACCGCTCTGACGCTGTCGGCCGCCGTGCTGGTGGCGAACATGCCGCCGCCTCCGTTGAATCGTCCGAACCCGCTGCCGCCGGTGCAGAAGCCGGGGCCGACGCAGGCCGCGCCCGCGCCGCAGAACCCGTCGCTCGACCCCAAGGCCGCCGAGGCCCAGGCCTTCGTGAAGAAGCTCAACGACGACCTGATGCGGCTCTACGTGCGCTCGTCGACCGCGGAGTGGATCAAGGCGACCTACATCACCGACGACTCGGAGCGGAACGCCGCCTCGATGAACGAGGACGTGATGGCGTACACCTCGCAGGCCATCAAGGAGGCCTCGAAGTACAAGGACGCCAAGCTCGATCCCGACACCGCGCGCATGCTCTACCTGGTGCGCGTCTCCCAGGCGCTCCCGGCGCCCTCCGACCCGGCGAAGCGCGCCGAGCTGGCCAAGCTCGCCGCCAAGCTCGAGGGCATGTACGGCAAGGGCAAGTGGTGCGGGAAGGGCTACGAGTCGGGCAAGGATCCCGAGAAGGACAAGAAGCAGTGCAAGACCCTGCAGCAGCTCTCCGAGCTCCTGGCCAAGGGCGGCAGCTACGACGCGCAGCTCGACGCCTTCCTGGGGTGGCACGAGACCTCCAAGGAGATGCGTCCGTACTTCGAGCGCCTGGTGCAGCTCTCCAACGAGGGCGCGAAGGAGATCGGCGCGAAGGATCTCGGCGAGCTGTGGCGCAGCGCCTACGACATGACGCCTGCCGAGTTCGAGAAGGAGACCGATCGCCTCTGGAACCAGGTGCGCCCGCTCTACGAGCAGCTCCACTGCTACGTGCGCAGTCGCCTGGCGCAGAAGTACGGCAAGGACAAGGTGCCGCTCGACGGGGCGATCCCCGCGCACCTGTTGGGCAACATGTGGGCGCAGGAGTGGACCAACGTCTACCCGCTGGTCGAGCCCTACAAGGGCCAGCCCAGCCTCGACGTCACCCAAGGCCTCAAGAAGAAGAAGGTCGACCCGAAGGGCCTCGTGCGCATGGGCGAGAGCTTCTTCACCTCGCTGGGCATGTCGAAGCTGCCCGACACCTTCTGGGAGCGCAGCCAGTTCACCAAGCCGCAAGACCGCGAGGTCGTCTGCCACGCCAGCGCCTGGGACGTCTCGTACTCCAACGACCTGCGCATCAAGATGTGCATCAAGGTCGACGAGGAGGACTTCGTCACCGTCCACCACGAGCTCGGGCACGACTACTACTTCATGAACTACTACACGCTCCCCGCGCTCTTTCAGCAGGGGGCGAACGACGGCTTCCACGAGGCCATCGGCGACGCGCTCACGCTCTCCATCACCCCCGGCTACCTGAAGCAGCTCGGGCTCATCGACACGCTCCCCAAGGACGACAAGGGCCTGGTCAACGTGCAGATGAAGGACGCGCTGGAGAAGATCGCCTTCCTGCCCTTCGGCCGCATGATCGATCAGTGGCGCTGGGACGTCTTCAGCGGGAAGACCCCGCCCTCCGAGTACAACAAGCACTGGTGGGAGCTGCGGAAGCGCTACCAGGGCGTCGCCGCCCCGGCCGAGCGCGGCGAAGAGTTCTTCGACCCGGGCGCGAAGTACCACATCCCCGCGAACGTCCCCTACATGCGCTACTTCCTCGCGCGCGTGCTCCAGTTCCAGTTCCACCGCGCGATGTGCAAGGCCGCTGGCTACACCGGCCCGCTGCACACCTGCAGCATCTACGGCAACGCCAAGGCCGGCGAGAAGCTTCAGGCCATGCTCAAGCTCGGCGCCTCCAAGCCCTGGCCCGAGGCCCTCGAGACGATGACCGGCGAGCGCCAGATGGATGCCACCGCCATCCTCGACTACTTCCAGCCGCTGCACGTGTGGCTCACCGAGCAGAACAAGGGCCAGAAGTGCGGTTGGTGACGAACGTCAGGGCGCGCGTCGCAAAATAGCAGGGAGGGGTAGACTCTTTGCCCACACCCGAACTATCTGCCCGTCACCTTCCCGATTGTGGGGTGGCATTCTCTCGAAGGAACAGGGCTGAACGATGGCGACTGGAACTGTGAAGTGGTTCAACGATGCGAAGGGCTTCGGCTTCATCACGCAGGACGGTGGCGGTGAGGACGTGTTCTGCCACCACACGGCGATCAACATGGACGGCTTCCGCACCCTCCAGGAGGGGCAGAAGGTCGAGTTCGACGTGACCCGCGGTCCGAAGGGCCTTCAGGCGCAGAACGTTCGCGCCGCCGTCTGAGTTCGACGAAGCACGTTGCACTCTCGACCCGGTGAGGCTTCACGGCCCGCCGGGTCGAGGTGTTTTTGGCGGTTGACTTGGCGGCGCGGGGACCCGACGGTCCGCCCCATGATTCTCCCCCTCGTCCTCGCGGCCGCTGCTGTCGACACCAAGGCGCTGAAGGCGGAGCTCGTCACGCTCCACGGAGAGGTGCAGCGCTCGCGCGTCGAGCGCGGCGTCGATCAGGTGGCGGCGCTGTGGCGGAAGGAGGACGGCGATCTCGGCGCCTTCGCCAGGGCCCACTTCCTCACCGACCCGAAAGACCTCGACGAGACGTTCGCGCGCTTCGAGCAGAACCTCGAGCAGGTCGACGGGCACTTGCTGGAAATCGGCCGCGAGCTGAGGCGCCCCACCGAGCTCGATCTCGGGCCCACGCAGAAGGTCGATCCGCTCTTCGCGGAGTGGGACCCGACCGCGCACCTGATCGACGACTGGTTCCAGACCAAGCTCGGCTTCGTGGCGCTCTTGAATTTCCCGCTCACCACACTGGAGCAGCGCCTCGAGGACGGGGCGAGCTGGTCGCGCCGCCAGTGGGCCGAGGCTCGCCTCACCGGCCGCTTCGCTCGCCGCGTGCCCGCCGAGGTGCAGCAGAAGATCACCGCCGCTCAGGCCGCCGCCGACCTCTACATCGCCGAGTACAACGTGTGGATGCACCACGTGCTCTCGCCAGAGGGCGAGCGCCTCTTCCCCAAGGGGAAGCGCCTCATCAGTCACTGGAACCTGCGCGACGAGCTCAAGGCCCAGTACGCCGACAAGGACGGGCTCGCGCGCCAGCGGGCCATCGTCAAGGTGATGGAGCGCATCGTCACCCAGTCCATCCCCGCCGCCGTCATCGACAACCCGAGCGTCGACTGGAACCCCTTCACCAACGCCGTCACGCCGACGCCCAAGGTCGAGCTCGAGGCCGACGCGCCGAAGAAGCCTGCCGGCGCCGACGCGAAGCCCGAGCCCGACGTGCGCTACCAGAAGCTGTGGGCCAACTACGCTGCGCAGAAGCTCGCCGATCCGTTCTCGCCGGTGACCCCCACCGCCATCGAACGCGCCTTCGCCATCGGCGCCGAGATGCCCGAGGCCCGGGTGAAGGCCATGCTCACCGAGGTGCTGCAAAGCCCCATGGTGGGCAGGGTGGCCGCCGAGATCCAGAAGCGCCTGGGCCGTCCGCTCGAGCCGGCCGACCTCTGGTACAACGGCTTCCTCCCGCGCGGCGCCATCGCCGAGAGCGAGCTCGACGCGAAGTGCCGGTCGAAGTACCCGACCGCCGAGGCCTTCGCGAAGGACATCCCCCGCATCCTCACCGCGCTCGGCTTCTCGCCGGAGCGCGCGAAGTACCTCGCCGAGCACATCAAGGTCGATCCCTCGCGCGGTGCCGGCCACGCGTTGCAGTCCGCTCGCCGGGGTGACTTCCCGCACCTGCGCACGCGGGTCGAGAAGGACGGCATGAACTACAAGGGCTACAACATCGCGGTCCACGAGCTCGGCCACAACGTCGAGCAGGTGTTCTCGCTCTACGACGTCGATCACACGCTCCTCGCCGGCGTCCCCAACACCGCGTTCACCGAGGCGATCGCCTTCGTCTTCCAAGCGAAGGACCTCGAGCTACTCGGCCTCGGCGCCCCGAGCGCGGAGCAGGAGCGCCTCCGCGTGCTCAACGACTTCTGGATGACCTGGGAGATCGCCGGCGTGGCGCTGGTGGACATCGCCGTCTGGCACTGGATGTACGATCACCCCAAGGCCACGACCGCGCAGCTCCGCGAGGCCACCGCGACGATCGCCAAGGGCATCTGGAACCAGCACTACGCGCCGGTCCTGGGCGGGAAAGACACGCCGCTCCTCGGCATCTACTCGCACATGATCAGCTACCCGATGTACCTGTTCAATTACCCGCTCGGTCACCTGATCTCGTTTCAGATCGAGGGGCAGGTGAAGAAGACCGGGAAGATCGGCCCCGAGATCGAGCGCATGGCGAGGCAGGGCGCCGTCTCTCCCGACCTGTGGATGACTGGCGCATCGGGCGAGCCGGTCGGCGCCGGGCCGCTCCTGCACGCGACCGAGGCCGCGCTCAAGTAATTCGCCGCCGATTCCCGACGCCTTTCGCTGATCCACCGCGCGCCGATTTTTTGACCGTTCGGATCAGGCTCCTACGCTTCGCTCCATGCCGCTACAGCCCGGTTCGGGCGACGAGCGGATCACCCGAGCGACACCGCACCCGCGGTGCAGGAAAGCCAAGAGCCCATGAGCGACAAGCGCAAGCAGACCCGCGTCCCCCTCGACATTTACCTGAACAAGTACGTCGCCGGCGTGCCGTACATGACCCGCTCCGCCGACATCTCGAAGGACGGCGTCGGCCTCGCGCACTTGATCGAGCCCAATTTGAACGGCCGCCGCGTCGGCCTCCAGTTCCAGCTCCCGGGCTCGGAAGAGGTCATCTACGCGGAGGGCGAGGTGGTGCGGGAGTGGGTCAGCGACGACCGCGAGGAGGGGAGCGGCGTCAAATTCACTCTGGTGACCGAGCGCCACAAGCGACTCATCGAGCAATACATTTCACGACACGGCAACGAATAGCGCGCGAAGTGGTTGAAGCTTCCGCGGGCTGAGCCGTAGAGTCTTCCGGCTCTTTCCATCTACTCAGCCAAGTCGGAGGCCAAAGTGAAACGCACTATCGGCGTCATCGTGCTCGCGCTCGCGGTCGGGGTCGTTTGGGCCCAGGGGAAAGCGGTTCAGGGCGATCCCAAAGTTCCCTCCGGAGTGAACTGGCAGGGCCAGGTGATTCGCGCCACCGGCGCTGGCGCGCCGGACATGAAGGCCTCGAGCCCCGCGCAGGCTCGGCTCGGTGCCGAGATGGCGGCGAAGATGGACGCGCTCCGCCAGCTCCTCTCGCAGGTGAAGGGCGTGAGCATCGACTCGTCCACCAAGATGGACGACGCGATGAGGAAGGACACCGCCATCAACGCCAAGGTCGAGGGCGTGGTGAAGGGCTTCAAGGTCGTCGGCAAGCGCTACTTCTCGGACAACGGCGTCGAGGTCGACGTCGAGGTCTCCACCGCGATGCTCACCGACGCCATCGACCCCGACCCGGTGCCGGTTGCGCCCCCGGGCAAGCCCGACGGCGAGAAGAAGAACACCGGCTTGGTGATCGACGCGCGCGGCCTCAAGGTCATGCCGGCCCTCGCGCCGCGCCTGCTCGATGACGCGGGCAAGCCGGTCTATACCATCGACTCGCTCTCCGCCGAGGCGCGCAAGAGCGCCGGCGTCGCCTCCTACATGCAGAGCCTCGAGGACGCCCAGAAGAGCCTCAAGGCCGGCGACAAGCCGCTCGTGATCAAGGCCGCCAAGGCCAACGGCTCCGACCTTCAGCTCGCGGCCGACGACGCCAAGAAGCTGTCCGCCATGAACACGGCCTTCCTCGCCGAGGGCAAGGTCGTCATCGTTCTGAACTGAGGAACCACTCCAATGAAAACCACGCGCCTGACTGCGCTGTCTCTGCTTCTCGCCGCCACTGCCTTCGCCCAGGCCACCGTCGTCACCAAGGAGGGCACGGGCGAGGCGGCCATCATCGCCAAGGACGAGCAGAGGGCCTTCGACGAAGCCAAGGACAAGGCCCTGCGCAACGCGGTCGAGCAGGTGGAGGCCTGGTAGAGGCTCCCCGACACCGCCGTCATCAACAACCAGCTCGTCCGCGATCAGGTTTTCGCCAACACGACCGGCTACGTGAAGAAGTACGACGTCGTCTCGAAGAAGGCCGAGAAGAACGTGATGACCGTGGTCGTGAAGGCCGAGGTCATCACCGACAACCTCGACAAGGACATCACCGCCGCGAGGGACCTCATCAAGCGCGCCGGGCGTCCCTCGATCATGGTGCTGGTGAACGAGCAGACGCTGCAGACCTCCGACAAGGGCGCCCCCTCGGCCGTCACCACCTCCGACACGCTGGCCACGGTGCTCTCGCAGACCTTCAAGAGCGACGGCTGGGACATCAAGGATCCCGCCTTCGCCAACGGCAAGGTGCACGTCGCCGCGGGCGCGACGCTCGGCGCCGCCGAGGCGAAGGAGATCGGCGACATCTCCAAGGCCGCGTTCATCCTCTACGGCTCGGTCACCATGCGCAACCACGAGGGCATGGCCGGCACCGATGGCAAGCCCGTCACCTTCCCGGTGACCGGCGAGTACGACCTGACGCTGTTCGCCACCGACGTCGGCACCCAGATCGGCAAATTCTCCGGCAAGCTGCAGCTCGGCAAGGTCGGCGACAAGGAGGGTGAGGTCATGGGCAAGATGCTCGTCTCCTACGAGCGCACGGCCTACGACATCATCATGCGCCGCAGGGACGACATCCTCGGGCCGCTGCGCTCGTCCGTGCTCGAGCACTTCAGAAACCGCCAGGTCAACGGCGCCGAGGTCTCGCTGGCCGTGAGCGGCCTCGAGAATTTCACCGCCGCGAAGGACTTCAAGCGCTCCATCGAGAACCTCAAGGGCATCAAGGAGGCCGAGCAGAAGGACTTCTCCAAGGGCAAGGCGATGTTCCGCGTCACCTACCTCGGCACGCCGGCGCAGCTCGCCGAGGCCATGGAGGCCGTGACCTTCAAGAAGAAGAAGCTCGACGTCACCGGCGTCACGACGAACAGCGTCGACGTCAACGTCACCAAATGAGGTGGGGTGGGCCGCTGGTGGTCTTGGCGGCCTGCGCGACGTCCACCCCGGAGCTGGTCCCTGGGCTCAACCAGCCGACTCCGGGGAAGCGCCGCGCCGAGCTGGTGCTCAAGTGCCAGCCGGTCGACGCGGAGGTGCTCCTCGACGGCGTGCCCCAGGGCACCTGCGAGGACTTCGGCGGGCAGCCCAAGGGGTTGCCGCTCGGCAGGGGGTCTCGGCGGGTCGAGGTTCGACGAAGCGGGTATCAGAGCTGGGAGAGCTGGATGGTGGCCGACGGCACCCGCATGACGATGGTTGTGACACTGCTTTCGAACGGAGGGAGCACACCGTGAAACGGCTCCTGTGGGTAGCGATGCTGGTGGTGACGACGGCGGCGTGGGCCGAGGTCGGCAAGGTCTCTCAGCTCGAGGGTGAGGCCTCTCGCAAGGGCAAGGACGGCGCGACCGAGGCGCTCAAGAAAGACGCCCAGATTCAGCTCGGCGACACGCTCGAGGTCTCCAAGGGCTTCCTCAAGATCGAGCTCAACGACGGGTCGATCATCGCGCTCGCCGACAAGAGCAAGCTCGTCATCAACGAAGCCGACTTCGAGGGCCAGGAGCGCAAGGGCTTCTCGGCCCTGCTCCAGGCCGGCAGCATCTGGACCAAGGTGAAGAAGGCCCTCGGCGGCGCGAAGTATGAGGTGCAGACCGAGCGCGCGGTGGCCGGCGTGCGCGGCACCATCTTCCGCATCGACGCCGATACGCTGGTCAAGGCCAACAAGGGCAAGGGCAGCGCCGGAGGCCAGGCGCGCAAGGCGTCGATCGTCCGCGTGGTCGAGGGTGCGGTGAACGTGAAGCCCTCGGCGATGGTGGCCAAGGCCTCCAAGGCGCAGGTGAAGCCGCCGGCGAAGAAGGGCCCGCGCACCCAGGTCGCCGGCCCCACGGAGATCACCGCCGACGAGTGGGAGAACAAGTTCGTCGAGCTGCAGAAGAACCAGCAGATCATCGTGGGCGTCGACCTCTGGGAGCAGGCGGAGATCGAAGAGGCGGCGAAGACCGACGCCTTCGCGAAGTGGGTTGAGAAGAACCAGTAGAGCCGCGTGCCTCGCCGCGCTGTGGGCCCTGTCGGCCTACGCGCAGGCGATGGCGCCCCTGCCGAGAGGAGCGCCGGGTGAGCTGACCGCCCCAGCGCTTCGCGTTCACGTCATCGCCGACGAGGAGCTGGGGCCCGACCGCCTGCGGTCCTTTGCCCGGCCGAACGTGAGCCTGTGGCTGAAGTCGCGGTCCAACACCCTTCGCGACTCGACGCTGGAGCATCTGGGGCGCTTCGACGAGGCGTGGGTGTCGTTGCGCGCCCCGCTCTCGGAGGTCGACGCGCGGCAGCTCAAGGGGCAGCCCAAGGTCGGAGTCTGGCTCGACGAGGGCTCGCTGGTGCCCGAGCTGCTCGGGCGGCTCCCTGGCGCGCGGCGCATTGCGGTGCAGGTCGACGGGCCCCTCGACGAGGCGGTGGTGGAACGCCTCGAGCAGGCCCGGGTGTCGTTCACCTCGTGGCGGCCGCGCGAGGCCATCGACGTGCTCTCCTGGAGCCTGTTCCGGCGCTTGCCGGGGCGGAAGGTGTTTGCCCCGCCGCCCGGGCAGCTGTTGCCGGTGAAGTGCGCCACGCGGAGCGCGACGGAGCCCTCGCTGGAGCTCGACGTGGCCACGCTGCTCGCGATGTCCTCCGACGTGTTTCCCTGCAGCACCGGCACGCGGGTGATCGTTCGCCCCGACGCCGACGCGTGGATCGTGCAGTCGCTGCTCGTACGCGAGCCGTCGGTCGAGCTGGTGCTCGACGTCGGCGACGACGCGGAGGTGGGGCAGCGCGCGGCGAAACTGCTCGATGCGCTTACGCTGCCAAGACGGTGAGGCGACACGGTGACTGCCCTTGACCTCCACAGGAGTGGGGGTGATAGTGCGCGGCCGACAAAGGGAAGTTTTTCAAGGAGTTCGCGCCTTTGCCATCGACGGAAGCTGCACCGTCCCTCTTGCGGACTCGACGTGTCTTCACGCGTCGTGACCCGCGACTCCCACTCGGACTGTCCATGAAGAGACTCCTCTGTTTCGTCCTCGTCGCGTTCTCGGCCGCCGCCTTCGCGCAGAAGAAGGAGGCCAGGGAGCAGGAGCTCAAGAAGAAAGAGACCTCCATCACGCCCGACAAGTCGCTGGCCGGTGACGTCTCGCGCAAGAAGGAGAAGAAGGACATCGCGCCGACGCTCACCTACGACCCGTTCAAGATCGGGCTCGAGGGCCAGGTGGCGTCGAAGCGCGGCGATCAGATCGCCGACCTGAAGAAGATCATCGAGCTGAACCAGAACCCGGCCGAGATGCCGGATCTGCTCTTCCGCTTGGGCGAGCTCTACTGGGAAGAGTCGAAGTTCCACTTCTTCCAGGCCAACCGCAAAGACGACGAGAAGATTCAGGCGATGAACCGCGACGACAAGGCGGGCATCGAGCGGGCGGAGAAGGAGAAGGAGGACCTGATCAAGGAGTCGAAGGACTACGCCCAGCAGGCGATCGATCAGTACGCGACCATCGTGCAGCATTACAAGAAGTACCCGCGCACCGACGAGGTCCTCTACTTCCTCGGCATGAACCTCATCGAGATGGGCGACGACAAGAAGGCCCTCGTTGCCTACAAGCGCCTCGTCGACAAGTACCCCAAGTCCAAGTACTGGCTCGACGCCCAGCTGGCCATCGGCGAGTACAACTTCAACAACTCGAAGGGCAAGCGCGACATGCTGGAGAAGGCGCTCGAGGCCTACAAGGCCGCGACCACCGACCCGTCCGCGAAGATCTACGCCTACGCCCTGTACAAGATGGGTTGGTGCTTCTTCAACATGGCCGACTACGAGTCCGCGATGGACAAGTACAAGACCGTGGTGATGCTCGGCATGGTCAACGGCGAGGCGGACCTCGAGAAAGACCAGGCCAAGAAGGGCGCGGCGCCCAAGCAGTCGTTGATGAAGGAAGCGCGCGGTGACTACGTGCGCGCGTTCGCTCGCGGCGGCGGCACTCCCCAGGAGGCGAAGGAGAAGTTCGCCAAGCTCGCCAAGGAGCCCGAGGACCTCCGCAAGATGATGAAGAGCCTCGCCAACCTCTACTACGACGACGGCAAGGACAAGGAAGCGGCGCTCGCCTACGACATGCTGATCAAGGAGCGCCCGACCAGCCCCGAGGCGCCCGGCTTCCAATCGAAGATCATCGATTGCGTGATGCGCGCCGGCAACAAGCGCATGACCGTGCAGCAGGTGCGCCGCCTCGTGAAGATCATGGACGAGGTCGTCGCCAAGAACCCGAAGCTCGACGACAACGGCCGCATCACCATCAACGAGGCCAAGGAGCTCGCCGAGCGCACCATCTCGAACCTCGCGGTCAACTGGCACAACGAGGCCAAGAAGACGCGCGACGACGAGGTGTTCGGTCTCGCCAACGAGGTCTACGCCGACTACCTCGCGCTCTTCCCCAAGAACCCCAAGGCCTACGACCTGCGCTTCTTCTGGGCCGAGCTGCTCAACGACAACCTGAACAAGTACCGCGAGGCCGCGGAGAACTACTCCAAGGTCTTCCAGAAGGACATCACCCGCCTCGAGAAGGGCGAGGAGCAGGAGGACGGCACCTTCAAGACGCCGGCGAAGCCCGGCAGGTACATGAGCAACGCGGCCTACAACGCCATTCTCGCCTGGGACCAGGTGGTGAAGAACGAGGCCGGCAAGGACGCGCCGCCCGCCGCCGACCCGAACAAGAAGGGCACCATTCCCGAGGCGAAGAAGAACCTCCTCGAGGCCTCCGAGCGCTACCTCAAGTACGTCGACAAGGGCGAGAAGAAGGTCGAGATCACCTACAAGATCGCGAAGATCTACTACGACTACAACTGGCTCGATGAAGCGGTGGCCCGCTTCTCGGAGATCGCCCTCAAGTACCCCGACTACAAGTTCGAGAACGATCGCGCCGGCGAGATCTGCGCCAACCTGGTGCTCGACTCGTACAACCTCCTCGGCGATATCGCCAAGGTGAACGAGTGGGCGCGGAAGTTCCACGCCGAGCCCAAGCTCGCGGTGGGCAAGTTCCGCACCGAGCTCGAGGACATCATCGAGAAGACCTCGTTCAAGCTCGTCAACCAGCTCGAGGCGCGCAACGACTTCCAGAAGGCGGCCGAGGCCTACGTCACCTTCGTGAACGAGTTCCCCAAGTCCGAGCTCGCCGACAAGGCGCTCTTCAACGCGTCGATCGACTTCTACAAGGCCAAGATGCTCGACAAGGCGATCGAGATCAGAAAGACGATCATCGAGAAGTTCCCCAAGTCGCCCAACGTGCCCGTCTGCATGTTCGCGCTCGCCGAGGGCTACGAGGCCACCACCGACTACGCCAAGGCGGCCGACTACTACGAGACCTACGTCGCCAACTTCGAGAAGACGAAGGCCGGCGGCGGCAAGAAGCCCGCGGCCAAGGCGGCGCCGAAGAAGGGCGCCAAGGACGACGACAAGAAGAAGGACCCGGGCGAGCAGGTCTGGGAGGAGGCGAAGGCCCAGGACGCGCTCTTCAACGCCGGCATCTTCCGCGAGGGCCTCGGGCAGTACCAGAAGGCGCTCAGGAACCGCGAGAAGTACCTCGAGCTGTGGCCCGACTCGAAGGACAAGGAGGCCGTCTCCAAGTCGATCATCGACCTCTATGAGAAGATGGGGAACTGGCAGAAGGTCGCCCGCGAGCTCGAGGAGTACGAGAAGGCCTGGGTGAAGGACCCCAACAAGGTGCTCGCCACCGAGGCCCGCATCGCCACCATCTACGAAGAGAAGATGCACAACGCGAAGGCCGCCCGGGGCGTGCTCCAGCGCATCGCCGACTACTACGACAAGCTCTCCAAGAAGCAGAAGGAGTCGCTGGAGGTCGCCGCCCTCGACGGCGTGGGCCGCGCCGACTTCCAGGACAACGAGAAGGACTGGGCCTACTACTCGAGCCTCAAGCTCAAGTGGTCGACGCTGCAGAACGTCGGCGAGCTGAAGGCCTCCATCAAGAACAAGGCGACCGCGCTCACCGAGATCCAGAAGAAGTACACGCACACCGTGACGCTCAAGGCCGCCGACCCCGCGATCTGCGCGCTCCACAAGATCGGCCTCGCCTACGATCAGTTCGCCACCCAGCTCGAGAACCCGCCGGTGCCCAAGGGCATCCCCGAAGAGCTCCTGGTCGAGGTGAAGATGCAGTTCGTGGCCCAGGTGAACGATCTCAAGCTCAAGGAGAAGGCCACCGAGGCGTTCGAGGCCGCGGTGCAGAAGAGCCAGGAGCTCGACGTCTTCAACCCCTGCACCGTCGCCGCGCTCGAGCAGCTGCGCACCAAGTACAAGCCCGAGCGTTACCCGCCGATGGAGGAGGAGGTGCTCGAGCTCAAGCTCGACGCCCAGAAGTCGATGTCCATCGGGCAGGACATCCTCACCAGCATCCAGCCGATTCCGGTGATCTCGAAGGAGAAGGCGGCCGAGATTCAGCAGAAGGCCAAGGAGACCACCTCGGCCGTCGCCGACGTGCGCGACGATCCCCCGAAGGACCTCGACGAGCCGCCGCCTTCGCCGAAGAAGAGCAAGGAGCCCGTCATCGAGGACTCCCCGAAGCCCGACAGCGGCGCCAAGCCGCCACCCAAGAAGTCACAGGACGTTGAGCCGGAGGAGCCGCTATGAACACCCGCATTCTCGTCGCCGCGCTCGCGGCGGTCGGCGTGCTCTCCGCGTGCGCGACCTCGTCGACGGTCAGCTCGAAGAACGTGAAGGTCGGCGGTCCGGAGGTGTCCGACGGCTCGGGCCGGGGCAAGAACGGCAAGTCCGAAGAGCCCGTGCAGACGGAGATCGTCCCGCAGGTCTCGGCGAAGGCGAAGCTCACCTTCGAAGACGCCGTGAAGGCCTATGACGAGCAGAAGAAGTCCGGGAAGGTCGACTACGCGTCGCTCGAGAAGCGCTTCCAGGCCGCGGCCGACGCCGACTCGAGCCTCGCCGAGGCCGACTTCAACCTGGGCGTGCTCGCCGAGAAGCAGGGCAAGACCAAGGAGGCCATCGCCCACTACAAGGAGGCGCTCGGCCGGAAGAAGACCCTCCGCCAGGCCGCCGAGAACCTCGCCGTCATCATGCAGAACCAGGGCGACGAGGCCGGGGCCGCGAAGGTGTACCAGCAGATCGCCGACACCTACCCCGACGACGCCTCCAGCCGCGCCCGCCTGGGTGAGATCGCCCGGCGCCACGGCGATCTCGACAAGGCCGAGGAGCTCTGCCGCGCGGCGCTCTTCCGCGACCCGAAGACCGTGCAGGCGTTCAAGACGCTCATGCTGATCAACTTCGAGAAGAAGCAGTACTCGATGACGCGGCTGATCGCGCTGCGCGCGATGAAGCTCACCGATCAGGATCCCGAGATCTACTACACGCTCGGCCTCGTCAACCTCGCGGAGAAGGAGCCCCTCAAGGCGAAGGTCCAGTTCAAGAAGGCCATCGAGGTGCGGCCCGACTACGTGCAGGCGCACTACGAGCTCGCGAAGATGGCGATGGCCAAGGACGACTTCTCCGGCGCCGAGGAGCACCTGCGCAAGCTGTTGTCGGCCAACGGCAACAACCCCGAGGCGCTCGTCGATCTGGGCATCGCCTACAAGGGCACGGGCCAGCTCGACAAGGCGCTGCAGATGTACGACGCCGCCCAGAAGCTCAAGCCGGACATCGCGGCCATCACCCTGAACCGCGGCATCATCGTCGGGCTCAAGGGCGAGCCCGAGAAGGCCATCGAGATGTACAAGCAGTACCTTCTCCTGCGCGGCGGCGAGGCCAACGTTCCCCAGGGCGTGAACGTGGCCAAGCTGATCAAGGATCAGGAAGCCGTGATTCAGAAGCGCATCGAGGACAAGAAGGCCGCCGAGGAGGCCGCGAAGATGGAGGAGGAGGCCAAGAAGGCCGCCGCCGAGGTCGAGGCCGCCGAGAAGGCGCAGAAGGAAGAGGAGCTCAAGCGCCAGCAGGCCGAGGCGAAGGGCGGCGCCGCCAAGGACGCCTTGAAGGACGAAGGCGCCAAGCCCGGCCCCGACTCCAAGGGGACTCCGGCCAAGGCCGAGGAGCCGAAGAAGGAAGAGAAGAAGGCTCCGCCTCCGCCGACCGCCGCGCCCGCGCCGGCGAAGGCTCCGGCCGCGCCCGCCGCTGCCAAGAAGGACTCGGACGAGCCCTCGGACGGGCTCTGAGGGAACACCGGGTCACGGCGAGGCGTCGGAGGGGGATTCACAGGAGGAGTCCCATGGTCCGTCGCCTCGTCGTCGTGCTCTTGCTCGCCGCTCCGGTCTTCGCGCAGACGAAGCCGAAAGAGAACCCCGCGCCTACGCAGCCGCCCAAGGCGCAGAACCTGATCTTCGGAGAGAGCGACGTTATCGAAGGGACGCTCGATCAACCCGATCTCGGCGTCACCTACGGCCGCCCGCCGCCCAAGTTCAACTCGATGATCCAGGTGCGTATGAACTTCGACGACAAGCTGCGCGACTCGGTAGGGAAGATGTAGGCATTCCTGATACCTAGTCCTGTTCTGCCTCTTTCAACCCGAGTGAGAATTGGTAGCATCCGCCCGCGTGAAGGGGCCAGGAGGAGCAATGCAACGGCTGCTGTGGATTCTGGTGGTGCTTGTGGCTGGGTCGGTTTTCGCCCAGGACAAGAAGGGCGGCGCCGGTGGCAACGTCACCTACAAGAAGCAGACCGAGTACAGCTTCGAGGATGACACCATCGAGGGCGATCTCACCAAGCCCGACGGCGAGTACGTCGAGGCCCGCAAGACGGTGAAGCACTCGAACCTCATCAAGATTCGGGACGAGTTCAAGGACAAGGTCATGCAGTCGGTGGGCGAGCTGTAGCCGCAGCAGGGAACTCAGTCGCATGCGCGGTGTCAGTCTCAGCAGCTCGAACGTCGTCGCAGGAGGCAGCTCGTGGCCGTCCCTCTCACACTGAAGGTCTTCAAGGGCGAGCAGCTCGTCGCCACCAAGGACTTCGACCGAGACATCATCAAGATCGGTCGCCTGGCCTCGGCGCATCTGACGCTCGATGACGAGAAGGTCGCGCGTATTCACGCGGTGATCGACGTCGCTCAAGACGGCTCGCTCACCGTCACCGACATGGGCACCACCGATGGCACGCTGCTCAACGGCAAGCGCGTCATGAAGAGCCCGTTGTCGTTCGGCGACTCGATCACGCTCGGCGGCACGGTCATCCGCGTCGAGCGGGGCGCCGGCGTCGCGCACGTCTCGCCCGTTCCCGAGGCCGCCGCTCCGGCCGTCGCCGCCGCGCCGGTGGCCATGGCCGCTCCGGTGGCGGTGGC